>JAZSMU010000028.1:0-30787 GCA_045536045.1 Candidatus Gastranaerophilales bacterium
ATGCAATGCCACCTGCTGGAGGTATGGGAATCGGAATTGATAGATTGGTTATGCTTTTAACTGATTCTCCATCAATTAGAGATGTTATAGCATTCCCTACAATGAAACCAAAAGCATAAGTTTACATTTCTTAATAATTAAAACATGTTGGGCAATTATCAAGCTCAACATGTTTTTTTATATGTAAGGAACGGAAAATAGGAGGAGCTAGAAATATGGCAATGCAAGGAATTACAGCAACTGGTAGCTTAACAGCAGCGGGACAAAGAATAAAAGAATCTGGTAAAAAATTAAAGGCAAAAAAGCCAACAGCTGATGGTTCTTTAATAAAACCTGGCGTAAAATATACAGTTAAAAAGACAGCTCAAGAAGCAACAGAGGAAACAGCTAAAACAGGTATTTTAGGAAAACTTAAGGAATTACCTGGAAAAGCTTGGGGCTTGGCTAAAGCGCATCCTGTAGCAGCTGGCGCAATTGCGGTTGTAGCAGGCATCTTGGGAATTAGCACAATTGCTAAAAAATCTAAAGCAAAAAAAGCTGAAGGAATTGACACCCAAGCGTAAAAAGTATCTCAAACATAATTTTGACGAAGCAAAAACAACAAAAAAGCCCCATTTTTGGGGCTTTTAATTTTACAAATAATTTAAAATTATTTTTTATCTTTTGCAAGCTCGCTATCAAGCCTTAAGAAAACAGGTTTGATATCTTCTTTTGAAATTAACTTTCCAGCTGGAATCATCTTAGGGTGAAGTTCATCAAGTTTCATATCAATATCAAAATTCAATTGACGAGCTATTTCTGCAGCAATATTAGGGCAATATGGTCTAATTAACACACCAACATAAACCATTAAATCCAAAACAGAATAAAGAACTTGTCCACATTCTTCCATTTTTTCTTCTTTGGCTAATGTCCAAGGTGCATGGTCATTTACAAATTTATTTGCTTCATCAACCACATGCAAAATCTCAGCTGCAGCTTCAGCAACTCTATAGTTATCAAAATGTTCTTTAACCTTAAGTCTTGCGTCATGGGCAGTTTCTGTTAATTCATTTTTAACAATATGGTTTTTATCAATAACACCATCAAAATATTTAACAAGCATATTTAGAGTTCTATTCAATAAATTGCCCATATTGTTTGCAAGGTCTGCATTAACTCTTTCTTTAAATTCTTCATCAGAATAGTTGCCATCTTTTCCTTGCATAGCACAAACAGCCATGTAGTATCTTAAAGAGTCTGAATTTTCTAGGTTAAATGCTTCCATAATTGTTTTTGGAGAAACAACATTACCAACAGATTTGCTCATTTTTGCTTCATTAATTGTAATCCAGCCATGACCAAAAATGGTTTTTGGAAGTTTTACACCTAAAGCCATCAATAAAGCTGGCCAATAAATTGCGTGGAATTTCAAAATGTCTTTTCCAACAACATGAACATTTGCTGGCCAATATTTATTGAACAACAAATCGCCAATTCCATCTGGAACATAGCCCAATGCAGTAATGTAGTTTGAAAGTGCATCTATCCAAACATAAATAACTTGCTCTGGGTCAGAATAAACATCAATTCCCCAATGAACATTTTCTTTAGAACGAGAAACAGAAATGTCTTCAATGTTTTCTAATTGGTTCAAAACCTCTTGAGCTCTAAATTGTGGCACAATAAATTTTGGATTATTTTTAATGTGTTCAATCAAAGCATCTTTGTATTTTGAAAGTCTAAAGAAATAGTTTTCTTCTTTAATAACTTCAGGTTTTGTTCCATGTAATGGACAACAACCATTTTCGTCTAAATCTTTTTCGCTTAAATAACTTTCGCAACCTGTGCAATACAAGCCTTCATAGCTATCTTTATAAATATCGCCTGTTGATAAAAGTTTTTCAAAAATCTTTTGAACAGTTCTTTTGTGGTCAGCATCAGTTGTTCTAATAAATTTTGAATACTCAATTCCAAGCTCATCCCAAGTAGCTCTGAATTTTGAAGAATTTCTATCACACAATTCTTTTGGCGTAATTCCTAAATTATGAGCAGTTTTTTGAATTTTAATTCCGTGCTCATCTGTTCCTGTTAGGAAATAATACTCATCTCTTCTTTGTTTAAAATGCTTAAAAATAATATCGGTTAATATTTTTTCATAAGCATGACCTATGTGAGGTTCGCCATTTACATAATCTATTGCTGTAGTTATATAAAATTTATTCATATTTACATTGCACCTTTAATAATTTCTACAAAATCTTCAGCTTTTAAGCTAGCACCACCAACTAAAGCACCGTCAATATCAGATTGAGCCATTTGTTCTTTAATTGTTGAAGGTTTAACAGAACCACCATAAAGGATTCTAACTTTTTGAGCATTTTCTTTGCCAGCAACTTGAGCAACTGTTGCTCTGATGTGTGCAATAACTCTGTTTGCTTCAGTGCTGTCGCAAGTTTTGCCAGTTCCAATTGCCCAAATTGGTTCATATGCAATAACGCATTTAACAACATCTTCTGGAGCAATTCCTTCTAGTGCTTTAACAATTTGAGAAGCAATATGAGCATCTGTAACGCCAGCTTCTCTTTGTTCTAAAGATTCACCACAGCAAATAATTGGTGTTAAGCCATTAGCCAAAATTGCTTTTGCTTTTAAGTTGATGTTTTCATCAGTTTCACCAAATAATTGTCTTCTTTCGCTGTGTCCAATGATAATATGGCTAACTTTAAATTCAGTAAGCATTTCAATTGAGATTTCACCTGTAAATGCACCTTTGTTTTCAAAGTAGCAATTTTGAGAAGCAACTGCAACTTTTCCACAACCACATTTTTCAAAAACTTCTTCACTAACTGCAGGAATTGATGTAAACACAGGTGCTACAACAATTTCAGGTAAAGATTCTTTATCAAATTCACGAACACCAGCCATAACACCTTTAACTAATTCACGAGAAGCAGCTGTTGTGTTATGCATTTTCCAGTTTCCAGCAATAATTGGTTTTCTTGTCATGATTAACTCCTTAATTAACTAACTAATGAGTTAATTCTAGCACAAATTAAGAAAAAAGAATAAAAAAAACTCCCAAATTTGGGAGCAAAGTTTTAAATAGGAAGGGAAGGAAGGTTATATTTCGTGTTTGATTAATGTTTATCGTTTTTTAGTTTTGTGTGTTTCGTCTTACATATATATAAAGTATATATTCTTTATTGAATTTCAGTTTTTTCTTTTTTTGTTACAAAACTTAACATTCACGCAAAAAAGCTTATTTAATGTATTATTAACCTATGAATTCATATAGTGGAAAAATAGATAAATCGCAGGTTTTGGAGCTTGAAAAATATTTTGAAGCAGATGGTGCTCTTTTTCTTAAACCTCAATATACAATTTATCAAGCAAGAATTATGGACTCTGTAATAACTTTTTATGAATCAGGCAAGTTTGTTATTCAGGGAAAAAACACAGATAAAATTCTTGAAAAATATTTTAATCTTGGAAGTAGCGAAAATTCTCAAGATAAACTTGCAAATATAGCTTATCCACACATAGGAATTGACGAAAGTGGAAAAGGCGATTTCTTTGGACCATTGGTTATCGCTGGCGTTCTTTTAAACAAAGAAGATGCAAAATATTGCGAAGAATTAGGGATAAAAGACTCTAAAAAACTTGATGATAAGAAAATTTTAGCCCTAGCAGATGAAATTAAAAATAAATTTATACATAATATTGTAATCATTGGAAACACACGCTATAATGAGCTTTACACAAAATTTAAAAATCTAAATAGGTTGCTTGCCTGGGGACATTCCACAGTTTTAGAAAATATTCTAGAGAAAAAAGAATGCGAAATTGCAATTAGCGACAAATTCGGAGATGAAAAATTTATCTTGTCATCTCTAAAAGAAAAAGGTAGCAAAATTAAATTAATTCAAGAAACAAAAGCCGAAAGAGATATGGCTGTTGCAGCAGCTTCAATTATTGCAAGGGCAGAATTCGTTAAAAATATTTCCAAATTAGGAATGAAATATGAAATGAATTTTCCGAAAGGTGCTTCGGATAAAGTTATTGAAGCAGGTTATAAATTTAGCGATAAATATGGTGCTGAAGAGCTTAAACATGTTGCAAAATTGCACTTTAAGACAACGCAAAGTTTAAAAAACACTCAAGGAAAGTTGTTTTAATTTTCTTGAATAAAAAAGTTTTTAGCTTCAATTTCTGTTTTTTCAACAACAAGCCCACATTTTGTGCAGGCAAAATATTTTTTAGTGCTATCTAAAGGTGCAAAAACATGTGAGCAAACATCAATTTCAAATTGCTCTTCTATTTGCTTTTTCTTTTTAAAATTATTTTTAATTTTTGAAATAAGTTCAAAGATGTACATTTTTATTTTTTAAAGCTATAATCTTATTATATGACTATTGGTGCAAAAACTGAATACAAAAAGTTTATATCTTCAACTGTAGATTTTCATAATTTTGAACATGCAGTTGAAATTGCTGAAGAATTAGGCTTAGGAATTGAAATTAGCAGATTTGGAAAATTATCTGAGCTTGACGAAAAATTTGATGAAACTTTAAAAAATTATAAAGCAATTTTAAAAGGCTTTAAGGGCGAAGTTTCCTTGCATGGCTTTTTTTCAAATTTGGCAATTGCTTCAAAAGACAGTGCCATTAAGCAAATTTCAATCAAAAGATACTATCAAAGCCTTGAAATTGCACAAACTTTAGGTGCTAAAACAATTGTTTTTCACACTTTGAAAAATAATCTTTTAAAGCATAAAGAATTTAACAAAATTTATTTTCAACAAAGTGTTGAATTTTATAATCAATTTATTAAAGAATGCGAAAACTCTGATATTACAGCCGTTCTTGAAAATGTTCATGAAGCAGACCCAGACTACATTAGAGATTTAATTGCAATAATAAATTCAAATAATTTTAAAGCATGTTTAGATATTGGGCATTGTAATTTGCATAGCAATTTATCTCCATCTGAATGGATTAAAACTTATGGGATTATGCTTCGCCATATGCATATTCACAATAATTTTAAAGACGAAGATTCGCACTCTTCCTTATTAAAAGGCGATATAGACCTTATTCAAACATTTAAAACAATTAAAGAATTAAACATAAAACCAACCATCACTTTTGAAATTTTTGACGAAAACGCCTTAAGGGAAAGTGTTGAATATTTTAAAAATAATATTGAAACTCTATAAAAAGAGCCCACCTAAAAGGCAGGCAAGATAGCAATCAGAAGAGTTGAGGATTTACATTGTTATTGTATCTCTCAACTCTTTTTATTTAATTAGACAAAACTTCAATTTTTACCTAACTTTTAGGCAATATTATTTCCAGTCCAATTCTCTTCTTGTTTTAAAGACCTTGCCATTAAGTTTAAGAAAATTTCTTTTGAATTTTCTTCTGTATAAACAGCATTATAAATAGCTTCAGATAAAGGTGCGTCAATATTGAATTTTTTGGCTATTCCAACTAACGCTTTTGAAGTTTTAACACCTTCTGCAACTGAACCTAGTTCAGATAAAATATCATCTAATTTTTTACCTTGAGCCAACATTCTTCCAACCGTATGGTTTCTGCTAAGTGGGCTAGAGCATGTTGCAATTAAATCACCCATGCCAGATAAACCCCACAAAGTTGATGGATTTGCACCTAATCTTGTTGCAATACGAACAATTTCAGCCATGCCACGAGCTAAAAGCGCACCTTTTGTGTTATCTCCAAAATTAATTTCAGAAACAAAGCCAGCTGCAATTGCAATAACATTTTTAAGGCTGCCACCCAATTCAACACCAATAACATCTGTGTTTGAATATAATCTAAATCTGCCAGCAACATTCAAATGTTTTTGAACAAATTCAGCAACTTCAATATCCTCAGAAGCAACAACGGCAGCTGTTGGCTCTCCGTCTAAAACTTCTTTAGCTAATGTTGGACCAGACAAAACTGCAAATTTTTGCTCTGGCAAAACTTCTTTAACAACTTCACTCATTCTTAATAATGATGGAAGTTCAATACCTTTTGAAGCATTAACCAAAACTTGGTTATCTTTAATTCCAGCTGCTTTTAATTGCTCACAAACAATTCTTATCGCAGAAGTTGAAACAACGAGTAAGATAATTTCTGCATCTTTAATAGCACTAGCTAAATCCGTTGTAATTTCAACATTATCATCAAGCTCAACAGGAAATGGCTTTGTTGTTTTTTTGTATAATTTTAAATCTTCTGGTAAATCTTGTTCTCTTGAATATCCAGACACTTTATCAAAATTCTTGCTTAAAAGTTCAGTTAAAACCAAACCCCAGCAACCAAGCCCAATAACGGCAAGTTTCATACTAAATTATCCCCATAATTTTTAATTCATTTTCAATATTTTTATCTCTCAAGCTAGCTTGCGCTAGACGAAGATAAATATCATCAACAGGCTTTTCTTGAGCTTTAAAATTATGTTTTTTTACACAATTTAAGTTCTGTGGATTAGCTATTCTTACTCTAACTGAATTTATTTTCATCTACCTGCCGACAAACCAAAATCTTAAGTTGAGTTTATCATGATAATTATTCAAAGACAAGAAAATGAAGTTTTTCAATATAGACTTTTTTTCATTTTTTTTGTAAATATTTTGTTACATGGTGGCAACTTTTTATATTTAGGAGCCTTAAGAAAATAGAATTTGACTTAAAAGGAGATATATTAATGACAACTGGTGCAGTAAACAATTTTAAATACCCATTTGCACAACCAGCAACAGGCGCTAGTGCAGTTAGCATTCAGATTTTTGAACCAAAAGCATATACAAACCCTTATATAGGAAAACTTCCTGAAGGCATGGAATCAGCTTATGAAATTCCTGAAGGAAATTTATATGGTCCAGCAAATACACAAGCTCAGGCAACTGCAACTCAAGCAACTGCAACTGTAACTACATCACAAACTACTCAACAAGCTCAAGCTCAAACAGCAACAACTCCTGCACAGTTTCAGCTAACACCTGAAGCATTGCAAGAAACAATTAATACAGCTGTTCAATTAGCAGCCTCAAAAGCTGTTGCCGAAGCTATGGCAAAAATAAATGCTCAAAATGTTACAATGGTGCAAAATAACGCAACTCAAGGTGTAGCTAATCCACAAACACAAGCTGTTCAAACACCACAAGGACAAATGGAAGCTGTTGCAACAACACCAGCTCCTCAAGTTATGCCAAACAGTGCAATAGAAGAAACTGTTCCACAAACTGCACAAGCAGTTGAAGAAAAACCTGCAGAAGCTCCTAAAGAAATGACACCAGCAGCGAATGTTGTAGCAACTGCAACAGTAACAGTTACACCACAAGCAGCTGAAGCTACTCAACAAGCAGTTGAAGCTCCTAAAGCCCAAGCTACTGAAGCTCCACAAGCTCAAGCAGCTGCACCTCAAGTAACTACAGCTCCAACAGACTACAAACCTGTTGAAGTTGTTGATACAAACAAAATTATGGAAGGTTTAAATTCAGCAGATTTAGATATTCAAACACAAACAATTGATGCTATTGCAAAAATGTCTCAAGCAGAAAGCGAAATTGCTCTTCAATTAGTTGATGACAATTTAATGGCAAAATTAGCTCAAATCGCTTCAGTTGATACAACAAAACTTGAAGGACCATCTAAAGACAGATTAAAAATTGCTGAAAAAGTTAAAAAAGGCAAAAAAATTACAGATGCTGAACAACAAATTTTAGACACAGTTTCTCCAAAAGAAGTTGCTGTTAAAAACAAAGTGATTTCAATGTATACTTTAGCTCTTCTACAAAAATTACAAAGAGATGAAGTAGAAAACTATAATGCTCTTCAAGCAAACACAGGAAACATAATTCCTAATGTTCAACTTGGCGAATTAGTTGGCTTTAAGGAAATTGTTAACGAAGCAGCAAATGCTCAAACACCTGTTGTTAGAAAAGCAGCTCTTCAATCTATCATCTATGTTTTAAGAGCAGATGAAGGCGAAGTTGCAAAAGAATTATTAACACCATTTGCAAATGACAAAGATGTTGAAATTCAAAAAATTGCTAAAGAAGCTCTAGCTACATTCAACGCATAATTTAAGTCAAATTAATATTAAAGGCTCTATAATTAGAGCCTTTTTTATTGCTATTTTTCTATATATATTGCTATTTCATAAGGTTTTAAAATGAATTCTTCTTCGCCTTTTGACGACCTTAAATACATTTGCCAAGAAGTAGAATTTAGAGCTGGCAATTTGATTTCCATATCAATTGCAGTATTATTTGAAGCAACAAAAAATTTCTTATTTAAACCACATTCGCCTAAATATGCAAAATAATCATCTTCTGCATTATTTTCGTCATACAAGATTTTAGAATCTTTTATATAATAGAATTTTTTAGCTTCTTGAGGTCTGAATTTGAGTCTAAAATCAAGCATTTTTTGCCAATAATTATAAATTTCAGAAATTTTTTCATCATTAATTTTAGAAAAATCTAAATAATTAATTTCATTATCTTCTTTATAGCTATTGGAATTTCCACCTTTTGAATGCATAATTAAATCGCCTAAAGATAGCATTGTAGCACCATACGATAGCAAAAGAAGAGAAATTTGCTTTTTAATTGAATTATTTTTTCTATATTCATCTCCAAAATGGTCGCCTGTTATCTCCCAACCTTCTTTATAAAAGGAATTTAGGTCATATAAAGTCATTCCATCATGAGAAGTTATATAATTAATTGTGCGAACATCATTTTTAAAAACAGAAGTCGTTCCTTCTATTAAATTTTTATAATCTTGAAATTTTAAATTATCTGGACGAATTGTTGAAGAACGAATTGTGTTTCTTGCTATGTCATTCCATTCCCAAACAAATTTTGGAAATTTTCCTAGTGCATAACAATCTTTACCACCACAAGTCCAAGGTTCAGTTATTAAATTTATCCCTTCAGAAACTCCGTTTGAAACTTTAACTCCTCTATCACTAAGCATTCTTGGCAATTTGCCGAATAAAGATGTATCTGGGTTATATGTTGCACTTGCACCCTCTGAAATATCCATTAGAGCAAGACCTAAATCAAACCTGAATGCATCAACACCTAGTTTTGCAAAATAAGCAATAGAATCTGCAACAAGCTCGCCATAAGCTAAATTTGCACATTTTAAGTCATTACCACAGCCAGAATTATTCATAAAATAGCCATCTTTATTAATTTTATAGTAGCTATCAGCATCAATCAGCTTAAAAGAGGCATTTTCTGCACTATGATTATAAACAACATCCATACAAACTTTAATATCTTCTCTATGAAATGCATTTATCATCTCTTGAAATTCTTTTAAAACACCAGCGTAAGAATTTGAAGAAGAATATTTTTTATGAAGTGCAAAATAGCTAAGTGGCATATAGCCCCAATAGTTGCCATTATCATCAAAATCGTTCAAAGGAAGAAATTCAACCATTGAAATTTTCATTTCTTTAAGTTTTTTAGCCATTTCTCCTGCTGCTTCAAATGTTCCAGCTTTAGGCGAAGTGGAATTAATTGTTAAATCTTTTATATGAACCTCTCCAATAATTTCATCTAAAAAAGGGCGTGTTGCAATTTTGACAACCTCTATTGGTTCGTATTCAAAAAATACAGATTTTATTTCATAATTTTCTTTTTTATTATCGTAAAAAAGTGCCTTAGCATAAGGGTCATAGGCTAAAATTTTTGAGTTGAAATTATTGCCCCTACCCTCAATTTTATAGCCATAATAAAATGGTTTTTTTAGCCCAAATAATGCATATTTTTTAATTGAAGTTTCCCAAACATCATCTTCGTTTTTTTCAAGGTTGAAAACTGCAAGTGCTTCTGTGTTATTTTCGTTTTCAAAAATTTCCAAAGAAACATCAACTGCATTTTTTGAATACAGCCTAAAATCAACAGATTCTGTATTGGGGTTATAATTTGCCCCTAATTTTATTTTTGTTGTGTCCATAGAGGATTAATTACAACTCCACTCAATAATTTTGGATAGAAATATGTAGATTTTTGAGGCATTTTATACCCAGCTGAAGAAACTGCACGAATATCATCCATTTTCGGATATGGCATAATAAATGTTGCTTCGGCAGAGCCTTTATCTATCATATCAAATGCTTCAAATTCTTGTTTAATATATTTAATTCCAACTTGCCCCATTTGTTCTTCTTTAGTGTAGCCTAATTCTTTAGTAATAATTAGCTCATGAAGAGCAGTTAGGTCTAGTTTTTTCAAAACATCTGGTGCATCAATTTCATCAACTGCACCTTCTTTAATTTTCATTAAATAGTATTTATTAACATTTTTCATATAAAGACCAATTGAAATTTGTTTTTGGTTTTCTTCTTCTAATTTAGCCAAAAATTCTTTCTTAACTGCCTCTTTGTTTTCTGAAACAAAAGTAAAATCTTCTAAATCAAAATATTTTTTAACTGCTTCTAATAAAACATATGGCTCAACCCATTTTGTAATAATTCTATGAGTTGGGAAAATAATTAAGTTATCATCTTCCATGTTTGTAAAATAACTCATAACATATTGAGCCTCAGGGTCATCAGAAATTCTTGAATAATTCATTGCAGTTTCATATCTGTGGTGCCCATCTGCAATTAATAAAACTTTATCAGCTAAAACATCTTGAATTAGTTTAATATCAGCTTCTTCATCAATTACCCAAACAAGATTTTGCACACCTTTTTCATCAGTAACGTCAATTAAAGGTTTATTTTGAGTAACTTTTGTGCCAACAACTTCATCAATTGTTTTCTTTTCATCTTTATAAACCATAAAAATTTGAGAAAAATTAGCATTACATGCTTTTGTTAGCTTAAGCCTATCTTCTTTTGGACCACCCATTGTAAATTCATGTGGCAAAACTTTTCCAGATTCAAAAGTTTCAATTTTATTTCTTGCAATAAAGCCTTTTCTTGAAACTTCAACACCAGCTTCTGTTTTGTATTTTTGAATAATATATAAAATGCTTGGTTTTTCTAAATATTTTAAAACACCAGCCTCTAACCAAGCACAAAATTCTTCGCAAGATGCTTTATATCTATCTTCTTCTTTGTTTAAAATCAAACGAACAATATTGTATGGAGAACGGGAATATAATTCTTCTTGATACTCTTTAACAATAACATCATATGGAGGTGCAATAACATCTTCCATATTAACTTTTTCTTGGTTATAAACAATTGCATTAAGTGGTTTAATTTCCATTTCCTGACTCCCTCATATCTAATTAATAGTGAAATTATACATTTTTATTGTGTTTTCGGGTAATTTATTAAGTTTTGTAACGATATTAATAAATAACGCAATTTTTGTCTGAATATATACTTTATATATATGTAAGACATAAACAACTAATCAAAAGATTTTCATACAACCTACACACACTAACCTTCACTTCACACTTCACACGAGAGACTACTATTTACAAGTATTCTAGGGGCATTTTATCAAATGCTCTTTTTTTTGCCTAAAAATGTGCTATTTGGATGATTAGAATTAGAAAGAATAATTTCTTGATATTCGGCTTTATCAATATTTAAGCCAGTTATCTTAATTTCTTTCTTTTTTTTCGGTTGTTTTTTATCCATTATTCAAGTTCTTTTAAAATTTCATCTGAAATATCAAAATTTGCATAAACATTTTGAACATCATCATGCTCTTCAAGTTTATCAATTAATTTTAATATTGATTGTGCTTTTGATTTATCCGTGATTTCAATTGTATTATCTGGAATTTTTGTTGTTTCAGCTGTTTTTTCGCTGTAGCCCAAGTCTTTTAAGCCGTTTAAAATAGCTTCAAGGTCTTCAGGTTTTGTTGTAACAATAATTTCATCTTCTTCTTGTTCAATATCTTGAGCATCAAGAGAAATCGCATCTTCAAACATTTTGTCAAAATCAATTCCATTGGCATCATATGTAATTTGTCCAACAGATTTGAACATCCAACCAACGCAACCTGTTTCGCCTAAATTTCCATTGTGTTTTGTAAAATAGCTTCTAATGTCGCCAGCAGTTCTATTTCTGTTTTCTGTCATTGCTTCAACAACAACAGCAACACCACATGGACCATATCCTTCATATGTAATTTCTTCATAATTTTCAGCACTATCTGCCCCAACGCCTTTTTCAATTGCACGTTTTATGTTGTCGTTTGGAAGCCCACCAGCTTTTGCTTTTTCAATTGCAGTTCTCAATCTAAAGTTATTAGCTGGGTCGCCACCACCCATTTTTGCAGAAACAATAATTTCTCTAGAAAATTTAGCAAAAGCAACACCTTTCATTGCGTCTGTTTTTGCTTTTTTATGTTTAATTGTTGACCACTTTGAATGTCCTGACATATTTCCTCCATATATTTTCCATAATTTTATCAAAAACTATTCTTATTAGCAAAAAATGTTTAAAAAAATTCTCAATTCGCTTGCAATTCAATTATGCTTGTGTTTTTATATTAGTTAGTTAGATACCAAAAAGGAGAAACCACGTTGGTTAAAATCAGATTAAAAAGATTAGGATACAAGAAAAACCCAACATACAGAATTGTTGTTATCAATTCTAGAGACAAAAGGGAAGGTGCACCTATTGAAGAATTAGGTTACTACAACCCAAAAACAAAAGAAATGAAATTAGACAAAGCTAAAGCAAACGAATGGATTACAAAAGGTGCTCAAGCTACTGATACTGTTAAATATTTATTAGCAAATTGCAAAGAAGACGGAACTCTTGATTATAAGAAATCAGAAACAGTTAAATTGTCTAAAAAAGCACAAGCCAAATTAGAAGCTGAAAAGGCTGCAGCTGCAGAAGCGGCGGCGGCAGAGGCTGCTGAAGAGGCTCCAGAAAGTGTGGAAGCATAGATTTATAAGAGAAGAACACTTTATCGGGGCTTAATTAAATTGAGCCCCGTTTTTTATTAGAATTTTTAGGAAAAAATGAACACAAAAGACAAAATACTTTTCATATTGCCACACAGCATTGCAGGCAGATTAATCGTTTCAAGTATTAAAGACGGTTTTGAAGCTTTAGGTTATATTTGTTCATTTTATGATGAAATTTATGGTGGAGAATTTACAGAAGAATTTAGCAAAAATGATTATAAATATTTAATTAGCTATGATTTTACTGCAATAAATTTAAAAATTAAAAATAATATTAAAATCAAAACTCTAAATTTCTTTGGAGATAAAATTCAAGACCCACACTCTGGAGAAGGTTGGGATAAGCTCTATAATGAGCTATTCAACCCAGATAATCTTTCGTTTTTTTGGGATAAGGAAGATATAAAAGTTGAAAATAATCCTCAAATGATTTATCTGCCACACTTTGTAAACACAGAAATTTATAAAAATTTGAACACCAAAAAAGAATTTGATGTTATGTTTATGGGCAGACTTGATACAGATTATAGACTTAAAACTTTTGAAAGTGTTTTAAAGAAATTTAAATCAGTTGCTTATTATTCAATTGAAAGACACTATAAAGATGCCCTATCAAGACTTCCTGAGGCTTCAAAACCTTTGCTTATTAAAGCTTATCAAGGTTTTATAGATAACGAAGAAGATATGGCAAAAGCTATTAACAAGGCTAAAATTGTAGTTAATTTTAATGAACAAGGAACAAGCTCATTAAATTATAGAACAATTCAAACTATGGCATGCGAAACAACTCACATTGGAGATTATAGAGCTGAGGGTGTTGAATATTTCAAAAATAATTATATTTATTACAAAAATACCGAAGAAATGCTTGAAAAAACAGAATTTTATTTGGCAAATTTAGATTCAGCTTGTAAAATAAATAATGAAATCAGAAAAATTATTGAAAAAGATTTTTCTCACCGAGCCGGTGCTCAAGCTATGATTAATTTTGCAAATGAGAAAGATTTTTAATAAAGGACAACATATGAAAACAGAAGAAAAAAAATGGACAATCGTTCCCTCAAATAAAATTTTAAACATCCCAAAATATATTTTTGCAGAGCTTGATGAATGGAAAGAAGAAATCAGAAAGCAAGGCAGAACAATTATTGACCTTGGAATTGGCAACCCAGATGGCAGAACACCAGATGTTGTTGTTGAAAGTGCTTTAGCTTCAATTAAAAAAACAGAAAGCCACGGCTACCCTAGCTTTAAGGGAAAAATGGAGTTAAGACAAGCAATTGCAACTTGGATGAAAAATAGATACAACGTAGATATTGACCCAACTGACGAAGTTCAAACCTTAATTGGCGAAAAAGAGGGCTTGGCAAATATTGCAATGGCATACACAAATCCAGGAGATATTAATATTGTTCCAGACCCTTATTATCCAGTATTATCCAGAGGGACTTGGATGGCATCTGGGCAAGTTTATCATGTTCAATTAACAGATGAAAACGACTACTTGCCAGATTTAAATTCAATTCCTGTTACTGTTGCAAAAAGAGCAAAACTTTTCTTTATAAATTACCCAAACAACCCAACTGGCGCAACTGCACCTGTTGAATACCTAAAAAAAGTTGTTGATTTTTGCAAAAAATATAATATTTTGCTTGTTTCAGACTTAGCTTATGGCGAAATTTGTTATGACGGTTATCGCCCACCAAGCATTTTTTCAATTGAAGGTGCTAAAGATATTGCAATTGAATTTCATTCTCTATCTAAAACATTTAACATGGCAGGTTGGAGAGTTGGCTTTGCAGTAGGCAAAAAAGAATTTATTGATGTTTTATCTGCAATGAAAAACAATATGGACTACGGCACATCTTCAATTGTTCAAGACGCAGCAATAACAGCCCTAACTTGTGATTATGCAAATGTTCAAAAAATTGTTGATGATTATAATGCAAGAAGAGAAATTGTTGCAAAAGGCTTCAATAAGCTTGGTTGGAAAATGAAAAGAAGCTCAGCAACTATGTATTTTTGGCTAAAAGTTCCAAAAGGCTACACTTCTAAAGAATTTTGCAAAATGGTTTTAGAAAAAACAGGCGTTATGTTTACTCCTGGAATTGCTTTTGGCGAAATGTCTGACGACCATTTCAGAGTATCAATTGTTCAACCACCAGAAAAACTTGCACAAGCAATTGTTTGGCTAGAAGACGCCGGAATTAGATACGAAGAATAAAATTGCAATAAATTTTAAAACTCAAAGAGTGGTTATCTTCTAATCACTCTTTTTGGTTCTTCAAGGTTATTCAACTTGCAAAAAGCTTTGAAAGATGTGATTTCTCTTTTGAAGTATTCAACATAAAAATCAATATCTATTGCACGGGCAATATTGTATGATTTTTCAATTATTCTTAAAGTTTTCTTTGCAAAATCAATTTTCTTCGCTTCTTCAATTCTCATCAAGCCTTCTTGCATAATTTTTGCTCTAATTTCATAAGCAAACATTCTCAACATTGGAATATCATTTTGGTTTGTGATTTCAATTGCCATTTCGTTATACATTTTTGCACTTTCTTCATCACCTTTTGCAAGATAGCATTTTGAAAGTAGCATTTGGAAAATTGCTGAGAAATATGCACAATTGATTTTTGCACTTTGAGAAATTTTTAAAGATTTTTCGCAAATATTAATTGCCTCATCAATTTTTTGAGAATTATAAGAAGCTTTTGCACTAATATACCAAGATAAAAGTGCACCAAGTGCTAGTTTTTCATTAGAAAAATATGTCATTTGCTCTTGTGCAATATTTAGGGCTTTCATCATATTTTCATCTTTTAAGAAAATGTAGCCTAAAAGTGCTTTAAAGATATTTTTGTTAAAATCATCACCACAATTGTTTGCAAAAGTAACAGCATTGAAGAGTTCTTCGCCTATGTTTTCATATTCATTTGAGAAAATTTTGTTTAAAATATCTACAAAATTCCATTTTGAAACAACTAAACTGTCATCAATTGCCCAAGAATAGTCTTTAACAATTGTTTGCAAAATTTCATCAGATGTTTTAATGAAACCTAAAAGCGAATGATTTAAGGCACTAACCAATAAAAATGCAACTTTGACATTTATATTTTCAGCTTTGTTCGCAGAATTTTTAGACTTAAATATTTCTTTTTCAAGGTCTTTTAATAGCTCGTCTGCAACGCCAGAGCCTTGCCAGATGTAGCTTTCTGCCAATTGAATATTAGAATAGAGCCAAGTATCGTAAATGTCTTTGTAGGTTGCAAAATCAATTTTCTTAGGCTTTTTGAGATAATTTTGCAATAGTGGATTAATTTCATTATTTACAATTGAAATAACTTCTTCCCAATCTCCAACTTTATTCAGTGCATTTAATTTTCTAGATTTAACCAAAGCACGTTCTAGAGTAAATTTCGGACCTTTATACAATTTTAAAATATTATCAACAGCTTCAATTACGCCATGATAATTTTGAATTAGGCTAGCACTTGTTATTAAATAGCCAGTAAGCTCAACAACTTTTGGTGTGTTTTCTTCTTTTTGTGCATTATTAATAGCGTCAGCTAAGTAATTTATACTTTCATTTGGATTTTTTAGATAAATTAACTTACCAAGACGTTCTGCAATATTTTTCTTTGCAACTTCGGCATTTTTATAGCCAACATCCAAATTATTTGCACTTTGTTTTTGGCTTGTAATATAAAGCCCAATATCACCAATAAATGAGGCTAATTTTAAGCTTTGAGTCCAAAGTTCAAATGTCATTTGACGATTTCCTGTTTGTTCAGCCAAAAGTGCTTTAATTCCAGGAGTTGTAACCGTTAAATGCATAATATTATTCAAAAATTCTTTTCCTAAAGCCTTTAAATTTTTATCTTCTTTGGATAATTCATAAATATATGTCCAAACAAGATTATTTTTGAATATATAAGTGTTTTGGTAAAGTCTTGTAATAAAGTTTTTACGCATTAAACTAACTGCGGCTTCTTCAAATTCTGCTTCTGTTAATTCAAGTGTTTTTAATAATGAATTTTGATTAAATTTTCCACCCAAAAATGACGCCAAACCAAGAAGATTAAAAGCATTTTGAGAATGTTTTTTAAGATGGTTAAATCTTAATTTAATAATTTCTTCAAATGTTGGAGCAACAAAATAATCATTATATTTTTCATCAAATTCATATCCAGAGCCATCTGTTGAAATTACACCAAC
The DNA here is from genome assembly GCA_045536045.1 of Candidatus Gastranaerophilales bacterium. Taxonomy (GTDB): domain Bacteria; phylum Cyanobacteriota; class Vampirovibrionia; order Gastranaerophilales; family Gastranaerophilaceae; genus RGIG1918. Next base: position 17,115 of record JAZSMU010000028.1, read on the forward strand.
ATCTTCCATATGAGATAAAACTTGCTCAACATAAGCAAAATTGCCACGTGCATTGTTTATAATTTGAGATAAAACTTCGCCAGAAATTGTTTTTTCTAATTTGAATTTGTCTAAAATAAAACTGCTTAATTCGGATAATGTTTTTGGTGCTAATGAAATGTCTAAAATGTTGTGTTTATTAAGCTTTTCAGGTGCTAGTTGATTTAAAATTGAAAAATCTCTTCTATATGAAATGATTAATTTTGTTCCTTTTGTAAAGAAATTATTTTCAACTAAATATTTCAAAAATTCATAAGAAGTTTCGTCAATTAAATCAAAATCATCTATCATCATAACTACACGATTATTTGCTTTAATGATTTCTAAAATCATCATTAAATCTGCAAAAGTTTTTGATTTATTGACTAAAATATTTTCATAAATATCTTCTTTAACGGGATATAAAAGGTTAATCAAAGTTTCAATTTGGTCGCCTTTAATATCTGGGTTTTTAGATATTGCCTTAGTTAAAATATTTCTAATTTCTTTCAATTTCTTTTCGTGCTTATTTGATGTAAAAGAAAGGTTGAAAAGAGTTATAAATATATCTTGAACCAGACCAATTGGGCTAATTTGAGTAAGAGCAGAGCATTGCCCTTTAAGGAAAATTATTTCTTCGCCTTGAAATTTTGCTTGTAAACTGTTCATTAGATGAGTTTTGCCAACGCCTCTTGGAGCATTAATTGAAACAGCGTCAATTTTGCTTTTTGTGTTTTGGATAACTGAAGAAATTTTGTTTAATGCAACAGAATCTTCAATTTCTTCAACATCTCTTTTAATTGCCTCTTCATCTTTTTTAACAACTTTGTAAGCATCTTGAGAAACTTTAATTAGGTTCATTTCATCTTTTAAAGTTTCATATAAAGAATTTGAAACAACGATATCACCTGCAATTCCGAAGTTTAATTTTTCAATTATATCTTGAGAATTGTTTTTATCTTTTTTGGCAATAATAATTTTATAAAAAATATCTTCACCCAATGTATCAGATAAAATTTCTCCAAATTTTCTAAATTCATCTCTGAAAACTTGAATTTTATCTGTTAGCCCAGATTGTTTTGAATAGTTATAGTTTAAAACTGCAAATTGTGGAGCTAGAAATTCACATTGAACACCGAAAGCAAGCTTAACTGATGTTTTAATATTTAAAATAACTTTTTCTCTAAATTCATTATCTTCAAACTTTTGGAAAGTTTTTGGCAAACTCATAAAATCAATTACAATTGCAATTTTTTCAGAATTTATACCTTTTTCAACAACTTGCTCTTCTTGATTTTGTTCTTTTTTTTCTACAACTATTTCTTTAACTTCCTCAATTTGTTTTTCTTCTTGTTTTTCTATTTTAAATTCGTGGAAGCATTTTCTGCATTGTTTTGCACTAACATAATTTGCACTTCCACAACTTTCGCAAAATTTCACAAAAACAAAGCCACAACTTTTGCAGCTTGAAGTGCCTATCCTAGCCTCATTATGACATCTTGGACACTTGATTGTTAATCTTGTTGAACAAGATGGGCAGATAGTGCTTTTGGGGTCAATTTCTATTTTACATTTTGGACATTTCATATTTTTAAATGTAAAGGATTACACTTAATATTATATATAAAAATAATTTTTCGTCTAGGTTAAATATTCCAAAGCAGCAATTTTCATTTTATCTATGTTAGGTGTTTGCCCTGTCCAAATCTTAAATGCCTTAGCACCTTGATAAATAAGCATATCTAGCCCGCAAATGTATCTTTTATTATATCTAATCGCTTGTTTGATAAATTCTGTTTTATTTGGATTATAAACAATATCATAAACATAAGCGTCATCAGAAATTGTTTCAATAAGGGCGTCAGATAAATTTGATTTGCCTTCGCTATGTCCACTCATACCAGTTGGGGTAGTATTCACAATCATTTTATACTGAGAAAGGTTTATTAATCCCTCATATTGAATAAGCTCAATTCTAATATCTGGAAACTTTTCTCTCAAAGTTTTAATCGCCATATGAGAATCTAGAATATTCCTTGTAAAAAAGTCTATCCTTGAAACATTTTTCATTTTAAAAGCACAAGCAATAGCACGAGATGCTCCACCTGTTCCCATAATTGCAACTGTTGATTTTTCAAGATTAACACCATCTGGAATTGCACTCAAAAAACCATATATATCAGTGTTATAGCCAAGTAAATTCTTGTTTTCGTCTATTTTAACAGTGTTTACAGAACCAGCCGTATTTGCGTATTCATCAAATTGTTCCATAAAAAGAGTTATTGGAACTTTATGAGGAATAGTTACATTAAAACCTTGATAGTTTTGAGTTTTTAGTTTTTTGATTATTGTTATAAGATTCTCTGGTTTAGTTTCAATAATTTCATATGTGCCATCTAAATTACAAGATTCCAAAGCAGCTTTTTGAATAATTGGCGATAGAGAATGTTTTATAGGATAGCCTATAATTGCAAACTTATAACTCATTAATTCTCCTCAAGTGGTTTTTGAAATTTACATTCTTTATTTGAACACGCAATAAAATTACCTTTTTTAAGGAATTTTTTAACTAAAATACTGTTACATTCTGGGCAAGTTTCATTAATTGGCTCAGACCAAACTGCAAAATCACAATCTGGATATTTTGAGCACCCCCAAAAAGCTTTTCCATAGCGAGAACGTCTTTGAATTAATTCGCCATCACGCCCTGCCTCTTTGCATTTAGGGCAAGCAACTCCAGATGATACAACAATTGCTTTTTTTGCCTTACAACTATCATTTTGGCATTGATAATATTTGCCATAAGGACCTGTTTTAATAACAGTTTCGCTACCACATTTTTCGCATTTGTAGTCAGTTTCTTCGTCTTTAGTTGGTTCAATTGGAGCACCGCCATCTAATGGAAGCATTGTTTTACACTCTGGATAACCTTGACATCCCAAGAATTGTTTTCCAAATCTGCTTGTGCGAACAACCATATCACGACCACAATTTGGGCATTTGATATCAGATTTTACAACAACTCTTTCCATGTTATTTTTAGCGTCATCTAAAGTTTTTTCAAAAGGTTTCCAAAAATCATTCAAAACTTTAACGCCCTTTGCTTTATCTTCTGCAATATCGTCTAATTTTTGCTCCATTCCAGCAGTAAATTTATAGTCCATAATCGTTTGAAAATGGTCTATAAGTTGCTTGCAAACAGTTCTTCCTAAAAGTGTTGGTTTAAGGGCTTTATCAACTTTTTCTGTGTATCCTCTTTGTTGGATTTTAGTAATAATTGAAGCATAAGTTGATGGTCTGCCTATTCCATATTCTTCTAATTGTTTAACCAAAGTTGCTTCGCTATATCTTGATGGTGGTTGAGTAAAATGCTGAGAAGAATTTAAAGAAACAAAATCCAATTCATCACCCTCTTTAAGGTCTGGATGTTTAACATTTTTCTCATTTTCGTCATCATTATATAATTTCAAAAAACCATCAAATTCAACTTTTGAAGAGCCAACTTTGAAAATATATTTTCCAGCTTTAATATCAATTGTTATGTTTTTAACAGTTGCATTTTGCATTTGAGAAGCCATAAAACGATTCCAAATTAATCTATATAGCTTAAATTGCTCTGGGGTTAAATATTTTTTAATGCTCTCTGGAGTTTTATCTATATAAGTTGGGCGAATAGCTTCGTGTGCGTCTTGAACATTTTTCTTTTTAGATGTGTCATATTTATTTGGTGTTTTTGGATAGTATTCAGGACCAAAATTGTTGATAATATAATCTTTAGAAGCTAAAGTTGCATCATCTGAAACACGGACTGAGTCTGTTCTCATATAGGTTATAAGCCCAACCGAGCCAAGCTCTCCTAATTCAATTCCTTCGTATAATTTTTGTGCGACAGACATTGTTCTTGAAACACCAAAATCTAATTTTGAGCTTGCTTCTCTTTGAAGAGTTGAAGTTATAAATGGTGCTTGTGGCTTTCTTTGAGTGTTTCTTGAATTAATTTTATCTACAATATATTTTTTACCTTCAAGCTCGGCTAAAATACTTTTAGCCTCGCTTTCGTTTTTAATTTCCAATTTTTTGTCTGAAGCACCATCTATTATTCTTTGAAGCTCTGCTTCAAATTGAAATTTGTCTTTTTCTAAAAGTGCTTCAATTGTCCAATATTCAACAGGCACAAATGCTTCAATTTCATCCTCTCTTTCGCAAATCATACGAAGAGCAACAGATTGAACACGCCCAGCTGATAATCTATAATTTTTCAATTTATCCCAAAGAATTGGGCTAATTTTAAAACCAACAAGTTTGTCTAAAATTTGTCTTGTTTGTTGTGCTTCAACTTTTAGCATATCAATTTCATGTGGAGTTGAAACAGCGTCATTAATTGCTTTTGGAGTAATTTCATTAAAAACAATTCTTCTAATTTTATCTTCTGGCACTTTTAAAACTTCTTTAATATGCCAAGCAATAGCCTCTCCCTCTCTATCAGGGTCGGATGCTAAATAAACATAATCTGAAGCTTTTGCAAGTTTGTTTAATTGAGTTACGACCTTTTGTTTTTCAGGTATTACAACAAATGTTGGTTCAAAATTATTTTCAATATCAAAACCAAGACCCTTTGAAGCCAAATCTCTAATATGTCCAAAACTTGCTTCAATTGTGTAGTTTGGTCCTAATATTTTTTTAATTGTTTTTGATTTTGCAGGCGACTCAACTATAACTAAAATTTTTTCGTCTGCTTTTTTATTTGCTAAGCTCACTTCACTATCCTGTAATAAAATATTTTCCTCTAGTCTGTTTTATTAAACTCTTTAATTCTAGCCCTGTCAAGAGCACCATCAATTCTGATGGCGTGTAATTTGTTTCTTTTTGTATTTCTTCTAAAGTTTTTGCTTCAGTTGAAATAGCATTGTAGATTAAATTTTCTTCTAAAGACATTTGAACAACTGTTTTTGAAGTTGAAAAATCTAAATTTAGTGTTTGATAAATATCAGACGCTTCAGTTACAATTGTTGCTCCAGATTTTAAAAGTTTATATATGCCCTCTGTATTTTTATTTAATAAAGAACCAGGAACACACATTAATTCTCTTCCTTGCTCTAGCGTTAAATTAGCACTAATCATTGCACCAGATTTAATTTTAGCTTCAGCAACCAAAGTTCCCACACTAAGCCCAGTAACAATTCTATTTCTTTGTGGAAAATAATAGTTTTGAGGAGCAACTTCGGGTGGAAATTCGCTTAAAATTAAATTTTCTTTAACCATTTCATCATATAAATATTTATTAGTTGATGGGTATTGATAGTTATGCCCACTTGCAATAACACCTATTGTTTTTAAATTATTTTTTAAAGCACAATTATGAGCAACTCCATCTATCCCCATTGCAAGCCCAGAAACAATTGTTAAATCAGAATTTTTCATCTCTGATATAATGTTTTCTAAAACAATTTTTGCTTCTTGTGTTGAATTTCTAGAGCCAACTATAGCCAAAGTGTTATTAAAAATTTCAACATCAAACTTCCCTTGATAATACAAAAGCAGTGGAAAATCTTGAATTTGTTTTAATAATTCCGGATAATTTTCATCATCATAAGTTATAAAATTAACATTTGAATTTTTAATATTTTCATATTTTTCATCACAATTGATTTCTGCTTTTTGTGATAAAAACTTTTTAGGAATTGAAATATGAGGATATTCATAAGAAAAGTTTTCTAAAATATTTTCGTCAGCTTCCCAAAACTTTTTAATGTCATAGTTTAAATATTCAAATAGGCACGATTTGAATATTGGCGAAATATTAACCAAATATGAAGCACCTATATAATATTTTTCTATATCAGTTTTTTGCATTTTTCCAATTCATCTAAAACAAGATTTTCGTCAAATGAAAGAGTGCCTTTTGCCCCAAGTGCTTTTTTTAAATATTCAAGCCTCTCTTCCATACTCTTAGTTTTAAGATAACATTTAGATAATAAATAGTAAATATCCCCAACAGGACCCTTAACCTCTAAAATGTTTTTACCTAAGGTAATTGCATTTTCATAGTCTTTATTTACTATCATAATTTTCATTAATATTTTGTGTGCATCAACATCTTTAGGATTTTTCTTAATTGTTTCTTTTAAATTTTTTTGAGCTAAATCAATATTTCCAAGTTCAAAATAAATTTGTGCAAGATTAAAATTAGCCCATGCATAATCTGGAGAAAGCTCTAAAACTTTATTGTATTCTTCTATTGCAAAATCAATTTTTTCTTGTTTTTTGTAGGTTTGGGCAAGATAAAAATGAGCAAAATAATCGCTATAGTTATATTGAATTGCCTTTTTAAAACACTTCATAGCAGAATCTAAGTCATTTTTTTGGAAAAATAAACAGCCAATACAGAAAAATGAATTATGGTCTTCTGGCTCAAGGCAAATAACCTTTTTAAACTGAAGCATAGCGTCATCTAATCTACCCTCTTTTTCATACACAAGAGCAAGATTAAAAATATAATCTGGGTCATTTGGTTTTAATTCAATAGCTTTTAAATATGACTTAATTGCCATTTTAGAATTTCCAAGCTTTTCCCAGCAAATCCCGATATTAAAATATAAATTAGAATCTTCTGGAAATATTTGAGCAAGAGAATTTAAATGATTTAGGGCAGTTTTTTCAAAGCCCATATCAAGACACAAAATCGCAAGTTCCCTTTTTGCTTGAAAATTACTAGGGTCGCGTTCAACAATTGATTTTAAATTTTCAAAAAGTTCAATGTCTGCCATTAGTTATCGTCATTGTTGATAAGTTCAATGTCTGGAATATCTTCGTTTAAAATATCAAGGTCAATAAAATTCATTTTTTTATCATTAGAATTTTCAACTTCAGCGTCTTCTAAATATTCATCTTCATCTTGAATAATTTTTTCAATAACAAGTTGTGCCATATCTATTGCAACTTTTTGTCTTGTTTCAGGAGTGCATTTTTCAAGCATTTGAATTGCTGTTCTAACTGTTGAATCAATATCATACCAACGGCAATTTCCTCTTTGAATAATGCCATTTTCAACTGCGTTTACAATATCTTCAACACAAGTGTATTCGTGTTCTTTGATTGAATGTTCAATAATGATTTTGATTAAATTGAGAGCAACTGAAATTTGCGTTGCGTCATCTGAAGTTGAAAGCGTTCTCATAGACATTGAGAGCACTGGGTCTTTATCATACCATCTTGAAAAATACTGATTCATTATTTTCCCTAACTATACTTATATACTACTCCACAACCTGATTTTGGATAAACCCAATTTATGGATTTTTTAGGACATGCAACATAACATGCACCACATTCCAAACAATTCTCATAATTTATTTTAATTTCGCCATTTTCAAGTTTATACACCTTAGCTGGGCAAACATTTAAACAATCTTTTGTTTTGCAAGTTGAACAAATTTCATTATCAACTTCAATATGAGAATTGACATCAGATTTATATTTTAAAAGTGCTAATTTTTCGTCAATAATTTTTTGACTCATTTTTTCATTCATTATTTTAGCACCTCCAACACAGTTTTTGCAAGTTTAGGACCATCTTTTAATGCAATTTTAAGTGCACTATTGAAAAATTTTCTAAATCTTTTCGCCTTTGGTATGGTGTCTGTTGTGTTAAATATGGTTAAAAACTCATCTAATTTCTTAGGGTAAACCTTAAAAATTGAATCAGACATTTCTCTAAGATTTTTAACAACATTTTTATAAGATTTTAAATCTTGATACATGAAAGATTTTTTAAATTTCTTTTCATACAAAGAAAGTGTGGCTTTTGTAAAGTTTCTTTTTTGAAGAGCAGATATTGCAGTCTCTCCTGCTAAGATTCCAGAATGAATTGCAAAATTTGTTCCTTCAAAATGAACATTATTAACAAGCCCAGCAGCATCTCCTACAACCATTACGCCATCTGAGTATAGCTTTGCAATATCACTTAAACCACCATCTGGAATTGTATGTGCACTATATTCAATAGATTTTGCATCTTCAATAATTGGAATTATTGTTGGATGAGATTTTAATTTTTCTAAAACTTCATATGGCTTTAAGCCCAACCTTTTTAAATCTTCAAGATTAATTCCAACACCAAGTGCTATATGGTTTTTGAATGTATACAAAAAGCCCATCGCAAAAGGATATTTTTGATTTTCGTCTTCAAAAAGACCGCCAAAATATTCACACAACAAACCTTGATTCCCAATTAAACCAAAACGTTGTTTTATTTTTTCTTCATCTAAATAAAATACCTCTTTAACGCCCAAAATAAGGTTTTCTGGCTTTAATTGTTTTTTAAGTTTAATACTTTGTGCTAATTGTGATTGAGCACCGTCTGCTAAAATAACAACATTTGCTCTAATTTCTTCATTGTCTGTTTTAACGCCAACAACTTTTTTCTTTTCTCTTAATAATTCTCTAACTGTTGTTTTCGGAGCAAAATAAACACCCTCTCTTTTAGCTTCTTCAACAAGCCAAGAATCAAATTTTGGTCTAAAAACAGTTGCAGAATTTGGATATTGCAAAGTTTTATAGTTAATATCAACAGAAGAAGAATCTGTTAAAAAAGAATATTTATATTGACTAATATAACTTTCTAATGGTGCTTCTTCCCAAGAAATTGGGAAAAGTTTTTTAAGAGAATCTAAATAAACTGCTCCACCAAACATATTTTTTGAGCCAAAATTCTCTGCTCTTTCAATTACAACAACCGAAGCGCCACTTCTTGCAACAGTTATAGCAGCTGCAATTCCAGCTGGACCTGCACCTACTACAATTACGTCAATTTTTCCTGTGTTTTCCATAAAAAATATTATACAATATTTTTTAAAGTTTTGACATAATCCGACTTATTGATTTACTACCCTAAAAATGCAGCAACTGTTTCTAAATGTGGTGCAGTTTCTGCTAAAACATTTGCGTAGTAGCAAGTCATTGCAAATAGTGCAAAAGTGCAAGTAATATATAGTGCTAATGCACATTTTACAATGATGTTCTTCTCCATAACTCTTACCAATAGTTTACCAACTCGTGTCTTTTCTTTTAAATTACTCTCTAAAAACTCTCTCTAATAGTTGTCTGACTTTTATTTTTTCTCTTAATTCTCTTAATTTGTTTACTTGCTTTTTCTCTTAATTCTCTTAATATCTTTACTGATTTTTCTCTTTACTCTCTTAATTTGTTTGCTGTCTCAATCTGTTTTACCCAATTATGCCAAGCATAAATCACGTTGCTCTGATGAAAGTGGTGGTTGCTCTGACATTGCTAAAACTGCTGCAACATCTGCTCTGCTTGAATCTTGTTTTTTAGCTTTTGCGTCATTATTTGCAACAACTGCAGCTACATCTGATTTTTGTTTAACTTCTTCATTTTGTTTTTGTTGTTGAAGATGTGGTGTTAAGCTGATGAATGAAATTGCCATTTTTTTCTCCTTTAATATTCGTGTTTCGTACTTATATAAAAACGATATACTTTCCTCAATTTCAAAAAAGATATTTCTTGTTACAATTCTTAACAAAAAACTCCAACAGCCTCTCTATACTTGAAAAGCAATAAAAAAAAGCGAAGATTTTTCTTCGCTTTTTTATATATACAAAAGAAATTTAATTCATTTCTGCTGTTTCTTTTTGCTTGTTTATCATGTCTTGAATTTTGCCGATTATCTCATCGCCCTTTTCTTTCATATCTTCTAAAACATCATCTGCTCTAGATTGAAGCTCAGCAACTGCCTCTTGTGCTTTTGAATAGTTTTCTTTTGCATGTTCTTTAATTTCATTACGCATTTCTTCTCCTGATTTTGGAGCAAATAAGATACCCATAACGGCACCAACTGCACCACCAACGAGAAAACCTGCCATAAATTTTCCTACTGACATAATATTTTCCTTTCTTGACTTTTGTTTATTTTCTTCTAAATAATTTTAAACCAAACTCAATGCCTTTATAAACACCCGAAAGCATACCTTTAAATTTAGTGCCAATTGATGATGATTTATCAATAATTTTAGCAATTGCATCTTTGATACCTGTAAAATTATCATCAGCCGTATTGGCAATAGATTTAATGCTAGTCATTGTGTCTTTAAGCTCTTTTAGAGTTGGTTCAAGCTCAGTCTGCAATAAATCGCTTGTAGATTTAGCACTTTTTGCAAACTCAGATAAATCGTAGATTAACTTTACCAAAAAGCCTGCAACAACAATTATTACAAGTGCTGTTGTATAAATTAGAATTGTAAGTCCTACATCAACTGCGTTCATATTTTATCCTTAATAATTATCTAAATTGTTTTCCATATCTTTGGCTTTAGCCATTTTTTGGGCTTTAATATTTTCATTAAATTTTTCATATTGCTTTTCTAATTTGCATTTTGAATTTTCAATTAAATCTAAAGCTTGTCTTTTTGCTTCGTCAATTTCTGGAGAAATTTTTTCACTAAATTTATCAATCGCTTCTTTTAATTCTTCTCTAGTTTCTTCGCCAGATTTTGGTGCTGTTAAAATTCCTGCAATTGCTCCACCAACAACGCCCATTAAAATTCCCATTGCGAAGCCAAAGAATCCATTTTTTTTGCTCATAGTAACCTCTTTTTCTTATTTATTGTTAGATTATATCAATTTTTTTGACTCTCTACAATAGTTATTTTATTGATATTACAAAATAAATTTGATAAAATCGCCATATGGATAATCTTATAAATTATGATGAAATTGTTAATATAATTCCACAAGGAGCAAGAATTTTAGACTTAGGCTCTGGAGATGGATATTTACTAAACAAATTAATTGAAGAAAAAAATGTTTCAGGAGTTGGCATTGAAATTAATCAAGACTATGCAATTTCTGCAATAGAAAAAGGGCTTTCAATTATTCAAGGCAATATAGACGAAGGCTTGAGGCAATTTGGAGATAATTCTTTTGATTTTGTTGTTTTAAATAGAACATTACAATCCACTCATAAGCCAGAATATGTTATTGAAGAAATGCTTAGAGTTGGCAAAAAAACTCTTGTAAGTTTTCCTAATTTTGCACACTGGAAAGTTCGTTTTTATCTACTTTTAAAAGGCAAAATGCCAAAATCTGAGCTTTTACCTTATGAATGGTACAACACGCCAAACATTCACCTACTTACAATTAGCGATTTTTTTGATTTTTGCAAAAAAAATAATATAAAAATTGAAAAAGAAATTTATTTCACAAATGGACTTCAAAAAAGCAGACGCAATGGGCTTTTTAGGGCTAATAAACATTTTGCAAATTTCTTTTCTTCAGACGCAATTTTTGTTATTAGTAAATAATTTATATTTACTTTGCTTATATAGCTTTTTAGTGTTAGAATAAATACAAAGATATTTTAAGGGATAGATATGTTCGAAAGATTTACCGAAAAAGCGATTAGAGTTATTATGCTTGCACAAGAAGAAGCAAGAAGACTAGGACATAATTTTGTTGGAACAGAGCAAATTTTACTTGGTCTTGTTGGCGAAGGTTCTGGTGTTGCTAGCAAAACTCTAAAATCAATGGGAATTAGCTTAAAAGACGCTAGAGAAGAAGTTGAAAAAATTATTGGCAGAGGCTCTGGCTTTGTAGCTGTTGAAATTCCATTCACTCCAAGAGCTAAAAAAGTTTTAGAATTATCTTGGGATGAGGCAAGGCAATTAGGACATAATTACATAGGAACAGAACACTTGCTTTTAGGTCTTTTAAGAGAAGGACATGGAGTTGGTGTTAAAGTTTTAGAAAATTTAGGTGTTGACCTTAATAAATGTAGAGCAAACATTGTAAAACTTTTAGGCGAAGTTAAAACTTCAGATTCTTCAGAAGGTTCAAGTTCTTCAAATTCTGGAAGAGCAGCATCTGTTGCTGGTGGAGTAAATTCTGGCAAAGCAAAAACACCTAGCCTAGATGAATTCGGCACAGACTTAACTCTTGCAGCATCTGAACAAAGGCTTGACCCTGTTGTTGGCAGAGAAAAAGAAATTGAAAGAGTTATTCAAATTCTTGCAAGAAGAACTAAAAACAACCCAATTTTAATTGGTGAGCCTGGTGTTGGTAAAACAGCAATTGCAAATGGTCTTGCTCAAAGAATTGTGGATAGCGAAGTTCCAGATGTTTTAGACGGCAAAAAAATTATCCAATTAGATATGGGTCTTTTAGTTGCTGGAACAAAATATAGAGGCGAATTTGAAGAACGTCTTAAAAAGATTATGGATGAAATTCGTGCAAACGGAAATATCATTATCGTTATTGATGAAATTCATACTCTAATTGGTGCAGGGGCAGCTGAAGGTGCAATAGACGCTGCAAACATTTTGAAACCAGCATTATCCAGAGGCGAAATTCAAGTTATTGGTGCAACAACTTTAGATGAATATAGAAAACACATTGAAAAAGACTCTGCACTAGACCGTCGTTTCCAATCTGTTATCATTGACCAACCAAGCATTGATGAGGCTATTCAAATTATTACTGGTTTGAAATCTAAATATGAAGAACACCACAAATTGAATATTTCAGATGAAGCTATTAAAGCTGCAGTTGAGTTATCTTCAAAATTCATTACAGAAAGATTTTTACCAGACAAAGCTATTGATATTATTGACGAAGCAAGCTCAAAAGTTCGCTTAAATATGTCTTCTTTGCCTCCTGAAGGTAAAGAATTAGAAAAAGAGCTTAAAGCTACAATTAAAGAAAAAGAAGAAGCAATTAGAAATCAAGAATTTCAAAGAGCATCAGACCTTAGAGACCTTGAAGCACAAATTAAAGAAAAAATCAGAGAAGTTTCAGACTCTTGGAGAGATGAGCAAGACGCAAACAAACCAACTGTTGGCGTTGAAGAAATTGCCTCAATTATTGCAACAATTACAGGTATTCCTGTAACAAAAATTACAGAGGGTGAATCTGAAAAATTATTGAAACTTGAAGATACACTTCATTCAAGAGTTATTGGGCAACACCAAGCCGTTGTTTCTTTGGCAAAAGCAATTAGAAGAGCTCGCGTTGGCTTAAAAAGCCCAAATAGACCAATTGGTAGCTTTATTTTCTCAGGTCCAACTGGTGTTGGTAAAACTGAGCTTGCAAAAGCACTTGCAGAGGCTGTTTTCGGCTCAGAAGACAACATGATTAGAATTGATATGTCTGAGTTTATGGAAAAACATACAACTTCAAAACTTATCGGTTCTCCTCCAGGATATGTTGGCTATGATGATGGCGGTCATATGACAGAATTGGTTCGCAAAAAACCATATTGCGTAATTTTGTTTGACGAAATTGAAAAAGCACACCCAGATGTTTATAATCTTATGTTGCAAGTGCTTGATGAGGGACGACTTACTGATAGCAAAGGTAGAACTGTAAGTTTTAAAAATTGCGTTATTATTATGACTAGTAATGTAGCTAGTGAAAAGAATACAATTGGTTTTAATGATGATAATAAATCTTTAGTTAATGATAGTCTTCGTGAAACTTTATCCACAATCTTTGTTAATAGAATTAATATGATTTGTCAATTTAATAAATTAAGTGAAGAAAATATCCACAAAATTGTGAATAAAAAAATTAAAGAAATTAAAAATAATTTCTTGGATAGTAATATTAAAATAAGTGTTAGTAAAAAGGTTATTGATGAGATTATT
>JAZSMU010000020.1:0-17927 GCA_045536045.1 Candidatus Gastranaerophilales bacterium
TATAATAAAAAACCCTCTTATGGATTTAAGAGGGTAAAACAGATTGGAGATAAGGAGTTAGAGAGAAAAAAATTCTATTCGTTAGCAGCAGCCCATGACTGAGCAGCCATTGCTAATTTATCTGATTCAGATACGTTAGCGAAAGGTGCTAAGTGTCCGAATTCGTTTTCTAATAATTCTGCTTGTTCTTCCACGCCAGCTTCAAATACACCCATTGAAGCTTCAATTTCTGCAATTCTTTCTGGTGATAAATATTTGGTTGGGTCAATTGTTGGAGTTACACCAACCATGTTTTGTTTGCCCAATAGGTCTAGGCTATCTAAAACAGCTTGTGGGTCTTTTTGTTCATATTGAGCTGTTTGTTTTTGGTCATCTTGTTTACTTTCAACTGTTTCTCTAGAAACTGCACTTTTCTGTCCTGCAGCACCAATTGAATAACTTTGCAATCTGTTTAAATTCATTTCAGTCTCCTTGAATTATCTCCTTGTAAAATTAACTACGGCTTTTTTTTAATGAACTTTATGATTTTGGAAAGTAAATTTACATTTTGTTACAATTTGGGGGATAAACCCATTGAATATAGTATATATAGCAGAGTTTATAGACAAATAATGTTATAGATAGTAGAATATATAATAATATATTGACCATCAGAGGAAATTTTGGACGAAAATCAATTACCAGAAGACAATAATATAGAAAGTTCTAATTCCGAAAAAGACTTTACTAATGCTGAAGATATTCAAGATATTTTTGAGCAACCTATTTTTGATGACCAAGAAAATGACAAACAATCTGGTGATATTTCTGAAGAATTTAGAAGAGGTTATAAATTATATAACTTCCGTCGTCCAGATAAATTTTCAAAAGAGCACTTGAGAGCTCTTCAAGATATTCATAGAGATTTTGCACGTCAGCTTGCAATGTCTTTAACTCCATATTTACGTATGGATGTTGAAATGGATATTATTTCTGTTGACCAATTAACATATGATGAATTTGTTTGTTCAATGCCTCCACATATTCAAAATGGAACATTTAAGCTAAATCCGTTAAATGGCGAAATTTCAATTGGCTTAAGCCCAGAAGTTTTAACTGCATTTTTAGACAGAATGCTTGGTGGCGATGGCTCAAACACAGAATTTAATAGAGAATTAACTTCAATTGAAGAGGCTTTAACTAAAAAGATTATTGAAAGAATTGTTGCAACGCTAGAAGAGGCATGGAATTCTGTTATCCACGTTAAGGCTGAATTTTCTAGCTTGGATAATGGCTACCATGTTGTTCCTATTGCAACAACAGGCGAAATCGTTGCTCTAATTTCTTTTGAAATTAGAATAGGTCAAAAGAATTTTGGCTTAATTAATATATGTTTCCCATATCCAGTATTAGAATCAGTTCTTCCAAAATTGACACCACAATATATTTATCAACACACAAGTGTTATTTCAAACGAAATTGGAAGAAGCGAAGTTTTAAACAAAATCAATTCTGTTGATTTAGATTTGAGTGTTCAATTAGGCACAACAAACATTATGATTGATGAAGTTTTAGACCTTAAAGAAGGGGATATTATTAAATTAGACCAAAATATTAATCAAGATTTGATTGTT
Organism: Candidatus Gastranaerophilales bacterium; assembly: GCA_045536045.1. Classification (GTDB taxonomy): domain Bacteria; phylum Cyanobacteriota; class Vampirovibrionia; order Gastranaerophilales; family Gastranaerophilaceae; genus RGIG1918. Next base: position 1,614 of record JAZSMU010000020.1, read on the forward strand.
TTGATTAACGGAAAGAAAAAATTTACAGCAAGCCCTGGTTTAATTGAAAATAAATTATGTATTAAGATAGCAGACAGATATACGCCTGCCAAATAAGAGTAAAAATGGAAGAAGAAATTAAAAAAACTAAAAAGAAAAAGAAGGACGAGGAAGTTTCTGCACCAACTTTTGAAACTATTAAAAGACCAGCAAGAGAAAAGGCAGAAGATTCTGAAACAATTGAGCTTCTTATGGATGTTGAGCTTGAGCTCACTGCAGAGTTAGGCTCAACTGAATTACCTTTAAAAAATATTTTAGATTTTACAAAAGGGTCAATTGTTAAATTAGATTCATACACAAGCAACCCTGTTGATTTATTGGTTAATGGAAAAGTTATTGCAAAAGGCGAAGTTGTAATTATTGAAGATAATTTTGGGCTTCGCGTAACAGATGTTTGCGATAATAATCCATTAGGTCATAAAAATTCATCTGAGGAGGATAAATAGTGCCTACTGTTGATTTAAGTGAAGAAACAATTAGAAAATTATATAAATTAATTGATGAAGAAGCACCAAAACGAGTTGGGGACTTTGAAATCTCTTCTGCTTTAGATAAAGCAAAAAAACTACTTGATTCTTTTGTTAAAGGAACAACCAGAGAGTTTAAAATCAAAAGTAATCCAGGAGAAGTTGGCAACATATTGATTGTTGATGATATTGGTGTTGTAACATATCAACTCAAAGTTTTGTTTGAAAAAGAAGGTTTTATAGTTGAAACTGCAAAAGACATATATACAGCAGTTAACCATTTCAAAAAAGAAAATTATGCTTATGTGATTATGGATTTGATGGTTTCAACAGAACGCGAAGGTTATTTGCTTTTAGATGAAATTAGAAAAATTATTATTAAAGATAATTTAGACACAAAAATAATTGTTATAACGGCTTCTGGCAAAGCAGAACACAAACTAAAATGCATCAACAAAGGTGCAGACAGGTTTATTAACAAAGACCAAGGCTGGCAAGAATCTGTTTTAGATATTTGCTTAGGAAGAGAGCAAGAAGAAATTACAGAAGAATAAATTTTAAAGGGTTCTATATATTAATAGAACCCTCATTTTTTATCTTTTCTGAGGCATCTTTAGATCCTTGATGGCTTTTAATAAAATTAAGAACAAAATTAATTGCCTCAATGTCATGCTCAACTTTTGTTTTCATTTCAATAGTTTCTTTGAAAGATAAAGAAGATATGCTTGAATTTGAAAGCTTTTCTGGCTCAATTTCAATATCTAAAAAGTTTTTCAATTCAAAATACCATTTATAAATTTCATAATAAAGCGTTATTATTGAAATATCGCCTGTTCTAAAAATAAACATTGGTTTTGTTGAAAAAGCTAATTTCTTTTTCAAGAAAATATTCAAAATTAGTGCTTTTAAACCTTTTTTTGAAGAAATATAGCCTTCTGATTGCGATATAAATTCTAATAATAAATCATTTTCATTAATTCTATATACTTCGGCTCCATTTTCTTTTATAAAATCAAAAATTCCTTGAGTATTATTTAGATACTTTTCAAATATTTCATTTAATTCAGCTTGAAACTGCATCTTTTGTGCTTCTTGCTTAGATGTTATTTCAAGACTTTCGCTTTTTGTTATGCACACTTTTTTTGAACCAAAAGAAGCAGTTAATACACCTTTAGTATTTTTATTCTTTAAATTAAAAAAATAATTTACAATTTTTTGAAAAAAGTTTACCATTAAGATATCCGAAAACTATATTAAAATATTATCAAATATCTTAACAAAAATCATCTATTAAATTAAAGTTTTAAAAAAATCATGCCGTAAATAATTAAAAAAGAGGATATAAAATGCTTGAGCTCAAGAATGAATTATATATACATGGCATAGACGACATGCTTGCAAACAGCGTTAAGAACGCAAAACACACAGTTTTGTTGGTTGACGATGAAGAGCATAACTTGGCACTTTTAAAAAGAACTTTAAGAGGAAAAGTGCATATTTTAACTGCATGCAATGGTCAAGAAGGTTTAAGAGTTTTAGAAGAAAACCAAGATACAGTTTCTATTATTATTTCAGACCACAAAATGCCTGTTATGGAAGGAACAGAATTTCTTGAAAAAGCAAATATAATTTCTCCGACTGCAATAAAAATATTATTAACAGGTTTTAGCGATATTGAAATTTTAACAGATGCAGTTAATAAATGTGGCTTATTTCAATATATTTTGAAGCCATTTGAACCAGACGCGTTAATTCAAGTTGTTGAAAGTGGCATTGAAAAATTCAATTTGATAAACACAAAATCAACAATTTTAGCAGATTTAAAAGAATTATTCTATAAAACAATTAAATCAATATCTTCAGCACTAGACTCTAAAGACCCATATACTCACGGGCACTCATTAAGAGTTACTTTGTATTCAATGATTTTAGCTAAAACTATTGGCTTAAATGACAAAGAAATGGAAGAAATTGAAACAGCAGGTTTGTTGCATGACATTGGCAAAATCGGTATTCCACAGAAAATATTGTGCAAACCTGGAAAATTGGATGATGAAGAAAGAAAAATCATGATGCTTCATCCAGAAAACTCTGAAAAACTTATTATAAATATTAAAAGATTAAAAGGAATTTCTGCTTGGCTTAAAAACCACCACGAAAAATGGGACGGAACAGGCTATCCACAAGGAATTAGTGGCGAAAATATTCCACTTTGTGCAAGAATAATTGCAATTGCCGATACATATGATGCCATGACATCAACAAGACCATACAGAAATGCTCTTTCTCATGAAATTGCAATAGAAGAAATCAAAAAATGTGCAGGAACACAATTTGACCCACGTCTTGCAGAAATTTTTGTTTCTCTTGAAGACAAAATCAAAGATGCAAAAGACAACCCAGATGAATATTATGAACAATATAGCCAATTGAAAAGAGAAATTGACTCTTCTATTTTAAAAGCTGTGTAAAAAATTAGCATAAAAGGCAATTAATTTCATATTTATAAAAGATAAAATGTTATCTAGAAAATATGAAAGGAGAATTTTATGCAAGTATCAATTATGAATTCATGCACAGGCTGTGGAGCATGCGAGGCAATAAACTCAGATGTTTTTACAGTTGATACAGTAGCTCATGTAAATGATGCTAATGTTTCAAAATATGAACAAGATTGCATAGATGCTGCCCTAATTTGCCCAGTAAACGCAATTTGGGTGGAAGACCTATAAAAAGAAAGCCCCCAAAAGGGGCTTTTTTAAGCTTCAATATATAACTTTCTTCCCACAATATTTGGTTTTTCATTGTAATAGCCAGCAAAATAACCACCAGGAATTGGCATATTTTTGCCGTAGTTTTTATTTGAAGAAAAAGAGCTTCCAAAAGAAGTGTATTTATTATCTTCACTAGCAAAAGGATTTTCGCTTATTTTTTTAGTTTCAACTTTTGTTAAAGCTGGTGGTTGAAATGTTTTCTGTATTAATGAAACTAAATTTGAAATCATCTTTTTCCTTTCTTTGTGGATAGATTTTATTTAATGATAATTTTTATTTTGTCATTATCTTATCATTATAAACGACCATATTTTTTAATTATTTAAAAATTTCAACTGTTTTATGGACAAAAAAATCGCACCCTTTGAGTGCGATTTTCCTAGAATAAAATTTATATATTATTATGCTTCTTGTTTTTCAGCTTTTTTAGCGAAACATTCTCTACAATAAATTTCTTTTCCTGAAATTGGTTTGAATGGAACTTTTGTTTGAGCACCACATACTGAGCATACTGCGTCAAACATTTTTTTCCTGTTGCGTTGTCTGCGATTTTTACGACACTCTGGGCATCTTTTTGGTTTGTTTACAAGTCCTTTTTCTGCGTAAAACTCTTGCTCTCCAACAGAGAAAACAAACTCATTACCACAGTCTTCGCACTTTAGGGTTTCGTCTTGGAACATTTTTTTAGTTTCTCCTTAGTTAGTAAATTGTGTCTTTATTTCTAAAAACATCTTAATTATAGAGTTTTTTTCACTCAATAGCAAGCAAATAATATTTTTGCTCAACTGTTCAATAAATTTTGGTATACATTTTGCATAGTAACGTAAACTTTTATTACAAATTTTGCATTACTACTTTTTTTTATGTAATACTGAAAAAGTTAATAGTCTAACCATTCCTTTCTTGACTTAATGCGGTGCAAATGTACCGCATTTTATTTATGTTTACACAAGGAAAAAGCTTTAATTGCTTGCAAGTATTGTTTATTCTAGGTAAAATATCATTATTAATATTATGGGAGTTAGGAACTTGAACTGGACAAACGATTTAAATATACCAGAGTTTTTAAGAAATCACTTAGGAATGTTTGCAGGCGAAAAAGAGAACACTTGCCTTTATGATGTTTGGATGTCATTAGTTAATAAGCAAGGAGATTTGCCTGTTATAAATGACCCATACAATAAAATTGCATACAACTTTAGGGAATTTACTCAATTAATTACACAATTTGCAGCAGGTTTTCAAAAGCTAGGCATTAAAAAAGGTTCTAAGGTAGCGTTTTTAAGCGAAAACTCTGGTCAATGGCTAATTGCAGACCAAGCAGTTTTGGCTTGTGGTGCTATTAATGCTGTTCGTGGCTCATCTGCACCAATTAATGAATTAGAATATATTTGGGAACATTCTCAAAGTGTTGCATTGGTTACAGACAGTCTAAAAGTTATTCAAGGGCTTGCCAATGTTTTTGAATCTCAAAAACCAAGATTTATTTTATATATCGGGGCAGAAAATGATGCAGAAGGTTTTGCAAAAATTTCTAAAATTCCTTTCTACACATTTGAAAGCTTTAAAGAATTTTCTCAAAAGAAAAGATTTTGGAGAACAACTGTTAAAAAATCTGACCCAGCAACAATTATGTATTCATCTGGCACAACAGGAAAACCAAAAGGAATTTTACTATCTCACGGAAACATTATGTATGAAATGTCTGCCGTTCACCCTGTTATTAAAATTAAACCTGGAAGAGTTTTGGTTGATGTTTTGCCTATTTGGCACTGCTACCAAAGAACTTGCGAATATTACGCATTATCAAAAGGTTGTTTGCAAGTTTTATCAAATGTTAGAAACTTTAAAAGAGATTTGCAAAAATATAGACCAAATTATATTTTCTCTGTTCCAAGAATTTGGGTTTCAATGTATGAAGCTATTTGGGCAGAAATTAAAACAAAGCCTATTGCTGTTCAAATTATCTTCAAATTCTTCTTAAATGTTTCAAAAATTACTAAGAAGATGAAAAGAACACTTAAAAATAGAAACATCTACAAAGATGGTGCAAGCTTATTAGACAAAGTTTTACCATTCTTTGTTGCAAATATTCTAAATCCTGTTGATAAATTTTCCATGAAATTTGTTTATAAGAAAATTAAAAACGCACTTGGTGGCAAATTTATTAAAGGTATTTCAGGTGGTGGTGCTTTAGCCCCATATATTGAAGACTTTTTTGAGGCAATTGGAGTTAATATTTATGTTGGTTATGGCTTAACCGAAACTGCTCCTGTTCTTGCTGTTAGAAGAGAAGAAGACAACAAAATGTACTCCGTTGGTCCAGCACTTCAAAACACAGAGTTAAAAATTGTTGACCCAAATAACTACACAACACCATTGAAAAACGGGCAAAAAGGCTTAATTCTTGCTCGTGGTCCTCAAGTTATGATGGGATATTATAGAGATGAAGAAGCTACAAGAAAAGTTATGACAGATGACGGCTGGTTTATAACAGGCGACCTTGGCTGGTTAACAAAAGATAATCATCTTGTTATTACAGGAAGATTAAAAGAAATTATTGTTCTTTCAAACGGCGAAAATGTTGAAACAGAATCTTTAGAAGATGCTTGCATGGAAATTTCATACATTAATCAAATTGTTATAACAGGGCAAGACATGCCAAGCTTAACAGCATTGGTTGTTGTTAATGAAGATGAGCTAATTAGAGTTCTTCATGTTAAAAAAGGAGTTGACCCAAATTCTCTTAAAGATTTTAAAGCTATGCTTTTAAACGAAATTAATCAAAAAATTAAGAAAAGAGAAAGCTTTAGAGCATTTGAAAGAATTGGAAATATTCATCTCCTTAAAGAACCATTCAGCGTTGAAAACGGTATGCTTACACAAACACTTAAAATTAAGAAAAATGTTGTTTGCGAAAGATACGAAGCTGAAATTCAAAAAATGTATAAAAAATAAAAAAACAAAATTATGCTTTAACAGCCAATGATTTAACCAAAGGTTGCGTTGGCTGTTTTATTATGCTTTCAACAATGCCAACTTGTTTCTTTTCTTCTCTACCTGTAATTTTTCTGCCTAGTTTTTTACCTAAATCAAAGCAAAGAATTGAAACACCTACCAAAGCTAAGTCGCCCAAAATAGAACCACCAACTTTAACCATTTTGTTGCTAGAAGCACTAGCTAAAGCACTTTTGAAGCCTTTTAAATTAATATTTTTAACAGCTGCTTTACAAGAATTTAATTCAGCTTGAAGAGCATTAGCAGAAGATTTTTTAATTGCGTTTGGAATTGCTTTATCTCTTAAATGTTTAACCACTGCTTCGCCTGCAAACATTGAACCCATTGCAAGACCTTCTTCAACTAAAGCAGAGCCTTTATCTTCATCTCTCATAACTCTAATTGCAGAAGCAGCACATAAAAGAGGATTAACCATATTGCTTGCAGATTTACAAATAGCTTTGCTGCTTTTATTAATATTTGCTTTTTTTAATAAATCATCAGCTTTGCCAAAAAGACTATCCATACCCTTGCTAGTCTTTGTTAAGCCAGCAGTTTCAGCTAGTGTTGAAACACCTGCAACAGCACCTAAAGTTTGAAATACAGGAATTGGTGCTCTACCTAAATCACCATTTGCTGTTTTATCTATATTTCTTTTTGCAAAAATTATAGAACTAACTGCACCCATACTAAACCTTTTAAAACTCCTTCCAAATAAATAAAGTATTTTTATTCAATAAAATTGCCAAGTTTAAAGCATATGTTACATAATTTAACAAACAAAAAACCCTCAGCCAATTTAGCCAAGGGTTTTTATCATATTCAAAAAATTTAGTTTATTTATTAACCATATCTTTGAATTTTTTACCAGCTGAGAAAGCAGGAACTTTTTTAGCAGCGATTTTGATTTCTTTGCCAGTTTGTGGGTTTCTACCAACTCTAGCAGCTCTTTTTCTAGCTTCAAAAGTACCGAAGCCAACTAAAGTAACTTTATTTCCTTTTGCAACAGCACCTTCAATAGTTTCAATCATAGCGCCTAAAACTTCTGCTGCTTCTTTTTGAGTAACTTTTGCACATTTTGAAATTTCTTGTACTAATTCTTCTTTGTTCATTGAGAACCCCTTTCTAATTTCTACTCTCTAATTATATTAATTTTTCATATTTTAGGCAAGTACTTTTTTTGTTGAAAAATACTAATTTTAGGGGATTTTGAGGATTTTTATTCAAAATATTTTTCAATATTTTTAACAATAATAAGGTCTGGATTTTTGTTTTTAAAATTTCTTATAATCCCTTGTGCCTCAAGGTTTTTGCCTTGTTTTTTGTATATTAAAGCAAGAATAATTGGAGAATATAGCTCTTTGCTTTTTTGATATTTAAGTGCATTTTTGTCTAAAACTCCCATTAAATCATACACTTCAACCAAATTAACATAGTATGAAAAATTAACAGGATAATAATTTATGGCATGGACAAAAGAGCTTTCAGCAACATTTGCATATCTAATATATTTTTTAGATTTATGTTTTTTGGCTAATTTTGCAAGCTCTAAATTGGCAACACCAAGATTATTATAAATTGGATGAATTATTGGATTATCAGGCAAAAGCTTAATCCCAATTATAAACTCATTAATTGCAGAATTATATTTTCCTTCATGCATTAAGGTAACACCTTTATTGTTGTGCATAAAGGCATTGTTCTCAACTTCTATTTTTGAACTATATGCAAAAGTTGGAGAAGTTAAAAACAAAATTATTAATATTTTACAAAGTAACTTCAAGCCCCTCCCTTGAGAAGAAAATATTTTCATTATTTTTCAAAATATCGTCTTCAATGGATTTTAAGAAATTATCATCATAAGTTGGGTCGTAATGGTATAGAGCAAGTTGCTTAACTTTTGCAAGCTTTGCAGTTTCAATTGCCATTTTGAATGTTGAATGTCCAAAACCTTGACGTGGCGAAATTGATGAAGAATATTCTTGTGTTGTATATTGGCTATCGTGAATTAATAAATCTGCGTCTTTTGCAAATTCAATAAATTTCTTATCTGAGCCAACATAACTTTCTTTATCAGTCGCATAAATAAGAGTTTTGCCCTTATATTGAATTTTAAAGCACAGACAACCATTTTTTGGATGTGCAAAAGTTTTGTGTGCAGAAATTATAATATCTTCTTCATCTTTTTGATAGTTTTTAAATTCTTCCATAGTATAAATCTTTTGAGAAGAATTTTTATCAATAACTAAATAGCTAGTTTCTTTAAAATCTTCAATTTTAATTGAACAAGTAATATCATCAATTCCTAGAGGAAAAGCTTTGCTATAAATTATTGATTGCAAATTTTCTTTTAAAGTTTTTTTGCCAACAGACAATCCCCAAACTCCAATTTGCGTTTGTGGAATGTAAATTGGGTTAAAAAATGGGAAACCTTGAATATGGTCTAAATGAATATGACTTAATAAAAGTGTTAGTTTAATTGGCTCTTTTTGGCTTTGAGAATCTGAACTTAAAATGTAATTTCTTCTAAGCTCACTTCCTAAATCAATAATTCCTGTTCCAGCATCTAGAACAATTATCCTATCTCCAATGTTGACTTCAACACACGAAGTATTACCACCATAAGCCAAAAATTCTGCTTTTGGTGTTGGATATGAACCACGAACGCCTCTAAATTTTACTTTCATCTTTTCCATTTTTCTTTTTTGCTTTTTTATCTTTAACTATTTTTTTCTTAATGACAATTGTTGTGTTTCTATCTTTTTCAACACCAGCAAAAGTGGCTGCGGCAATTGTATTTGCCTTGGCTTCAGCTTGCAATTCTTTCAATTTTGTTTCTTTAAAATAAAAATCAAATATAGTTCTATCTCTATAATTTGTAATATTTACCACTCTAAAAGCATTAGGATATGTAACTAGAGATGGCGAAGAAACATGAATTATATTTTCAAGCTTTGTAATTTTTGTTGTGTGGTAATGCCCAGAAAACACTGCAATTGGGTTTGTATATTTATTTAAAACATCAAAATAATCTTGTGCATTTAAAACCTTGTGGCTATCGCTTTGAAAAGGCTCTAAAACTGGATGATGTTCAAAAATTAAAACAACTTTATCGTTATTTTCATTTAATTCTTTATCTAAAAATTTAAGTTGTTCTTCTGAAATAAAACCGTTTGAAGAAATTTTGTCTGTTCTTAAATCTAAAACAATAATATGGAAATTTCCTCTAAGTCCAACAGACCAATAAGATTTTTCTTGTTTTTGGTTAGGATTACAATCCGAAATTAATTTAACAACTTCTTCAACTGATATAGAATCTTCATTTTTACTATCTTCAAAATGGGCATCATGATTTCCTAAAGTCATTAAAACGGGATATTTCAATTCATATAAAAGCATCCAAAAATCTCTATATGAATCATAATATGGCTCATCAACCATATCACCCGTAAACATAACAAAATCTATTGCCTCTTCTTTATTTATTTGTTCAATTGCATCTTTCAAAAAATCTTTAGACTTAGAAAGCATTTTAAAAGATGTGTTTTCCCTATCTGAAATATGAGAATCCGAAATTTGAACAAATTTTAAAGTTGTTTCTCTTAAAGAAAATGCAAAACACGAAGTTGCAGTCATGAAAACTGCAACTAAAGTTAAGAATAAATTTTTAAGATTTTTTTTCATATTAGATTAATAATCCTAATCTATTTAAAAGCTCTTGGTGAGCCATTGTAAACTCTCTTCCTCTTGCTCTAATTGCGAAGCTTAGTGCTAAAGGAAGATTTAGAGCATCTCCTGATTCTAAATTTTTAGCATACAATTCTTCAAAATTAGATGGAAGTCTTAAGCTCCAATTTTCAGGTCCAGATGTTCCAGGCTTGTTATAAACTTCATTAATACCAAAGAAATCTGTAAAGAATATTTGGATATTTTCAGCACTTGATGCAAAAATTTCAACAAGTTTTGTAAATGCTAAGAATTTTGGGTCATTATATAATTTACTTTCAAATTCATAAGGATTATCAAAACCACCATTTTGATATAAATCTTCCATTAAATTATTCACATGAAGCTTAACTTCTTCATCTTGAACCATTTTTTCAGCCCACATTCTGATTGGTTCATTGTCGTGTGTTCCAACCATTGCCCAAGACTTTGGAGTAATGTTTTTACATCTGTATGGATGGTCTTCCTCTTCTGCAACAACAAATTGAACCAATTTCATTCCTTGAAGAGCATATTTTTTCATAACTGCTTCAACAGGGAAAGTAAGTGTTCCCAAGTCTTCTGCAACAATTGCGTCTTTATCAAGCCCAGCTTCTTTAGCTGCAGCAATAACGATTTTTTCTATCATCATGCCATATCTTGAAACTTGTTCGTCTGAAAGTTTAGTTACCCATTTTTCTTTATCTGGAGAAACTTCAGGGTCAACATCTGCCTCTGTTGCAATTGAATATTTTTTCAATACAGGGTGTGTTGGAGAAGAATATAATCTTCCAGCTCCTTCTTCTGGTTTTGGAAGTTTATCTGCTTCATATACCCAAGGGTCAATTAAACCAACTGTGTGGTCAATTCTAATCCCACCAGGGTTTTCTTTAAACATTTTCAAATATAGTCTTTTTAAAAGTTTTCCAGCATCTTTTAAGTTGCCTTTTTCATCAAACATTTTATCTGGGTCTACAACAGGGAAGCCCCAAGCTTGACCATCTTCAGAGAAATAATCTGGAGGGCAACCTAGAGAATAGCCTTCTAAAAATAGGTCTTGATATGCCCAAGAATCTCTGTCTGAGAATGCAACTTGTCTATCTGCAATTAGTTTTAACCCAGCAGATTTTGCATATTTTCTTGTTTCTTCACTTTGACGAGAAACAATAAATTGAATAAATTTATATTTTTCAATAACATCTGCGTGCTTTTTAGAAACTTCTTTTAACCTGTTTTTTGCAACAGAAGTTTTAATTTTAAATATGTTTTTATCTAATTCATTTTTCCATTGTGGCCAATAATCGCATTCATTTTCAAGACAAAATGCTTCATAAAGTGCGTCATTATCTAGCCAATATGCATTTTCTTTTTTAAACATTTCAAATGGAAGTTTGAATTTTGAGAAGAAATTCTTTTTGTAATTTGTCCAAATTTCTTCAAAAGCAACTTCATATGCACCATAAGCATATTCATAATTTGCTCTAAATTCGTCTTTAGTGTCATTTCCATTAACAATTTTTTCAAAAGTTTCAACAGATAATAAGTTGTCAAATTCTTTTGTTGTTAAATCTTTTAAATTTATAAATAATGGGTTTTCGCTAAAAACTGTTCCTGTGTATGGGCTAGGGTCACTAAGCTTTGTTTTGCCATTTGGACCTAGTTGAATACCTGTAAATAAGCCTTTTGCAAAATCCATAAGTTTTTTCGCACATTTAGAATTATATGTTCCGAAACCTGTATTTTCATCTGCTTCAGCAGGAAAGCTCACCCCTTGTAAAATTAAAGCAAAATTCTTCTTACCCAAGACTTTTAATGCATCTTGCAAGGTTGCTTTGTATTCTTCTGTCATTTTAATATTTTCCTTGCACAACATAATTTATATGTTCCTTTCTAGTAACTGTTTAAACCTCTTTTTTGTAAATATTCCCTAACTTGATTTAGAGAAGATTGCACAATCCTTGTAATACGCGAGCTAGACAAACCAACTTGTTGAGCAATTTGTTTAACTTGCATGTTTCTATAAAATCTATATTCAACAATAACTCTATCTTTTTGTGGAAGTTTAGAAATAGCCTCACGAACCAATTTCCCAAGCTCGCCAATTTCTGCTTTTTCATCTGGAAGTGCTCCAGGGTCTTTAATAAAGTCAAATGGAGAGTCTGTATCTGAACTTTGAGACATAATTGAATCCATTGAAAGAATTGTCTCGTAAACAGCTTCCCTAACTTTGTTTGGCGAAATATCTAAACTACCTGAGCTATCCTCATCAAGCTCTCCGTCTGCGTTTTCATCAACTTTGTGTTTTAAGGTATACCATTTATAGCGATTTCTAAGTTCGTTTCTAATTGCCCAACGAACTGCAGTTGCGATATATGAAGAATTATAGCGTGTTAATTGCTCGTCTGTTTTGTTTTTGATAAGTGTTTGAATAGCAATAATGCCGATAGAGACAAGCTCTTCGTAGTCCACCATATGATTAGGGATTCTTCTATATTCTACCCTAGCAACCTTTTGGATTATTTCTATGTAATCATTTAATCTGTTTGACTGCACGCCGACTGCCATTTTCTATCGCAATATACCTATCATAAGAGATTTTACTATCTTTTGAAATTTATTGCAAACAATTTGAGGTAAATGGTTGAGAAAATTGATTAGATAAAAGAATATTGACATTTTTCAGTATGCTTGCTAGGATTTAGCTATAGTGTCACGGGCCTGTGGCGCAGCGGTAGCGCAGAGGACTCATAATCCTTTGGTCGCGGGTTCGAATCCCTCCGGGCCCACCACTTTAAAAGAGAGTAGAAATGCTCTCTTTTTTATTGCCCGTTCGGGATTCTCCCCAAGGGTTCTTCCTTATGAATTACTTATAAAATTCAGTTTTTTTAAACCTAAAATAAAAATTAATCACAGAATTATTGTCGGCGTCTTCGCCAATTGCGAAGCCATCACAATAAATTTCTTGATGTAAATTGTTCCATTCTTGGATAATTTTTAGTTTTTTTTGTAATTCTTGGTTATCGGAATATGTTTTAATCAAACCTTCATACACTTCTTCTGCCCTATGAAGATATATTTTGTGTTTTTTTGAACCAAATTCAGTATAATCAATGCCTTCCATCCACAAATCTGCAGAACAATTTTTAATTATCTTTTTAGCTATTGGTAATATTTTTTTAAAACCGTCAACGCCACTATTTTCAATAAAATTAATATAATATTCATTATTTAAAATTTTTGTATCATAAGAATACACACGGTTAAGCCAATGACATTTCAATGTTTTGCCACCATCAAGCAAAGCAACGAAATAAAAAGAACGATAGTCCCTATCTTCCATATCAGTTGCTTTCATTTTAGAAAGTTCTAATATTTCTTTTTCATATTTTTTATAAAATGAACAATTTTCTTTTAAATATGAAAACAGCAATTCCATTTTTCCATTTGTCTGGTTTGCCAAACCTACATCATACCTTGAACAATCTGTGTGACTTTTGTCATGAACTACTGTTAAAAAATTCATTAAATTATTTTTTATAAGAAATTCTATTAAATGATTTTTCTCAGATTTTAAATATAATTCTTGGCTATATTTATTTTTATAATAAATTTTAAACGCAAAATCTTTGTTTGAATCTGATGAAATATTTATTCCAAAATAATCCAAGTTGTCAATTTTTATATTTCCTAATATCACACTTGAAAATGTTTGTTTAATTTTGTTATCTATTATATTTTCTTCAGAATAAAACATTTTAAAACTCACAACAACAAGCAAATAGTAGCATATTTTTTGAAAATTAAAAATAACATTATTTAACAAATAAGAAAAAGATTTTTATTTATGCTATCATATAGCCTATGGTTTAAAAATTGTTCAGTTTTAACCAAAAGAGGCTTTTATGAATTATAAAATGATAGATATGAAAGTGTTTGGAGATGATAGAGGGCATTTAATTTCTATTGAAAAAAATTGCAACTGCCCATTTGAAGTTAAAAGGTCTTTCTACATTTTTGACACAAAACCTGGAATTGCCAGAGGACAGCACGCAAACAGGGATTCTGAATTTTTATTAATTCCAATTAACGGAAGTTGCAAAGTCAAAATTGATGACGGCAAAGGAAATGTTGACATTGTTGACCTAAATAGCCCAAAACAAGCACTATATTTAAACAAAATGGTTTGGAAAGAAATGTACGATTTTTCCTATAATGCAATTTTGCTTGTTTTAACAAACACAAACTATAACGAAAAAGAATATATTAGAGATTATGACGAATTTGTTGCTGAGGTAAATAAATGATCCATCATTTATCAGATGTTCAAAGCAAAAATATTGGAAACAACACAAATATTTGGCAATTTTGCGTTGTTTTACCTGAGGCAAAAATTGGAGATAATTGTAATATTTGCTCCCATTGTTTTATAGAAAATGATGTTCAAATTGGGGACAATGTAACAATTAAATGTGGAGTTCAGATTTGGGACGGAATAACCATTGAAGACAATGTTTTCATAGGACCAAATGTTACATTCTGCAACGATAAATACCCACATTCAAAACAATATCCCAAAGAATTTGAAAAAACTGTTATCAAAAAAGGTGCTTCAATTGGAGCCAATGCAACAATTCTTCCAGGGATTACAATTGGCGAAGGTGCAATGATTGGTGCAGGCGCTGTTGTCATCAAGGATGTAGCACCAAATACTTGCTATATTACAAAAGAAAAACAACACAAGATTAATTAATTTCAAGGAATGTCATGTTTTTCAACAAAAACAAAAATTTAATGAAAAAATCTACAATAAAGCCTAAAAATAAGGTGGATTTTAGACAAAAAACATTATTAATTGGCGATGGCGAAATTAATTTTGGCGAAGGTGTTGCTATCGGCTTTTTCCCATCTCCATACTTTTTCTCAACTTACGCACATATTGAAGCAAGAGGGGAAAATTCAAAAATATTTATTGATGACAACACTATTATTAACAATAATTGTTGCATAGTTTGTAATGCAACAGAAATAAAAATTGGCAAAAATTGCAGAATTGGAGCTAATTTTCAGTGTCTAGATTCAGATTTTCATGGGCTAGATGCCAAAAATAGGGATAATCCAAATTCAGTTATAAGCAAACCAACAACAATTGGCGATAATGTTTTTATTGGGAATAATGTGATGGTTTTAAAGGGTGTTACAATAGGAAATAACTCTGTTATTGGGGGGGGGAGTGTTGTCTTAAAAGATATCCCCGAAAACACAATTGCAGGT
Source organism: Candidatus Gastranaerophilales bacterium (assembly GCA_045536045.1). Classification (GTDB taxonomy): domain Bacteria; phylum Cyanobacteriota; class Vampirovibrionia; order Gastranaerophilales; family Gastranaerophilaceae; genus RGIG1918. The sequence goes on from JAZSMU010000020.1 coordinate 16,867, forward strand.
GGCAACCCAGCAAAAGTTATAAAGCCAATTGAATGAAGCAAGTTTGAGGGGAAAAGATGATTAAATTTTTAGATTTACACAAAATAAATGAACGCTTTAGAGAAGAAATTGACAATAGAATTAAACAAGTTTTAGATTCTGGTTGGTATTTGTTAGGAGCCCAAGACAAAGAATTTGAAAAGAATTTTGCAAAATATTGTGGAGTTAAACATTGCATAGGCTGTGCCAATGGGCTAGACGCTTTAAATCTTATAATTAGAGCTTATGGATTTGGCGCTGGAGATGAAATAATAGTTCCTGCAAACACATACATAGCTTCAATTTTAGCAATTTCAGAAAATGGTTGCACTCCGGTTTTAGTTGAACCATCTATCACCACCTACAATATTAATCCAGACCTTATTGAAGAAAAAATTACAGACAAAACAAAAGCAATTTTGGTTGTTCATCTTTATGGGCAAGCAGTTCAAATGGATAAAATTTTAGAATTAGCTAAAAAATATAATCTAAAAGTTATTGAAGATTCTGCTCAAGCACATGGAGCTATTTATAATGGCAAAAGAGTTGGAAATCTTGGAGATGCTAGTGGTTTTAGCTTTTATCCAGGCAAAAATTTGGGCTGTATGGGAGATGGCGGAGCAGTTACTACAAATGATGATGAATTAGCTGAAAAAATTAGAGCATTAAGAAACTATGGCTCTCATGTTAAATATAAAAATTTATTTAAGGGAGTTAATTCTAGGCTTGATGAAATTCAGGCAGGAATTTTAGATGTTAAACTTCCTCATCTTGATAAAGACAACTCAAGACGCAGAGAAATTGCAAAATATTATAGAGAAAATATTAAAAATGAAAAATTAATTTTGCCAAAAGCATATGACGAGAATGCCCATGTTTGGCATGTTTTTGCTATTCGCACAAAAAATAGAGATGAATTTCAAAAATATTTAGCTGAAAATGATATTCAAACCCTAATTCATTACCCAACACCACCCCACAAACAAGAGGCATATAAAGAGTGGAATAATCTTTCTTATCCTATAACAGAAGAAATTCACGAA
>JAZSMU010000120.1:0-21619 GCA_045536045.1 Candidatus Gastranaerophilales bacterium
CCTGGAATTTCTCAAGGCACACTTCAAGCTATGTATGAGTTTCAAACATACATCACAACTCTATGCAACACAGATGTTTCAAATGCTTCAGTATATGATGGTGCTAGTGCTTTAGCTGAAGCACTTTTGATGGCAGTTAGATTAAAAAAGAAAAACAAAGTTTTTGTTAAAAACACAATTAACCCAAAATATATTGAAGTTGTTAAAACATATCTTTGGGCTCAAGATATTGAAGTTGTTATAGGCAAAACACCAGAAGAAAATGGCGAATATTCAGCTGTTGCTTACCAATATCCAAACTATTTTGGAGAAATGGAAGAGCCATTAACTTCAAAAAATGGCGAAATTGTAGTAGCATCAGTTGACCTTGTTGCATTATCTATAATAGAGCCACCTAAAGCTGATATTTACACAGGCGATTTTGGCTCATTTGGCTTAGCACTAAACTTTGGTGGACCATATGGTGGCTTTGTTGCCGTTAAAGACGAATATAAAAGACAGCTTCCAGGAAGAATTATAGGCAAAACTATTGATAAAAACGGAAAAGACGCATACTGCTTAACTCTTGCAGCACGCGAACAACATATAAGAAGAGAAAAAGCAACAAGCAATATTTGCTCAAACCAATCTTTATGTGCACTAACAGCCACAGTTTATTTAAGCTTATTAGGAAAAGACGGACTTCAAAAAGTTGCAGTTAAATCTTATGAAAACGCACACAAATTAGCAGATATGCTTATTGAAAATGGCTTTAAAGTTTTGGGCAAAGACTTTTTCCAAGAATTTGTTATTGAGGTTAATTCTGCAGATAAATTCCTTGAAAATATGAATAACAAAGGAATTTGGGCTGGTATTAAAGTTGATGAAAACAAAATTTTAGTTGCAACAACAGAAGTTCTAGATGATGAAGATTTAGAATTTTACCTAAAATCTGCTAAAGAAAGCAATTAAAAATACAAAGGTCCTTCGCCGTGTTTTTCAAGTGCTGGTTTTAAAACTTTTTCAACTAATTCGTTTACATCTTCTTCTTTTGCAAGACCATTTTTTAAAATTCCAATATAATCATCAACAAGTTCTTTTTCTTCTTTATCTAAAAAACACCCATAAGCACCACCAGCATGTCCTGCTTGTGAATTGTGTTCTAGTGCAAAACCATTTACAGCATAGCATTCATTATAGCTTCCGTCTATTTTTTCTATCCTCAAATTATGGGCTTTTGATGAATTTCTAGACACAACAGACACACGCCAAGAGCCAACATTTTTTTGAATTTCAAAGAAATCTTGTGTTGGTGCTGTTACTCTTGGAGTTTCTTCTTGTTTTTTGGGTTTCTTTTTAGACCCCCATAATCCAGCAAAGCTTGTGCCTATTTGTGAAATTCGCATATTTTTGCCTTGTTGATTAGTTTATAAATTAAAAAAACTACAAGAGATATTTTATTGCCTCTTGTAGTTTATTTTATAAAGTTATATTGCTAAATAACTCCTTGAGCTTCCATAGCTTCAGCTATTTTCATAAAGCCAGCAATGTTTGCACCTGCAACATAATTTTGTGGCATATTATAGTCTTTAGTTGCCTTGTCGCAAGCTTTAAATATATTTGTCATAATAGCATCTAGTTTTTGATTAACTTCTTCAAATGTCCAAGATAATCTAATTGAATTTTGGCTCATTTCTAATCCAGAAGTTGCGACACCACCAGCATTTGCAGCTTTTGCTGGAGCTAAAAGAACTTTGTTTTTCAAGAAATATTCAATAGCATCTATTGTTGTTGGCATATTCGCACCTTCGCCAACAGCCACAACGCCATTTTTAACCATTAATTTAGCAGCATCAAGATTTATATCATTTTGAGTTGCACAAGGAAGTGCAATATCTGCTTTAACTGTCCAAACTTTTGGAATTTCGCCTTTAACATTTTCCATATATTGAGCTTTTGGGTTGTATTCTAAATATTCTTTAATTCTGCCTCTTTTAACTTCTTTAATTTCTTTAACAAAATCTAAGTTAATTCCGTCATTGTCTACAATACAACCTGTAGAATCACTCATTGCAAGCACTTTAACACCATATTCTTGAGCTTTTTGTGCAGCATAAATTGCAACATTACCACTTCCTGAAATAATTGCAGTTTTGCCTTTAAGGCTCATTTCATTGGCTTTTAGCATTTCTCTCATAAAATACATCAAGCCAAAACCTGTTGCTTCTTTTCTTGCCAAAGAGCCACCATAAGTTAGCCCCTTTCCTGTCAAAACGCCAGCTTCATATTGGTTTTTAATTCTTCTATATTGACCAAACATATAGCCAACTTCACGAGCACCAACACCAATATCGCCTGCTGGAACATCTAGGTTATGTCCAATGTGACGATATAATTCTGTCATAAAGCTTTGGCAAAATCTCATAACTTCATTATCTGATTTTCCTTTTGGGTCAAAATCTGAACCACCTTTAGCGCCGCCCATAGGAAGACTTGTTAAAGAGTTTTTAAAGCATTGTTCAAATGCCAAAAATTTCATAATGCTTTGGTTAACAGATGGATGAAAACGAAGTCCACCTTTGTATGGCCCAATAACACCATTAAATTGAACTCTGTAGCCTCTATTTACTTGAACAAAACCATTATCATCTACCCAAGGAACTCTGAATGTTATAATTCTTTCTGGTTCAACAAGTCTTTCTAAAAACGCAATTTTTCTATATTTTTCTTCGTTTTTTTCAATAACAGGTTTTAATGTCATTAAAACTTCTTTAACTGCTTGCTGAAACTCAGGTTCATTAGCATTTATTTTTTGCACTCTTTCTAAAATTTCTTCAATGTATTGTGCCATACTTCCTCCATTATTTTTAATGAAAAAATTTTAGCACAATTAAGTGTGTTTTGCACATTAAATTTTTATTAAGATAACAAAATTCCTGCAATACAAGCAGACATATATGAAGCTAATGTTCCACAAATTAGAGCTTTAATACCAAATCTTGAAAGATTTTTTCTAATATTTGGTGCAATTTCACCAATACCACCAATTTGCATAGCAACAGAGCCAAAGTTAGCAAAGCCACAAAGAGCAAAAGTCGCAATTATAAAGCTTTTATCTGAAATCATTTCTTTAACATTCATAAGGTCTGTGTAGGCAATTGTTTCATTCAAAATCATTTTTGTTCCCATTAATTGCCCAACAACATCAGCTTGTTGCCAAACAACACCCATTGCCCACGCAAACACAGCAAAAATCTTTCCAACCAAAACTTTCATTGAAAGATTAGTTAAATCAATTCCTACGGCAGAAAAATTCAAATGGCAAGTATTTGCCATAAATAAGCCAATTTTAGCTAAAATAAAGTCTATCATTGCAATTAGAGCAACAAGAGCAATTAACATCGCAATAACATTCAAAGAAACTTTCATACCCTCAGAAGCACCTTTTGCAATTGCATCAATCACATTAACGCTTGTTCTCCTTTTGCTAATTTTAACCGTCTTTTTAGTTTCAGGTTCATCAACTTCTGGATGAACAATTTTTGCTATAACAATACCACCAGGAATCGCCATAATTGAAGCTGCAAGCAAGTATTCAGCAGGTATTCCCATACCAACATAAATTGCCATAACACCAACAGAAATGCACGCCATAGAACCTGACATAGAAGTTAAAATTTCACTTTTTGTAAGGTTTGGAAGATATTGTTTAATCATCATTTGTGCACTAACTTGACCAACAAATGGACTAGCAACATTAGAAAGAGCTTCAGCACCCGAAATGTCTAAAAGTTTGTTCATAATTTTACCAAGAGCTGCAACAACTCTTTGCATAATGCCATAGTAATAAAGAATATTAACAAACATCATAACAAAAATAAAAGTTGCAATAAGTTGAAGTGCAAAAATGAATGCTGTGTCTCCAAACATATCAGACAATTTTTCTGGATTACTTGTTAAAAATCCAAAAACAAAATTTCCACCTTCTAGAGAAAATTCTAAAAGTTTTTCAATACCAGCACCTAAAGCTGAAAACATCTTTTGACCAAATGGAATTTTGAGAATAAAAACACCAAGCCCAATTTGCAATATAAGCCCAACTATAACTGTTTTTAAATTAATTCTTTTTTTGTTATTAGACATTAAAAAACTAATTAAAAGTATTAAAACTATCCCTAAAATTCCTAAAAATCTCATTTATTTCCTTTCAACTTATCTATTTCATCTGCCAAGATTTTAATTTCTGTTTCTATGTTTTTATTCAAAACTAAACAATTTTCTAAAGTTTTATTAATTATATCATTAATTGATTTTTTATTGTCATATCCAAAATCATTTTGAATTAAATTATTAAGCTGATTAGCACCAATTATTCTTGCAACTTCAATAGGTTCAGATGATTTCGCAATTTTGAAATAATCATCACTAAGAGCATATTTATTCACAGGCAAAACTCCCGTCAATTTAGAGAGTTTCAATTGATTTTCTTTGTTTGTAAGCTGAATTGCAAATTCAAGTGCTAAATCTTTATTTTTTGCTTTTTTGGGTATAACTAAATTCATCAAGGCAACATCATATTTGCCATTTTTGCCAACTAATTGAGTGCTGACAGCACTTTTTTTATAAATATCTGGAGCAGAATCTTTAACCATTTTTATAAAATTTGCCCCAACAACAATTGTAGCTGAGTTTTCTGCCATATATTTTTCAACAATTTCTCTATGGTTTAAGGTTAAACTGCTTTTTGAAATATAATTTTTATCATAGTAATTTTTAAATAGTTTATATGGCAAAACTCCACTATTTTCAATTGTTTCAGAGTTGTAAATATCATATTTGTTCAAAATTTTAGAAAAAGTATCGTTTTCATTTAGATTAATTGAAATTGAATATTTTCCAACCTTAGAAATTTTATCAGAAATTTTGTATAGCTCATCATAAGTTTTAGGCACTGAATTAATACCTGCTTTTTTGAAGATTTCCTTGTTATATAGTGTTGTTGAGCTTGTTGCATAAAAAGGAATTGCAAAAGTTTTTCCCTCATATTTTAAAATATTCAAAATTTCAGGGCTAAATTGAACTAAATTTTTATCATCAATAAATTCTAATGCATCTTTTTTAGCTAAAACTGAAGAAAAATCTGGGTTTAAATTAACCAAATCTGGAGGAGTTGAAGATAAGGTTGAAGCTAAAATTCTTTTTTGAGTTTCTGCAATTGGAATATCTATCCAAACAACATTAATATCAGGGTGCTTTAATTTGAATTGAGAAATATTTTCTTCAATTAATTCATCTGCAACACCTTTTAATTGAATTGTCCAAAAAACAAATTCATTATTCTTTTTGGGTTTTGAAAAAACTACAACACCACACCAAATGATAGAAAAAATTATTAAGAGTAATAAAAAAATCTTTCTTATCATGCTACAATTATACAATGAACTTGTTTGATAACCTAGAAGAAAAAAATAAGCAAATTCCATTGGCTGAAATTATGCGTCCTAAGAGCCTTGAAGAATATTTTGGGCAAGAAGGCGTTATTAACAAAAATACACCAATTTATAATCTTCTTTTGCAAAAAAGATTATTCTCAATTATTTTATACGGACCTCCAGGAGTTGGAAAAACAACTTTAGCAAGGCTTATTGCAAAAAACAATGGTGCAAATTTTATAGAATTATCGGCAGTAACATCAGGCGTTAAAGATGTTAAAGAAGCAGTTGATAGGGCAAAAGAAAGCTTGAGAGCAGGCACACCTACTGTTTTATTTATAGACGAAATTCATAGATACTCAAAAACTCAACAAGACGCACTTTTGCCACATCTTGAAAAAGGAACAATTCATCTTATAGCATCTACAACTGAAAATCCAAGTTTTCAAGTTATTCCTGCATTAATTTCAAGATGTCAAGTTATTATGCTTAAAAGTTTAAGCGAAGATAATATAAAAAATATTGCCTTAAATGGCTTTGAATATTTAAAGAAAAATTACCCTAATTGCGAAACAATTGAAGATGACGCCCTAGATTTAATTGCAAGATTATCTGGAGGGGACGCAAGAAGTGCTTTAAATATGATTGAAGGGTCATTTTTTGGCGTTTTTGAAGATAAAAAAATTACAGTCAAAGTTGTTGAAGGAATTGTTCAAAAAAAATCTCCAAAATATTCTTCAAATGAGCATTACGACTTAATTAGTGCTTTTCAAAAAAGTCTTAGAGGCTCAAATCCAGACGCAGCCATTTATTATATGGCAAAAATGTTAGCTTCAGGCGAAGACCCACTGTATATTGCAAGAAGAATGCTTGTTGTTGCTTCAGAAGATGTCGGTTGTGCAGATTTTAGAGCAATTTTAGTTGCAAATGCTGCTATTAGTGCAATTAAAGAATTAGGAATGCCAGAAGCAAGAATTGCTATGGCACAAGCAGTTGAATTTATTGCAAAAGCCAAAAAATCTAATAAAGCAATTATGGCAATTGATTCAGCTATGGCAGATATTGAAGCTGGGCTAGATTTTATGCCTCCAAACCACTTAAGAGATGCTCATTATAAAGATGCACACAAATACGGCGTTGGTGGCTATATTTACACACACGACCACCCAGATGTTTATCAAGAATTTATGCCAGATGAGCTTGTTGGGAAAAAGTATTTCAATTAATTATTTAACTAAGCCCAAGAAATCTTTAATTTCTAGAACGCAAAAGGCTTCTGCATAGTCTTTTCTAACTCTTGCACCTCTAAATTTATTAAGCCCTAAAACATTTTCAAACCAATTTCCATAGGAATTTCTTGTTTTATAGCAATCTGTTAGTTCTTTTTTAATTTTAACTTTTTTAGAAATGTCATAATAGAAGTTTGGCATAATTAAAGCAGAATTAACTTCAAATAAGATTATTTTTAAATCTCTTTTGCACTCAGTATATTTCAAAATTTCTGCCATACTTTTCAAAATTGCAATATCATCTTTATTTGTGCTAAATAAATTTGGCAAGAAAAGATAGTCTGTGTCTGCAATATTAATTTTTTCAAATATTTTTCTATTTTGCCACAACTCCCCAGGGTTGATGTCAAAATTTTTATACCCAGCTGGGCGTAAAAGGTCCATTGCAGTTTTGTATTCATTATGAACAACGATTTTTGAATTAACAGAAGTTGTATATTCTTTGTCATTATAGCCAGAACACATTGTCAAAATTTCAAAATTCTTCGGATAAGAAAGCATAAAACCACCCATTCCAAGACACTCATCCATAGGATTTGAGGCTATCACAAGGCATTTGTCATCAAGATTAATTTTTATTTCTTGTGGTTTTATATTTGTATCTAAAACCAGCCTATCAATCCTTGCGGCGATAAAGCTGGTTATTTTTTTATGAATTTTTAAAAAATGAATATACATTTAATTTTTAGCTACAACCTGAATATCCACAGTTTAGACAAATAAAGCATCCCTCTGCCATCTCAATTGTGTTACCACATTCTGGGCATACTTTCTTTTCTATTTTAACTTCAAATTCAAAATCGTTTTTAACTTCTTCAACTACTTCTTCAACAACTGGAGCAGTTTCTGCCTTTGGTTCTTCTTTTTTCTTTTCAAGAACCATTGGTTGAGTAAGTCTTGAATTGTTTCTATAAACTGTTAAGCCTTTAAGACCAGCTTCATAGCCAAGAACATAAGCTCTTGCAACATCTTCTTTTGTTGCGTGTTCTTCAAAGTTAACTGTTTTAGAAACAGCATTGTCTGTGTGAAGTTGGAAAGCAGCTTGCATTCTGATATGGTATTCTGGAGAAACATCATGAGCTGTTGCAAATGTTTGTTTAACATTAGCTGGAAGTTCATCAATGTGAGCTACAGTTCCTTCTGAGCCTATTCTTTCCATTAATTCTTTTGAATAGAATCCGTGTTCTTTAGCATATTTTTCAAAAATTGGGTTAACTTCAACAAGTTTTGTGCCATCCATAATATCTCTCATAAATACTAATGAGAATAATGGTTCAACACCACCTGAGCAACCAGCAATCATAGAAATTGTTCCTGTTGGAGCAATACAAGTTGTAGTTGCGTTTCTAATACCAACACGAGCAATTTTTTCATCTAATGCTTTCCACATATTATCTGAAATTACACCAGCTGATTTGCCTTTGTATTTTTCATATAAGTATGAACCGTATGAATAGATAGAACCTTCAAAGTTGTTGAATTTACCACGTTCTTCGCTTAATCTAATTGATTCAACCTTTGAATGGTAGTCAATAAATTCCATAATTTTTGAAGCTAACTCAATACCAGCTTCTGAACAATATGAAATGCCAAGTTGCATAAGCATATCAGCCCAACCCATAACGCCTAAGCCGATTTTCCTGTTGTCTTGAACCATTTTTGCAATTTGTGGAAGTGGGTAATTGTTCGCAACAATAACATTATCCAAGAAATGAATTGCACATTTTGTTGTGTTTTCCAAAGTTTCCCAATCAATGTCAAGACCACCGATTTCATTAACTTTAATCATTTTTGCAAGGTTAATTGAACCTAAGTTGCACGCTTCAAATGGAAGAAGTGGAACTTCACCACATGGGTTTGTAGATTCAATTGGTCCAATTTGTGGTGTTGGGTTATCTGAATTCATTTGGTCAATAAAGATAACGCCTGGTTCGCCTGTTTGCCAAGCACCTGTAACAATGATTTCAAATATTTCTCTTGCGTTTAATTTTTGAACAACTTCTTTTGTGTTTGGATGAATTAATTCATAATCTTCATTCTTTTTAACAGCTTCCATAAATTTGTTTGTTATAGCAACTGAAATGTTGAAGTTTTGAAGTTTGGTAACATCATCTTTGCAATGAATAAATTCAAGAATATCAGGGTGGTCAATTCTTAAGATACCCATATTGGCACCTCTTCTTGTTCCACCTTGTTTAACAGCTTCTGTTGCTGCGTTAAATACTTCCATAAAGCTTACAGGACCAGAAGAAACACCCATTGTTGATTTAACAACATCATTTTTAGGGCGAAGTCTTGAGAATGAAAAACCTGTTCCACCACCTGATTTATGAATTAGAGCAGTATTTTTAATAGTTTCAAAAATACCTTCTAGGCTATCTTCAACAGGTAATACAAAGCAAGCACTCAATTGACCAAGTTCCCTACCTGCATTCATTAAAGTTGGAGAGTTTGGCATGAAATATTTTTTAGCCATAAAATTATAGAATTTTTCAGCACTTTTTTGAACTTCTTCTTCGCTTGCACCGAATTTTCTATCAGCTTGAGCAATAGTTGTTGCAACTCTATTAAATAAATCGTGTGGAGTTTCAATAACTCTGCCTTGTGCATCTCTTTTTAAATAACGTTTTTCTAAAACTTTGATACCGTTTTCAGATAATTCTAATTTAACATTTTCATCCATTGTAGAATTCACTTTCTTACCTCTTTTCCATGCCTAACTTTTTTATATTATACCAAATCAAGACGCCATGATAAAACATGTAAAGAATTATCAAGATTAATTTTAGCGATTAACACCAAGCCCAAATAAAGCAAAATCGTAGCCTATTGGGTCGTCTGAATTAAATTCTTTTAATTTTTCTGTTAATTCAATTACTGCCTTAAAGTCATTTGAGGTTCTTTTTAATAAATTAAACTCTCTTGAAACCGTTGCAACATGGGTATCTAGGGGAATTAAAAGCTCAGATTTTTTATATATATCCCAAACTCCTAAATCAACTTCGCCATCTCTTATCATCCACCTTAAAAACATATTAAGCCTTTTTAAGGCACCACCTTTGTTTGGATTTGGCAAAAAATGGCAAAAACCAGAAGTGAGATTATTGCAATTAGAATAAAAATAATCGCAAACTCCTTGCAAGTTATTACTTTCAACCTTGCTTTTGTAAAATAACTCCCTCAAATTGCTTTTGTTAGAATATAATTTATTCAATAATTCTAAAACACAAATTAAGTCAAAATCCTTGATAAATCTGTAGTTAAAGCCTTTTAATTTTTCTTTATTGTCTTCAAAACCTAAAATAAATTCTAAAGGTTTATTTTCCATAATTTCAAATAAAAGATTTAATTTTTGGATAAATAATTCACGCTTGCCATAAGCAAAACCGGAAGCTAAAAAGCCTGAAATTTCAATTTCTTCAAGCGTTTTAAACCTATGAGGGAATTGAATTGGGTCATTTTCTATAAATTCTTTAACTTCATACTTCGCCCTAAGTTCGTCTAACTTATTTTTCATCTCTCAACCCTTTGAAATAGTCTTTAATCAAGGCTTCGCATTCTTCTTCCACAACCCCACCTTGAATTTCAATTTTAGAATTTGCCAATTTTTTAAGGTCTAAAACAGAGCCTCCTGCCCCATATTTAAAATCATATGCTCCAAAATATAATTTCTCTATTCTGGAATTTAAAATAGCCCACATGCACATAGGGCAAGGCTCAAGGGTAACATAAATTTCGCAACCGTCTAAAATTTTTGAGTTTAGTTTTTTATGAGCCTCATTTATCGCAACAAGCTCTGCGTGCAAAGTTGAATTATTTTCTTTTTCTTTTAAATTATGAGCAGTTGCAATAATTTCGTCATTTTTTACAATAACAGCTGCAATTGGCAAATCAATGTCAGATTTTTTAGCAATTTCAAGTGCTAAATTCATAAATTTCATTTAATCAAATCCTCAAAAATAAGAGTTGCAATGAATTTGCCATCTTCACTTTTAACTGAAAAATCTATATTTAAAGCACCAGAAAGACCTTTAACAATATAAAGCCCAAGCCCTGTGCCTCTTGTTGTTCTTGTTAAATCTGAATCCATTCTAATGAATTTATCGCAAAGTTTGCTTAAAGTTTCATCATCAATTTTTTCGTAATTATTTTTAATTTCAACTTTAATTTTTCTTCCGTCAAATTGAGCATCAACATCAACTTCATCCTCTGGCTCAGAGTATTTTATTGCATTATCAACAAGGTTTAAAAGAATTTGCATAACTCTATCTTCATCAGAAATTATCTTAGGAAGCCTATCATCAACATTTAAATTAATTTTTCTTCCCTTAGGATTGCAATATATTGTTGTTTTTTCAAGACAATCTGCAATGTTTACTTCAGATTTCAAAAATTTCAAACTAAAACTTTCAATTTCTGGAATTACAAGAAGGTCTTCAACCATCCTAGATAACATTTGTGCTTGCTCTTTAATAATCTTTAAAGACTTCATTTTCATAGTTTCATCTAGAACAATATCTTGCCTCATAAGCCTTGAAGAATAGCCAATAATGCTAGTTAGTGGGGTTCTAAATTCATGGCTTGTAGCCGAAACAAGGTTTGAACGAAACTCATTTAGTTTTTCAAGTTCAATATTTTTCTTTGATAATTCTTTATAAGAAGCATTAATTTTTCTTGCCATATAGTTAAATTGTTTTGTTAAATAATACATTTCATATGGAGAAAAAATATTTTTAATTAGCCTAATTTTGCGTTCATAATTCCCTTTAGATAAGGCAGAAACACCCTTTAAGAGTTGCCTCATATTCAAATATAGATAGAAAGTATAAATACCAACTATTAAAAATATAAAACACGCAGCAAGGGAAAGAGCAAGAATTATTTTAAATCTTGCAACATTGATTGTGTTTTCCATAATGCCAGATGTTGTGTTAACAACAATTATATAGTCCAAATCACCAATTTTGTAATATGCCATAGGCTGGTTTTTAATTTTGCCAAAAATATCAGGAGTATTTTTTAGCATAATTAAAGGTAAATCTGAAACTATATCTTCAAAATCGTCAGGATTTTTAGAATTTGTTGCAATTAATTTTTTATTTTTATCTAAGACATAAATTTCTCTTTTTTCTTTTTTAAAACGGTCATTCAAAAGCTCATAAATATATTCTTTATCAGCATTACCTTGCGTTTTTTTATAAACTAAAATCAGCTCCCCTGTGTTTTGTGCAAGCATTTTAGCACTGTAGGCAAGCTCACGCCTAACTGAATGTTGAGAAACATTTGCAATAATAATCCCAACCGTTACAAAAGGAATTAGAACTGCAAAAAGCAAAACAACAATAATCTGCTCAACAATTTTTGGTCTTTTTAAATTCAATTTACTCAGTAATGTTTTTATCATTTTCAAATCCAAATGGTGTTAATTTATATCCAACATTTACAACTGTGTTCAAATATTTTGGTTTTTTAATATCGGGCTCAATTTTTTGCCTTAAGCCACCAACATGAACTCTAACCATACGAACATCTTCATCAGAGTTATAACCCCAAACCTCATCTAGTAAAGTCGCAAGGCTAACAGGCGAATTTATGTGTTGCATTAAGCAATACAAAATTTCAAACTCTGTTGGTGTCAATTTAACTTTTTTATCTAAAACAAGGCATTCTAGGGAATCTGGCAAAATTTCAATGTCGCCTGCTCTTAAAATTTCTTTGTTATTGCTATCAGGTTCAGCCCCACCACGTCTTAATAATGCCCTTATTCTTAATAAAACCTCTTGAATATCAAATGGTTTGACTAAATAATCATCAGCTCCAATTTCAAAACCTTGAGTTTTATCTTGAATAGTGCCTTTTGCAGTTAAAAGCAAAACTGGAGTTTTAATTTTTGCAAGGCGAATGTTTTTGCAAACATCAAAACCATTCATTTTTGGCATCATAACATCAAGCAAAATGAGGTCATAATTTCCTGAAAGTGCTTTTTTAAGACCTTCTTCACCATTTGACGCAGTGTCAGTTATATAACCTGAAGACGAAATATCAAATTCAAGCAAATCCCTTATTTCGTCTTCATCATCAACTATTAAAATTCTTTTTGTGTTCATTATTTCTTATCTAACATCTCTTTAATGCCATCAATTGAGCTTAGAACACCTGTTGCTTCATATGGCATATAAACGATTTTGTTGTCTTTGCCATCTGAAATTGATTTAAGAGTTTCTAAGTATTTAACAGCAATTAAGTATTTATCTGCAGGTCCAACGCCTGTCATAGCATCTATAACTTGTTTAATAGCTCTTGCTTCACCTTCAGCTTCTTTTGCTTTAGCTTCGGCTTCACCTTCTGCAACAAGAATTTTAGATTGTTTTTCACCTTCTGCTTTGTTAATCATACTTTCTCTATGACCTTCAGCTTCAAGGATAGCAGCTTTTTTCTTACCTTCTGCTTCAAGAATTGTTGCACGACGGTCTCTTTCTGCTTTCATTTGTTTTTCCATAGAGTCTTGAATTTCTCTTGGTGGGTTAATGTCTTTTAATTCAACTCTTGAAATTTTTACACCCCATTTATCTGTTGCAACATCCAAAATTTCTCTAAGTTTTTCGTTAATAACTTCTCTAGAATTTAGAGTTGAATCTAATTCCATTTCGCCAATAACGTTTCTAAGAGTTGTTTGAGTTAATTTTTCAATTGCTTCAGGTAAGTTTGCAATTGCATAAACAGCTCTTTCTGGGTCAATAATTTGGAAATATAAAAGAGCATCAATAACGATTTTTACATTGTCTTTTGTAATAACACTTTGTGGAGGAAAATCAAAAACTGTTTCTCTAAGGTCAATTATTGGGCTAGTTGATGTTGTCGTGTAAGCTCTTCCTGATAAATCTTTGTAAATTGACCTAACATGAAGTTCTTTTGGAACATCAATAAAAGGAATAATTAAATTAAAACCAGCCTTAAGTGTTCTATTGTATACACCAAGTCTTTCAATAATCATAACTTGTGCTTGGCGAACAATTTTTACTGAATAAACTAGAGTAATTATTGTTAGAGCAATTAAAAGTATTAAAAAAACCATTTTTCCTCCTATATTTTTTCTACAATCATTAACAAACTTTCATTTTTGATGATTTTTACTTTTGTATCTTTTGAAATATTTTCTCCATTTGAAGATTTTGCATTCCAAATTTCATCAAAAACTTTTATTTTTCCACCGTTTTCTGTAATTTCATCTACTACAGTAGCTTCAAGACCTATATATTTACCTTCTATAACACTATTAATATTTTCATTGTTGTTTTTCTTTTTTAATAGCAATGGTCTTAAAATAATTAAGCAAAGAACAGAAACTATAACAAAGACCCATATTTGAGTTGGATATGAGAATTTATAATATCCAAAAATTCCTGCAACAGCACAGCCTAAAGATAGGTTTAAAAAGAATAAAGATGGGGTCATAATCTCTGCAAAAAGGAATATAAGACAAACTATTGCCCAAATTTGATAAAGCTCCATATAACCTCCTTTTTATCTAAAATAATTATAAAAATTTTGAATAAAAGTGTCAAGAATAGCAACTGTGGTTAAATATATAATTCTCTTAACTAATTTGACTTTTTAATTTTGTATAATATTATTTAACAATAAAAGAAAAAGAGGATGATTATGACAACTCTTGCAGATTGGTTCAAAACTAGAAAAGCCGAACAAATTGCCGTTCAAAGAGATAACGAAGTTAAAATTGATGATTCAATTAGTAAATTATGGACTCTTTGCTACAACTGCGGGGCTCAATTGCCTAAAAGCGATTTGGAAAGCAACTTAAATGTTTGTCCTCACTGCGATTACCACTTTAGAATTGGCGCTAAAGAAAGAATTTCTTTGATATTTGATGAAAATACTTTTGAACAAATGTTTGAAAATATTTTGCCTGCAGACCCATTAGATTTTGTTGATACAAAAAGTTATGTAGAAAGACAAAAAGAAGCCAAAGAAAAAACAGAGCTTGAAGAAGCCGTTATTGTTGGAGTTGGCGAAATTGAAGGCACTAAAGTTGCAACTGCCATTATGGATTTTGACTATATGGGTGGTTCAATGGGCTCTGTTGTGGGGGAAAAAATTACTCTAATAATTGAACACGCAATTGAAAACAAACTTCCTGTTGTTATTTTTACATCTTCAGGTGGTGCAAGAATGCAAGAAAGTGCATTATCCTTAATGCAAATGGCAAAAACAAGTTGTGCTGTTGCAAAATTAAACGAAGCAAAATTGCTTTATATAACAGTTTTATGCGAACCAACATTTGGTGGTGTTACTGCAAGCTTTGGAACACTTGGCGATATTATGATAGCTGAAAAAGGTGCTAGAATTGGCTTTGCTGGAAGAAGAGTTATTGAACAAACAATTAGAGAAAAACTGCCAGCAGATTTCCAAACAGCAGAATATTTGCTTAAATACGGGCAAATTGATATGGTTCTAGAGAGAAAAGAAATGAAAGAAAAACTCTCTACAATATTAAAAATCCATCTTGGAGCAAAATAATGAAAAAACATAATACTCATATTCTAGATTTTGAAAAACCAATCTTGACAATGGAAGAGAAGATAGAAGAGCTGAAAAGATTAGCAACGCAAGAGAATATTGATTATAAAAAGGAAATAAAAATTTTGGAAAATCAAACTAAAGAATACAAAAAAGAATTATATTCTAAACTTGAACCTTTTCAAAAACTTCAAATCGCACGCCACGCCGAAAGACCAACTTTCCTAGATTATGTTAATCTTATCACAACGGATTTCATAGAACTTAAAGGGGATAGAGTTGGTGTTGACGATAGAGCTATTATAGGTGGAATTGCAAAAATTGTCGGTGTTTCTGTTATGATTATGGGAACTCAAAAAGGCAAATCTACCAAAGAAAACCTAGAATACAATTTTGGTATGCCACAACCTCAAGGCTACAGGAAAGCCTTAAGATTAATGGAGCACGCTTCTAAATTTGGTTTGCCTATTATAACAATTATAGATACACCTGGAGCATATCCTGGAATATTGGCAGAACAAACTGCACAAGGAACTGCTATTGCAGTTAATCTTAAAGAAATGGCGAAACTTGATGTTCCTGTTATTTCAATAATTTCTGGCGAAGGTTGCTCTGGTGGGGCTTTAGGGCTTGCTGTTGCAAACAAAGTTATGATTTTAGAATATGCATATTACACTGTAATTTCTCCAGAGGGTTGTGCTTCAATTTTATGGAGAGATGCAACAATGGCAAAAGAGGCTTCAAACGCACTAAAAATTACAGGCGAAGACCTTTTAAAATTCAATATTGTTGATGAAATTATTAAAGAATCTCAAGGTGGTGCACACAAAGACCCAGAAGAAACAGCAAACTACTTAAAAGAATCTATTTTAAAATCTCTCAAAGAATTTAAAGGAATGAGCCCTAAAAAATTAAAAGAACACAGATACAACAGATTTAGAAACTTGGGTGTGTTCTTTCAATAAGCTTTTACGGTAAACATAGAGGATAAAATTGGCGAAGTTTATACTTCGCCAATTGTTTTAAGCTCATATTCTAAAGAAATTTCTTCAGGGCAAATAATTGGAATATCTATGCAAAGCCCAGAAATTAATGCGAATAATATTTGTCTTAAATGTTGTGGTGCAATAATAACTACTCCGTCTTTGTTTGAAATTTTTGAAATTGATTTAATTAATTTTTCAAACTTAGCACCGTCAATTTTGACCATTGAACCATCTTCGCCATCCATATATTCTGTTTGGCGTTCAATTTGCTCAATTGTTTTTTCATTAATTTCGTATCCGTAGATTATATGATTTTCGTCTGCTAAAGAATGGCTAATTTGGCGAGATAAAGAAACTCTTAATTTATCTAGCAAATCAACTTTAACTGTATCTTCAGAAAAATCATTAATTTTTTCAAAAATATAGACAATATCTTTAATGCTAACTCTTTCTCTTATTAGCTGACAGAAAATATATTTTAATTCTGAAACACTAATAAAATCGCCTAAAATGCTATCAACTAAGAAAGAATTATTTTCGCTAACAGTTTCAATATATCTATTTACATCTGCATAATTGAAAATTTCAAAAACATGGCGAATTGCAAAATATTTCAGATAAATTGAGATATATTCAGCAGGCTCAATGCCTTCTTGCCAATAATCTTTTGTAACAGCTTTTGGAATCCAAACAATTTTTTTGCCTGTAATGTAATCTTTGTCTTTAATTGAACCTTTTGGAAGTTTTTCCAATTCTAAATCATCGGCAAAAAACATTAAATGCCCAGAATATGCTCTTGCATGAACAACAGGAATGGAATGAACATTTATTGTAAATTCATTTTCGTCTAATTGTGGATTTTCAACAAAAGCAATTTTTGGAAGAATATAACCTAATTCATCTGCCAATTCTTGCCTGATTTTAACAGATTCAGACAAAATATTTTTTTCATTATCAAAAGTATTTAATGAATATAATTCTTCGCTTAAATTAATTGAAAGTCTTTCTTCGCCAAGACTTTTTGCCATATTTGATGGTTGTAAAAGTTTATTTAATTGTTTTTTCAAAGAATGCAAAATTTCAAGCTCTTTTGAAATTTCTTCATTCAAAACAGCCCTCTCATCTTCTTTTGCATTTTCTAAAAAGTTTTTAATGTCTTGTATTCTATCTCTTTTTTCAACAATTTTTTTCTGCAAGTTAAGACACAATTCATAAGGCTCTTCTTTTGATTCAAACATGCGTTCCATCTTGCTTTTTAAACCAGCAATTTCAGAGCTTTCTTCGTCAGTTTCAATTATTACCTCACGAACAAAAATACAATTAAATTGAAGACCTTTGTCGCCATCAACTTCATGCATTGAATACAATTCCCAACCATCTTTAGACATTGAATTTAATGTCCATTCAAGTCTTTCAGTATCCTCCGTTGGGCAAACTTTAATAATAAATTCTTGTCTTGTTGCTTTATACATACAGAAATTTTAACATATTTTAGTGCAAATTTAAACTGTAATTAAAATTCTCTAAGGTGTTTTTGAATGTCTTTTTTCTTAAGGTCTTCCCTTTTATCATGAAGCTTTTTGCCTTTACCCAAGCCAATTTCTACCTTAGCAAAGCCACGCACTAAATAAACTTCTAATGGCAAAATTGAGTAATTTTCTTGCTTAATTTTGCCAACAATTTTTAAAATTTCTCTTTTTGTTAATAATAATTTGCGAACTCTATCTGATTCATGATTATATCTATTGCCGTGCTCAAATGGGCTTATATGGCAGTTATATAGGAATAATTCGCCTTTTTCAATTTTAGCAAAACTATCTTTTAAATTTAACCCACCCTTGCGAATAGATTTGATTTCAGTTCCAGTTAGCACAATTCCAGCGTCATATTTTTCAAAAATCGTAAAATCATGAAACGCTTTTCTATTTGTTTGAATTATTTTTCTTGGTTCTGTCATAAAAAAATTATATCATAAGCTATTTGCTTTTATATGAGAATTTTTTTGCTATAATTTTTATGTATTTAAAGGAAGTAATTTATTATGAAAATGTCTCAATTATTAGTTAAAACTCTTAGAGAAAACCCCTCTGATGCTGAAGCTATTAGCCATATTCTATTAGTTAGAGCAGGCTACATTAAAAAACTTGCAAGTGGAATTTATAATTATATGCCACTTATGCAAAGAGTTTTGACTAAAATTTCTAATATCATAAGAGAAGAAATGAATGCTTCTGGTGCTCAAGAGCTTTTAATGCCCTTCGTTCAACCTGCAGAATTATGGCAAAAATCTGGAAGATGGGCAAAATATGGCAAAGAATTAATGAGAATGAAAGATAGAAGCGACAACGAAATGTGTCTTGCTCCAACTCACGAAGAAGTAGTTACAAACCTTGTTGGAGAAACAATTAATTCATATAAACAACTTCCATTAAATGTTTATCATATTCAACTTAAATTTAGAGATGAAATTCGCCCAAGATTTGGCTTATTAAGAGGAAGAGAATTTATCATGAAAGACGCATATAGCTTCCACACAAGCCAAGAAGATTTAGAGAGAGAATATGAAGTTATGGCAAAAACATACACAAATATTTTCAATCGTTGTGGGCTTGAAACTAAGGCCGTTCAATCAGATTCAGGTGCAATTGGTGGTGCAGTTAGCCATGAATTTATGGTTTTAACAGATACAGAAGTTGGCGAAAATGATGTTTTCTATTGCACAACTTGTGATTATAGTGCAAATTCAAACCACGCAATTTCTCATTTAAATATTGTTGAAACAGACGGAGGATTCAAAGAAGAGAAAACTGTTGATACTCCAAATGTTAAAACAATTGAAGACCTTGCAAAATTCTTTAATATTGAAACAAATTGCATTTTGAAAGCAGTTGCTTATATTGCAGATTCAAAACCTGTTATTGCAATGATTAGAGGCGATAAAGAAATTGAAGAAACAAAACTTTTAAACGCAGTTGATGCTCTTGAAATTCGCCCAATGGAAAATGCCGAAATTCAAGACTTCTTAAATTCTGAAGCTGGATTTATTTCATACAGAGGCGTTGATACATCTAAAGTTAAAGTTCTTTTTGATAATTCTGCTAAGGGTATGAAGAATTTTGTTATCGGTGCAAATGAAAAAGATAAACATATCGTTGGAGCAAACTTAGAAGAAAATATTGAATTTGTTGATATTTCATTGGTTAAAGAAGGCGAGCTTTGCCCAATTTGCAAAAAGCCTCTAAAAGTTACAAGAGGAATTGAAGTTGGTAATATTTTCCAATTAGGAGACAAATACTCAAAACCAATGAACGCAGTTTACACAGATGAAAATGGCGAATTAAAACCATACATTATGGGTTGCTATGGAATAGGAGTTACAAGAGTTGCAGCTGCTGCAATTGAAAAATACCATGATGATTGGGGCATTATGTGGCCAGAAGCTATTGCACCATATAAAGTTATTGTAATTCCTGTAAACACTCAAGACGAATTACAAATGAAAACAGCAGTTGAAATTTATGAAAACCTTAAAGCAAAAGGCGTTGAAGCTGTTATAGATGATAGAGATGATAGAGCCGGCGTTAAATTTAAAGACGCAGACTTAATTGGCTTCCCATACAAAATTGTTGTTGGAAAATCTATTGCTGAAGGCAAAGTTGAGCTTAAGAAAAGAGATTCTAAAGAAGCTGAGCTTTTAACACCAGCTGAAGTTATAGAAAAATTATAATCAAACCTAATTATCAATGCTAATGCCATAGATATATTTATAAATATCTTCTTTGGCAGTTGGGTTTTGTTTTATTAGAGTTATACCAGAGCTTCCTGTTGGAAAAATTCTCATAACAGATTCAGTTTGAACAAATTTTGTAAGCAAGCTTGCTTGACCATAAAAATATCTATCAGATTGGCTAACTAAAAACATCATTGGGGTGTCATCATAATTCGCAATAATCAATGGAGTTTCTAAGCCTTTAAATTCTTGCGTTGGAGTTATTAAAACTAATTTTTCTGGTTTTCTTTTTAATCTATCTCCTGCAATAATTGCAGTGTTTGCACCTAAATCAGCACCAATAAACATAATTCTATCGTAATCAATTTTTGAATAGTGCTCTTTAAGATAGTTAATCACTTCAACAACATCTGTTGGCAATTTTTGCCAATCTGCTTTTGTAAAATAATTTTTACTTTTATAAGTTAAATTAGATTTATAAACACTTCTTCCATGTCCTCTTAAATCTAGGGCAAAAACATTGTAGCCACCTTTTCTAATTTCTTTTGGCAAATCGCCCCAATCAGAAGATTTGCTACCAATTGAATGTAAGAAAACTACAAGTGGTTTCTTTTCTCCCTTAACTCTTGAAGAATATAAATCACCAACTAAAACAAATTCATCTTTTGTTTCAACTTCAACACGAATAACAGAAGCCTTGCCTGATTTTTTAGCAAAACAGGTAAGTGTTGTGCAAAACATTATTAAAACTAAAGCCAAAAACTTTTTCATAATTACATTTTACCAAATTGTCAAAAAAAACATAAAAAAATAGTCTTTTTGTACTACTTTTTACATCTTCCTATAAATTTTTAAAAATTTATTCCGAATACATATTATGTAAAGCGTAATGCTTTGCATTAAAACCTCCTCCCCAAGTCTAGTAGCCGCAAATTGCGGCTTTTTTTTCATGGGAAAAAGCAATAAAAAAAGAGGCATAAAGCCTCTTTTAAAATTATTAGCTAAATCTTATTCAACATCTTTAATTTCTTTTGCTTCAATAATAGTTGCACCTGTTGAATCTTTAGCACCAGTTTTTACTTCGTGTTCTTCATCTAATTTTTTATTGATATAAACTGTTTGAGCAATTTGGAATAAGTTACTTGTAACAAGATACAATAAAACGCCAGCTGGGATTGGCATTACAACAAACATAAAGCCAACCATAATTGGCATAAATGTTCCCATAGATTTTTGCATTGCAACTTGTTGTGGGTCCATTTGAACATTTTTGCTTTGTGCCATCATAACTTTTTGAGATAGCCACATAGTTATAACAAAAAGTGCAACCAAGAAAATAACATCATAGTGAATTTCTTCTTGAACAACCAATGATGGTGCTGAAGCAACTAAATTACTTCCATCTCTTTTGAAATCAATTTTTTCAACTTCTCGTGTGCTAATGTTTGTAACATCAACTTTTGCAGATTTGATTTTATCAAGCTCAGAGAATTTTAAATTTAAATTATCTAATGGAATTTTAAAATCAATAGGCTCTCCAACAACGATTTCGCCTTGAACTTGAACTGCTTGTTGAGGTTTATCTACTTTGACTTCTTTTTCTTCATCTCCAATAAATGTAACTATTGCAGTTTTGCCTGTCATGAATTTTGTTTTTGGAGTTGC
>JAZSMU010000082.1:0-22395 GCA_045536045.1 Candidatus Gastranaerophilales bacterium
GGCGACCCACCAACTTTAATTGCTTCTAATGAAAAGGCAAAAGAAGAACTAGGCTGGGAACCTAAAAAATCATTAAAAGACATGATTTCATCTGCATGGAATTGGATTAAAAATGATAGTTGGAAGAAGCACTAGGAATTAGAGGGAAAAATGAATAAAAATTACTTTTTAGGCTCATATATTTTAACAATAATTGGCGTTATTTTTGCCTATCTTTGGGGCGAAAGAACAGCTCCAGGAACAGGGTTTAATGCTATTTTTATTGTTTTAACATTGGGAATTTTGGAAGTTAGCTTGTCTTTTGATAACGCAGTTGTTAATGCAATGCGACTTGAGAATATGTCTCAAATTTGGAGAAAAAGATTTTTAACTTGGGGTATTGCAATTGCAGTATTTGGTGTTAGATTTTTATTCCCAATTTTAGTTGTTGCAATATTTGCAAAAATAGGCGCTGGAGAAGTCTTAAGAATTGCTCTTCATGACGCTCCAAAATATGCAGAATATCTAGAAAAAACACACGCACCAATTGTTACATTTGGTGGCAGTTTCTTAATGCTATTATTCTTGCACTATTTTATTAACAAGAAAAAAGAAATTCATTGGATTAAACCAATTGAAAAATTAATGCAAAAATCAGACAAAATTCCATTCGGCGAAGTTATTGTTGCTTCTCTTTGTGTTATAGCTGTTCATTATGTAACTGCACCACACTATGGCAACAGCATTCTTTATGCTGGCTTTGCAGGAATTATTATCTATGAATTAATTGAACTTATGACATCAACTTTGGAGAAAAAAGGTTGCGAACAAATTGCAAATTCAACTAAAGAAGGCGTTAAATGCACAGGGCTTTTAGGATTTATATATCTTGAATTAATTGACGCTTCATTCTCTCTAGATGGTGTTTTGGGTGCATTTGCACTAAGTAAAGATATTTTAATTATCACAACAGGTGTTGCAATTGGTGCGATGTTTGTTCGTTCTTTAACAATTTACTTACTAGAAAAGAAAACTTTAGCAAAATTTTTATACCTAGAACACGGTGCTCATTGGGCAATTGGAGCTTTAGCTTTAATGATGTTTATATCTGCAAAAACTGAGATTCCAGAGGTTATTACAGGAACAATTGGTCTATTCTTTATCATAACATCATTAATCAGCTCTTTAATTCATAATAAAAAGCTTAAAAATCAGTAATATTTAGGCAATTTATTTCCTTTTTGAGTTTTAAGAATATATAACAAGAGCTCAAAATGAAAATAAATTCGCTTCAAAATATATCTTTAAAAAATAATCAAAGAATTTTGGATAAAAACTTTAAGTTTTTTGTTCAAAATTCTTCTGATGTTTTTGTAAAAAATTCGCCAATAAGCTTTGCTGGCAAAGACGAAGAATACATTTCAAGCGACGATAATATTGAAATTAATGAAGAATATATTAGAAAACTTGAAGAAGGGCTTGAAGAAAAGCAACATGCAACAATTATAAATATTGGTGATGAAGAATTTTTAAGAATTAATGTTCAAGAAATTCTAAAGAAAGCAAAAGAAGCACCCTACAAGGCAAAACTAAACGCCAGAGAAGAGCTTGAAGTAATTTATAGTCCAGAAAAAGACAAGTATCTAATAACAAAAACAGAAGTGATTAACCCATTAAACGCACCGATTGTAAAAGCAAAGTGGGTTGAGCAAGCATTATTAGAACTTGTTTCAAGAATGCTAGAAACAGAAAGAAGTTTTGAAAAAGATAACAAAAAAATCCAATTGCAAGCACATAGAGAGATGCCAATTGATAAATTAATTGATATCTACTATAAAACATACTTAAAAGAATATGGCGGCAAAATAAACGCGGATTTTGATTTAGTTTACCTAGATTATTTTGAAGACATTAAAAAATTTACTGCAAAATTAGGGATAAAAAATGCTGGCGAATTAGTTAAACTTACTGTTGAATCAGACCCACAACGCTTTGGTTATGAAGAAGAAGCACCGTTTCCTAGAAATCAATTGTTCTATATAGAATTAGCAAAAAATGGCGACATAACAAATCAAAACATTGGTAAATTTGCAGAATTATTTATGTTGTATTTTTACAGAAATATAGATAATTTAGATAAATACCAAGAGGAAAAAAAGGAAACATTAGCTTTTATTAAAGATTACAAACTAAATGATGGTGATGAATTTTTTGATAAATTGTGGCCACTAGCTGAAAATTTCAACGAGTTTGAAACATTATATGACGCTGACGAAGCACTTAAATTTTTAATTGAAAACAAAGTTAGTGGCGATTTATATAATTATTTATTAAATGAATGCGAAAAAACAGACGAAAGTATTTTTGAAGCAATTGAAAAAAGAGATTACAAAGGAAAACAAGAAGAATTAACCAAAATATTTAAAAATTTAGGCGAAAAAGAAGACCCAGAACGCTTTTATTCAAATTATTTAAGCATAATTGACAGTCTTTGGGAAGCAAACGGAGAAACTTTAGAAGGCAAAGAAGAAATAATTCAAATATGCCTAAAATATAAAAAAACAGACTTGTTTTTGAACAGAAAAGGCTTAATTGAAAACCCTAAAGAGCTAAATGAAATTACAAGAAGAATTGATTTTATTCAAAAAACAAACTTAACAGTTAATGAATATAAAGCTTTAAGGGCAGGATTTGAAAAAGAAGAAAATTTTAGCGAAAGGCTAGAAAATTTTGCAGAATCAGTTGAAACTTTAGAAGAAAATTATCAAATTAGCAAAGAAGAAGCAAAAGAGCATTATTTGCAATTCAGAGATACTTACAATATTTTCACCAAAGATATTGACGAAGAAGAAATAGAAAACACAATTCTTGAAGTTTACAATTTTATTCAAAATTTTGGTTTCAAAAACGAAAATGACATAAAAAAACTTTGGACAGATTTAGGGCTTGGAATAAATAAATCCAGTAAAAGCTATAGTTCAAAAGAAATGAAAGACGCCCTAGCAAAGGCAAATATTTATAATATTGACGATGCTAAAAAACTAATCAAAGCAAACAACAATAATAAAGGTTTAGTTTCTGGTCACTTGAAAAAATATGGCGATTTGTATGCTGAAATTGAAAAGACATTGCCAAAAATTGAAGATGAAAAAGTGCAAGCATTTTTTAGAGAAAAAAGCATACTAGAAATTACAAACAGCCTTTCTGATGTAATTTTTGCAATGAAATCTGATAACAGAAAAATTACAATAAAAGAAATTCTAACAAGAATTGCAACAGAAGAAATTTATAACTTTGAAGATTATCAAAATTACGCTGAAAACAAACGCGTTTTTAATAAAAATGAAAATTTAAAAAATATTTTATCTCAAGTTATTAAAGAAACTAAAGATGAAAAAATTAAAAAACATTTTAAGCAAGATGATGCCTCAACACTTGTTATGAAATATGGCTTTTTGATTGATAAATCAAAAGAATTAAACTCAAAGCTTGTTGAAACATATCTTAGATTTGTAATTAATTTTAATATTCAAAATGAAAATGACTACAATAATTTTGAAAATAAATATTTTGCACAAAATAAAGACAAAAATTTAGCATTAGAGCTTGAAAAAATTGGTGTTATTTCATTAGAAAGCTTAGAAATAGCCAAAAAAATGCACCCAGACGCTAAAGGATTTTTCAATTTCTTAAAAAGCAAAAATCTAAAAGGATTGAATTTAGCGATTGAAGATGTCAAAAAAGATAATCCAAATTTTGCAAAACATTTAGAAGATGCAAAACTAGACACACCAATTAAAGTTTTGAAAAATTATGATGAAATATTCAAATATTTTTCAAAAAATGCAGAATACAGTGCATATAAATCTTGCATAAATTTCATTCAAAAAAATAAAATCTTATCAACAGAAGATTTCAAAGAAAAAACAAAAGATTTTGCACAACACTTAGATTCAACAGAAGATGTTTTAAACTTCACAATAACAACAGAATACGACTTAAATAATAAGGAAAATAAAGAATTTTATCTAGCTACATTAAGAGCTTTAAAAGACGAAGAAAGCTCAGTTAAAACTCTTGAAAATATTAAAATATTCTCTGAGCAATTCTTAACAAAATCTAAAAATACAAGATACCCTAGAAAATGCGCTTATCAACATTTAAAAAATAGCTTTGGCTCATTAGAAGAATTTATCAAGTTTTTATTTGAAAAACAAATTCCAGACATTAAAACTTTGAATGAATATTTTGCAAAATATTCAAATCCAAAAATTTCAACACGCGAAGTTGTTGAGCATTTTAAGGCACTATCTAACAGCAAAGATTTTGATTTTCCAACATATCAAAAAAGCTTAGATACAATTTTCAACTCACTTCAAAGGTTGAAAGATGAGCTTGGTGCAGATATTTCAGCTTCAACTTTAAATGTTACAAAATTAAATAGCAGTAATTTTAAAGATAGATACACAAGAAATGAGTTGCTTGAAATTTTGACAAAAATGTTAGAGCTTCAAGAAAATGAATCTATTTTAAACAAAATAACTCGTCCATACAACAAGCACTATATCATTACAAACAAAACAGTGCTTGCAAATGATATTCTTGAAAATATGCAAGAAGGGCACGATTCTCACGCAAACATTATTGAAAAATTAGGTTTAAAACAAACTTATGAACAATATGATGCAAAAAATATTACAAGAGCACAACTTAAAAGCTTAGGCGATTTAATTCCAGATGAAGTTTTAGATTTTATAAATAATTACTCATTAATGAACAGAATATTCAAAAAAGACGGGCAAGTTCCTAAAATTAGCCCACACGCAAGACTCAGAATTTTAGATAGAGTATTATTAGAAAATGGAATTGAGCTAAACGAATTAAATAGCGAAAAATCTAGAAAATTATTAAAAGAATTTTTGTCAAAAGTTTATATGGAAAGCCCATTGAGTATTGAACCTGCAAACGAAGCAGGAGAGCAAAAAAGAATACTCACAAGATTTAAATTTAAAGACAATAATTGGGTCGCAATATTCAGAACAGACGGAACATTGATTACGGTTGTAAATAAAGACAAATAAAAATTAAACAATTTTATCAAAATCAGGAACTTCGGCTGTCATACAATGAATACCACCACTTCTTGTTCCTAAATTTGTCATCATATCATTTTTATATCTAGAATTTAGGTCTTCTTTTCCCGAAATAAAATAAATATTTTTAAATTGAGGAAATCTATCAGTTAAATCGCCCCTAAAAATATTCATTAAAGCTCCCTCAGCCTCTGTTGCATATTTTGTTGAATTTGTAATATAAGTCATTTTATTATCATCTTTTAAATGAACAATAGCATTCATAAAGTTGATATCTTCAGAGTATGAACCAGCAATTCTTGTAGGCTTAAAGCCAAAAGATGTAAGAGCTTCAATTGTTTCATCAACTTTTGCATAAGTGGGAGATTTAAGTTTTTCATTTAGGTATTCTCTCATTTTTGCAAGATTTTTATCATTAGGAAATCTAGATTCAAGCGTATCTAAATTTTTTAAAGATAAATTTGGGTCATCAACTAAAATATAAGGGAAACCTACAGGACGCAAAGACATATCCAAATGGAAGTTTGGCTGTTTTATAACAAATATGTTTTCTTCTTTAATATCATAAATTTTGGATAATTCAGTTAAGGTTTTTCTTTGATATTCAACTTCATAAGATTTACATTGTGGCAATTTAACATTATCTTGCCCAATCAACAGCCATTTTTCGCCATTTTCATTTTTTCCAATGAAAAAATTACCACCAGCAGGATTCATAAAATCTTTTTCAAGTTTCCAATCTGCAAAAAATCTTTTAACATTCCCATTGTAAGATGGTTCATTTGATGCCCAAATTAACTTCTTTCCATCCCTTGTGTCTAAAAAAGTTTTTCTATCTTGTGCCCAACGAGAAGAACAATAACGAGGCAAGATTTTTGCCTCTGATGGCTTAATTATGTTCTCATCATTAAAAACGTAAAGGTCAATATTTTCCTTGCTCGCAACGCCTGCCATCTCTTCTAATATGTTTAGTTGCCCACGGTCGGAAACCCCTTGCATATACAGAGCTTTTAGTGGAACCGCATCATAACCCCTAAAATTCAAACCTAAATTTGAGAAATTATTGACCTTCATAGCATATATAAGAAAAAACAAAAAAATAATTGCCCCAAAAGGAGCAATTATTAAGAAAAATAAACTTTAAAATTATTTAATAGCTTTAACTAATTCAGCCGTAATATCGTCTGCACCATACAAAACAACGCCTTTTGCAAAAACAAGGTTATAACCAAGTGCAGTTGCTTTTGTTTCAATAGTTTTATTTATTGAAGCTTCTGCGGCATCTAATTTCTTCTGAGTTGCAGTTGCATTTAATTTCATCTTATCTTTAAATTGTTTATCGTATTTTTTAATCAATTCAGCCTTTTTATTTTTGTCTTTTTCTTTGTTTATTTGAGCTTGTGCATTTGCTGCCCATTTTTGAATTTCAATTGCTTTTTTATCTTGTTCTTTTTTAAGGGCATTAATTTGAGGGCTTGCTGCAATTAATTTTTGAACATCAACTTTTGCAACCTTATATTGAACATTTGATGAAATTGCAAAATTATTAATACTAAATCCTAAAATAAACGCACAAGTAACAGCAATTAATGTTTTGATTTTATTCATTTTTAACACCTTTCTTGATTTACAAAATACTTATAGCATATTTATCAATTTTTCGCTAGCACTTTGTATTATAATTTTAATTATGAAAAAAATGTATATCATAAAAAGCACCTTTAAGGATATATATAAAAATTTAGCATTTGAAAATTATTTGTTTGATTTTTCAGAAAAAGAAAATTGTGCAATTTTATTTCTTTGGGAAAATAATCCAACAGTTGTCATTGGTAAACATCAAAATCCTTACAAAGAATGTGATTTAGAATATTTAAAAGAAAATAAAATAAAGCTCTCAAGAAGAACAACAGGAGGTGGAGCAGTTTACCACAGTTTGGGAAATATAAATTTTTCTTTTATAACACCAATAAAATATAAAAATTTAACAGAAAATATTATCCAAAATTCACTTTTGAATTGCAAAATTAATGTAGAAAAAACAGGAAGAAACGACCTTGTTGTTAATAATAAAAAAATTTCTGGCAATGCATATTACAAAACAAAAAACACCTATCTTCATCATGGAACAATATTAATTTCAATGGATTTTGAGCATTTAGGAAAAATTTTAACGCCAAATCTATCAAAATTAAGTAAAAATTCTGTTAAATCGGTTGAATCTAGAGTTGGAAATTTATCTGAATTTGATAATAATATTAATAAAAATAAAATTTTTAGAGAAATAACTAAAGAATTTATTAAAAATTTTTCAAAAAACTTTGAACTAAATAATGAAAAAATCGTTATTAACAATATAGATTTTAAAAATTTGTACAAAAAATTTAAATCAAAAAATTGGATATTTGGAAAATATAAAAATTACACAAAAGCAGAAAAAATAGAAAGCGAATTTGGCTCAATTGAAATTTTGAAAAATAACAAAAATCAGCAGATAATATCAACAGATATTGTTGATTCTGAGTTATTATCAAGCCTTGAAAATCTAGAAAACAACGATTTAATAAGCAAGGAAAATATATTAAAAATCTTGAAAAAAAGTAAATAAATTATTATAATTGGTTTAAAAAATAGGAGGCAGTTTATGAAAAAAATATTGACATTAGCTTGTGTTTTATCAGTTTTAACAATTGCAGCAGCAAATTGTGCTGAAGAAAAAACTTACACAGAAAAATTTATTCAAAAACACACACAAAAACTCGTTGAAAAAGAAAAAAGCTTAACTGCAAAACAAAAAGCAGAACAAGCAAAATATGAAGCACAAAAGAAAGCTCTTGAAGACAAGAAAAAGGCAGATAAAGCTAAATTAGAAGCTAAAAAACAAGAAATTAAAAATAAACAAAATGCAGAAAAAGCAAAATACGAGGCTAAAAAAGCAGAGCAAGCTAAAAAACAAGCTGAAGCTCAAAAGAAAATAGAAAATAAGAAAAAAGCTTGGAAAGAGCTAACAACATTTTAATTTTAAGCTCCCTTGTGGAGCTTTTAATTTATGGGAGAAAATATGAAAAAAGGTATAAAATTTGCACTAATTTTGGCATTATTATTGTTTATTAACCCTGTTTTTGCAAAAACAATTAAAGTTGTTGCACAAACAACAAATTCATTTGACCCATACGACCCACCAGAAGTTTTTTATGCAAAAATTCTTGAAAAAGTTAGCGTTGAAGAAAACAAGGTCGTTCCAAAAGGAACAATTAGAGGAAATGTTGTTAAAGTTTCAACATCAAAAAGAGGAAAAAGAAACGGATACCTTGTAATTCAAATTTCCGGCTTTAAAGAAGAGGGTGCAAATGTTTTTGCCCCAACAAGAAATGATATCAGAGCAAAAGTAACAAGATATAAGAAAACAGATTTAAAAGAATTAGGAATATCAAGTGCAACCTCAATTGCCGGTCTTTTTGTTGACCATATTGCAATCCCAATTAATTTCGCAAGAGGGATGATTACACCATATGAAAACAAATCTAGGCTCAAATCTGGAGTTCAGAAAGCATATGAAAAATCAACACTTTCTTATATTTCAAAAGGAGAAGAAATAGACCTTAAGACAGGCGAGTTGGTTGTTTTAACTGTAAAAATTAAAGATGAAAATGATTAAAGATTTTTAATTTTAAATTCAAAATCTACATCATTTATTTCTCTTAAAAAATCTGTCCAAGAATTATAATAGTCGGCTAATGCATATGTGTAGCCGATTATTGTTGTTTTATAAGTTTGTTTTGAAATGATTAAATCAGAAATATCAATTTTACCTTCTTCATATAATTTAACTGAAGTTTTAATTAATTTTTCTGAATTTTGCAAAATATTATCTTCATATTGATTTAAATTTTTAGCTGATGTTAAGAATTTTTGATATGCTGATGCAACATCTTTTTTCGCTTTATCTTTTAAAGAAAGATATTTTAACTGTGCCTGCTCAAGCTTGTAAGCTTTATTTTGGATTTCTGGTGTGTGGGAATAAAAAAGTGGAATATTATCAACACTAACACCAACGAAGCCACCACCAAGTGTTGCCCCTGTTTCAGAGTAATTTTTAGTTTGATGAGCATAACCAGCACCAAGTGTTAAATCTGGGATTCTGCTTTTTGTAGATAAATACATTTCTGCTCTTGCAACTTCAATTTCTTGAAGAGCAATTTCAAGGTCTTGCCTATTCTTTAGAGCAATCTCAATGAAATCATTTATGTCTGGAAAATTGAAATCAGGTCTTGGAGTGTTCATTTCTTCAAAATTATTCGCTTCAGCTAAAATATCATCTTCAGAATCATAAACAATTCCATTTGAAGCATTAATAATTTTATTTAATTTATTTTTAGCAAAATCAACATCAGCTTTAGCAGTATTAACTTGAGTTACTAAATGATTAAGTGCAATTTCTGTTTGAATTGCGTCAATAAAATCTGTGCTTTGAGTTTTTCTTTTATTTTTTGCAACATCTAAAAGTTGTTTTTGGAATATTTTTTGTTGCTCCAATGAATCTAATATAGATTTAGCAGAAACAAGTTCAATATAAGCTTCTCTAACATCCATAATTAAATCAAACTTAGTGTATTCGGTTTTCTTTTGAGAAAGATTATATTTAGCTTGTTCTAATTCTTTTTTTGCTTTTCTTTTATTGATTTCTAAAGTTTGAGAAAAACCAATGAGTTTTGGCTCGGTATTACCAGCAGCACCATAAAGATAATTTGCGTGCAAAGATGGGTTATGTAATCTATTGGCAATTTCAATATTGTTTTTAGCAATTTCAATATCTAAATTTTTAGATTTAAGTTCAATATTATTTTCAACTGCAATACTGATGGCATCTTTAAGATGCACTTTTTTAATATCTTCAATTGCAAAAGCAAAAATAGGAGCTAATAATATTAATACCAAACTTAAAATCTTTTTCATTGAAAAATTATAACATATGATTAGGCATTAAAAAAGACACCCTTAGGTGTCTTTAAATGGTGGGCGATTAGGGACTCGAACCCCAAACCCTCTCCTTGTAAGGGAGACGCTCTACCAATTGAGCTAATCGCCCGAGAAGAAAGTTTAACTTTCAACATGAATATTAAAACATATAAAAAATAATAATCAAGAGATTTTTTAAAAATTGTGCCTGAGGAGATTTGAACTCCCAACCTCCAGCTTCGGAAACTGACACTCTATCCAGTTGAGCTACAGGCACAAGCTAGATAATTATACCATAGTAGCTACCTTTGTGGAGTATATGTATTTGATTAAAATTAGAATATTTTTTATATATGAAAAAATGTTTTTTAATATTAATGAGCATATTTTTTTCTTTCATGCCAGCTTTAGGGAAAGAAGAATATTTTTCATATAAAAAATATAATGAAAAAATTAATATTGAAGAAAAGATTTTTGAATACTTAGAAGAAAGACCGATTTATATTTCCTTAAAAGATTGTTTATGCCTTGCTGTTGATAATAATTTTGGAATTAGAATAATAGAGAAAAATTATGAAGCTAAAAAATATAATTTTAAATATTCATTATCAAAATTTTTGCCAGGAGTTGGAATAACAGGTTACACAAATTTAATCAGAGGGCAGGTTCTTGTAGGTGGAATTTTACTAGATGAAATAAGAGAATTTGCTTTGTTTGGAGGCTTATATGCAACTCATAATTTAACAGATGGTGGAAGAGATATATTTAGAGCAAAAAGTAGCGATTATTTAAAAAAATCTTTAAATGAAAAATTAACAAACACAAAAGAGGAAACCTTAAGAGAAGTTGCAAGAAAATATTATGAATTATTAGAAGCAAAATTATCTATTGAAATTTATATAAGAAATTACCATGAAAGAGAAGAACAATTGAGGCTTTTAAGCAATTTAAAACGTGCAGGGCTTGGAACAAAATTTGATGTAATAAGAGGAGAAAATGAACTAGCTGACGCCAAACAAAGTTTATTAACTTCAATTAATAATTTTAGGCTAAAGCAAGCAACTTTAGCAAACGCAATTGGAATAAGCGTTGAAGCACCACTTTATCCAATTGAGGAAGAAATTGAACCTATTCAATTAATTGAAGAAAACAAGGAAATTGAAAAATTATATGAAAGTGCACTTGTAAATAGGAAAGATATTAAAGCACTTGAGCTTGAAATTGAATCAGATAAATTTAAAAGAAAAATGAATTATTCAGATTTTATCCCCAAAATTCGCTTGGATTATAAATATTCTTATCAAGGAACGGCAAGCTCTGGTTTGGGGCACAACGCACAGTTTATAGTTAATGCCGATATACCAATTGGAGAAAACTTAGGGGTTGGAACTTGGGCAAAATTAAAAGAAGAGGGAGCAGAAATTAGGGCAAAAGAATTAGAATTAATTAACAATAAAAGAAATATTAAAAATGAAATTATAAATCATTACACAAGCTCAAAATTTTCTAAAGAAAGAGCAAAAATTGGGGCAAAAAGAATTGAGTATGCAACAGAAACATCAAGGCTCGCAGAATTAAGACTGAATGCAGGCGAAGGGCTTTTAATTGATGTTTTGCAAACACAAACAGAAAAAACCAGAGCAAGGATTAGCTATTTAAGTATGGTTGTTGAATATAACATTAAACAAGTTGAATTGCTTTACGATATTGGGCAAATTAGCATTAAAAATTTATTAGAAAATTTTGATTAAATTAAATTCAAGCACCATGTCGGTAAATTTATGTTAAGAAAATTGTTAAGAAATGTTAAATTAAATTTTTAAATATAACGTTATTTTACTTATCTTTTAAAAAATAAACATTAAAATTAGACTTCTAATATGTTTAATGTAGCGACAACTTATAAAAAAAATGTTATATTAATAAAGCTTTAAATATAAAGTGTTCTTTTTACTCTTATTATTAATTTAAGGAATGTAACAAAACTAAATAAAAAGACAATAAAAAGTAAATTTTTGAAAACTAAATGTTTTAAATTATATAAGGAAGTAGTGAAGAAAAATTTATCGGAAGGAAAACCATGACGATTAGTGTGAACAACAAGAAGAAACAATCTAAAAAAACTTTTGAAGAATTGGTAATTGATTTAGAAACAAGCAACTCAGAAAAAGTTCGCTACAACGCTGCAAGAATTCTTGGCGAAATGGGCGATTTCAGAGCTGTTGAACCTCTAATTAATATCTTAAAAAATGACAAAAACGGTTCAGTTCGTTTATATGCAGCTAGAGCACTTGGCGAATTGGGCGATACTTCTGCAACAGTTTCTTTAATTGAATCTTTAAGAGAAGATAGAAACGTTGACGTTCGTGTTCGTGCAGCAAGAGCACTTGGCAGATTAGGTGGCGAAATTGTTGTTGAACCACTTGTTGAAGCACTAAATGATGAAAACCCACAAGTTTGTATTACTGCAACAGACGCCTTAATTGAAATTGGCGACATTGCAACAGACGCTTTAATGGGCGTTTTATTCCACGAAAAAGTTAATGTTCGTTGCGACGCTACAAGAGCATTGGGCGAAATCGGAAACAAAAAATGCGTTGAAGACATTATTAAAATGCTAAAAGACGAATGGGTAAATGTTAGAATTTATGCTGTAACTTCTTTAGGAAAACTTGAAGACACAAGAGCAGTTCCTGCTTTAATTGAAGTTATGCAAGATACAAAAGAAAATGATTTAGTTAGAGCTGGTGCTGCAGCAGCACTTGGCGTTCTTAGAGACCAAAGAGCATTAATGCCATTAAGACAATTAATTATTGAAGCTCAAGAATTGGGTGAACTTGAAGACACAGCTCTTAAATCATTCAAGAAAATTATGGCTGCTAACTGGGAAATGATTCCTGGTGCAACACCTGTTAAAAAACCAGCCTTGATTTAACCGATAAAGAAGCATTAACAAAATATACACTAAACAACAAAGCCCTGAAGAATCAGGGCTTTTAATTTTTCTTAAATCAAGCGATTTTATTATCACAAAATAAATATTCAGTTTTATTCGTCGTCTTCAATCATTTGACTCATGACATCAAGACGAGAATTTAAGGAATCAACAAAATGAGAATATCTTTCCATTCTAAGCTTTAACCAAGAAAGCATTGAGGAAGACCCTCTAATTTTGATAGTTCTCACTTGCGAAAAGCACCTATGTTTTGAGTTATAGGTTTCAGTAAAAAATGTTTGGCACTTGCAGTTTAATTCTTCAATTAATTCATAAAGCGTGGTTAGCCATGCACTTTGAACATTTAATTCATCTATTTTGTACTCCAGAAACATTTTTCACGTCCTTAAATTTTTTGATATACTATTTATATACTGATTATATCATCACTTATAATTTATTCTAGTGTCTATACTAAGGTTATAGAAAAAGTTGCAAAAAATAAAACGCTGAAACATTTGTGCTCCAGCGTTTTTCAGAATTGTAAAGAAATGTAATGAATTTCTATTTAATGTATTTTAAAAATGTTTGAACTTTAGTATCCATTTGCTCTACTTTAAATTTGTATCCGTCATTAGTTTTAACAACTATAAAATAACAAGACAAACCTTCTTTATCTTTGTTTGGATATCTTTGAGCAGAAACTTTATATTCGCCTTCTTTAATTTTAACTACTTTTTGGTTCAAGTAATTATTTTTATAACGCATCATTTTAGCACCAGCTTGCCCCATTTTCATTTGCTTTAAATATTCATCCATTGGGATAACTAATGAAGCTTTTGTATTATCTGGTTTAATAACCGTTCTAATAATTTTTGCATTTGGCAAATAATAGTTTGGAATTTCTTTACTGTAAGAATTTGCAGCACTAACATATTCGTTGAAAAATGCTTTAACATCATCAACTTCAGCTGCAAAACAACCCAAAGCAACTGTAAAAACAGTTGCTAAGGTTAAAAGAATTTTTCTAATCATAAGCAATCTCCTTATTCATCAATGGTAAAATCGGGAGTCCCGAACATACCCTCAATTTCTTCTAGGATTGCAGATGGTTTTCTTGCCTGATTTTTTTGTTGTTGACGGCGAAGCTCTTCTTGTTCTTTTTCTTCACTTGCATTAATTAAGTGATAGAAACCTGTTCCTGCAGGGATTAAACGTCCGATAATAACGTTTTCTTTTAAGCCTCTTAATAGGTCTTTTTTGCCTTCAACAGCAGCTTCAGTTAAGATTCTTGTTGTTTCTTGGAAAGAAGCAGCAGAGATAAAGCTTTCTGTATTCAAGCTTGCTTTTGTAATACCTAACAATAGTGGCTCATAAGTTGCAGGAATTGCATCTGGATTTCCTTCTAAAGCCAAGTTTTCTGCTTCTAGCTCTTTCAATTCAACCAATTCACCTGGGAGAAGTTTTGTAGAACCAGAATCAACAACTTTAACTTTTTTAATCATTTGACGAACAATAACTTCAACGTGCTTATCAGCAATTTCAACACCTTGAGAACGATATACTTTTTGAACTTCATCTACAAGATATTGTTGAGCATAAGCAGCACCTCTTAGTCTGATTACGTCATGTGGATTCATAGGACCAGATGTTAATGGAGTTCCTTTTGTAATTTTTTGACCGTCAAGAACAATAATACTTGCTTCAACAGGGAATTTAATTTCAACTCTGCCGTTGTCATTTACCAAGTATAATGATTTAACATCGTCTTCAACTACAATTTCAACAACTCCATCTTCTTCGGCAACAATTGCACAATCTTTTGGTTTTCTAGCTTCTAAAAGCTCTTCAACACGAGGAAGACCTTGAACGATGTCGCCTGTTTTTTGTTTTTCATAAACCAATGTAGCAAGCAAATCGCCTCTTAGAATCAATGCACCATTGTCAACTTGAAGAGAAGTACCAACACTAATTAAATGTGGTCTGCCAACTCTAATAGTAACAGAAGTCGCATCAACTTTAGTAACCATACCTGAAACTTCAGCAACTGTTTTTGTTCCAGGAATTGTGCTATCTAGCTTAATTAAATCGCCAACTTTAGCTGTTGATTTTTTATCAGTCTTAACAACTGTTTCGCTGTTTTCACTAATTAATAATAGTCTTCTTAATTCTTTATCAGCATTTTTAATGCTTGCAACAGCATTATTAACTGATAATACTTGAGTTTTTGTAACTGGAGTTTTTGGCTCAATAATTTGTCCATCTTCAACCAACAATTCTGTTTGAGTTGAAGAAAGTGCTTTTGAGCTATCATCAGCTTCTCTTCTAACAATTAATGTTTCAAGAACAACGATTTTTAAATTTCCAGATTTATCTAATTCAACAAGACCTTTTAAGTGGCTTAAGTATCCACTCATAGAAAGAACTAAGCTTGTTCTTGTAAGAATTGCACCATCTAGGTTTCTAACTCTTGCACCATCTTTAAATTGCAATTGAGTTAAAGGCAAAATTTCAATTGATTCGTCAGTTGTATCAAATTTAATTGAAACTTCTTTTGGTGCAATATGGAATGTTTCAATTGGACGAATTAAGATTTGGATTTGTTTGTTTTCAATATTTTCTTCATCCATTGAATCATCTTGCATATCCTCATCAAGGTCATCAATTTCAGCTAAGTCGTTGTCATTTTCAAGAATAGTAACAATAGAATCAACTTCAGCTTTAATTTTACCTGCAACAGTTGTTCCAGCTTTGATAATTTCGCCTTCTTCAACTTCTAGGTCGCTTGAATTTTCAAGAGTAACCAATTTACCAGGTCTAATTATAACTTCATGGATAATGTCGTTAAATTCTTTAATATCAACAATACCAGCGATATGAGTGTATAAGTCTTTAACAACTTCTGTGCCAGCTTCAACATAAGTTCCTGATTCAACAATTTTTAAAGAAGCATCTTTAGAAATTTGATGAATTTCCTCAGGAATGAAAATAACTTCACCAGGAGTTGTAACAACTTGGTTTTCATCAACTTCAATACCGTTATAACGGATTTCACCTGATGACATAACTTTGTATTCATCATCAATTAATTCGGCAATAATCATACCGTTTTCAACTGTTGTATCAATTGGAGATTTAACGATATATTTTTCGCCTGTTTTATTAACTGACCAAATTTGTTCTTTTTTAGTTTGTTCAAATTTAGCGTTAGATGGTTGAATTGAAGCAATTACAATTGTTAATTCTTTTCCAGCAACAATTTTCTTAATTGATTTGCCGTCAAATTTAACATTTTCAACTTCTAGAGAATTTCCAACCCTAACTTCTCCACCGTGTTCTGAAACAATTAAAGTTTCAGCAAGTTTTTCGCCTTTTTTAATTTTTTGGCCATCTGAAACAAAGATTTTAGAACCAGCAGGCAATGTATAAACATCACCACCTAAAACCCAAACGATACCAGATTTGTTTGCAATTCTAGAAATGTTACCTTGTCTATCTTTCTTTTCATCTGCAGTAAAATCTTCAAATAAAACTTCACCAGAAATATCAGATGTAATATCTTTATATGCTTTTTCAGTTAAACGTGAGCCATCTCCAGCTGAAGTTGGTTCAAATTCAGCAAGTCTTTGACCTTTAGCAACGCTATCACCATCTTTAAACATAACTTTTGCATTTGCTGGAATATGAACTTCAACAGTTCTGCCTTTTGCAGATTCAACAACTGCATCAATTTCTTTGTTTAACAATTGAACAACTTCACCGTGACGTGTTCTGAATTCACGTGTTTTCATTTTAGGAGCTTTAATAACACCTTCAAGTGGAGAATCAATTGTTCTAGCAGCACCAGAACCACGGAATACACCACCTGTGTGGAATGTTCTCATTGTTAACTGTGTTCCAGGTTCACCAATTGATTGAGCTGCGATAATACCAATTGCCTCACCGATGTCAACAAGTTTTTGAGTAGTCATTGCCCAGCCGTAGCATTTTTGGCAAATACCATATTCAAGCTCACAAGTTAATGTTGAACGAACGTCAACTTCTTTAAGATTTAAACTTTTAATTACTTCTAAATCTTCTCTATCAATTGTTTTATTTGCTTCAATTAGAACATTGCCTTCAGTATCTTTAATATCTTCGGCAATTGTTCTACCTAGAAGTCTAGCGTGCAATGGAACAATAACTTCTTCGCCATCTAGAATACCAGTTAAGCGAATGGATTTTTTAGTTCCACAATCGTGTTCTCTAATAATAACATCTTGCGCAACGTCAACAAGTCTTCTTGTTAAGTAACCAGAGTCAGCTGTTTTCAACGCTGTATCTACAAGACCTTTTCTAGCACCATAGGAAGAAATGATGTATTCAGTAACTGATAGACCTTCTTTAAAGTTAGATTTAATAGGTAAGTCAATGATTTGACCTTGTGCGTCTGCCATCAAACCACGCATACCAACCAACTGAGAAACCTGAGATAAGTTACCTCTTGCTCCAGAGAATGCCATCATATAAACAGGATTTAATCTATCAAAATTTTCTACAACAGAAGCAGTTAATTTAGCAGTTGTTTCACTCCAAGTGTCAATAACTTTTGTGTATCTTTCAACTTCAGTGATTTCGCCTTTTAAGTGTTTTCTTGTTGAAGCTTCAATTTGAGCTTGTGCTTCATCTAGAAGTTGTTTTTTAACTGCAGGAACTTCAAGGTCATGAATTGAAATTGTAGTTCCAGCTTTTGTTGCATATTTAAAACCTAAGTTTTTAAGG
Source organism: Candidatus Gastranaerophilales bacterium (assembly GCA_045536045.1). Classification (GTDB taxonomy): domain Bacteria; phylum Cyanobacteriota; class Vampirovibrionia; order Gastranaerophilales; family Gastranaerophilaceae; genus RGIG1918. The sequence goes on from JAZSMU010000082.1 coordinate 17,728, forward strand.
TTATTAGCAAGTGTAGCAGTTTTTGCTCCACCACATTCCAAATAAACTTGTGATAAAAGTTTATTCAAACCTTTTTTGTCAACAACTTCGTTTATAAAAGGTAGTGTTTGCTTATGTTTTTGTAATGTTGTAGCCATTTATTTTTCTTCCTTTATGATAATTTTTGTTCTTTACACATTTTCTAGAGAATCTTTAACAGTTTCGTTGAAGATAATTCTTCCTGCTGTAGTTTCAATTCTCTTACCTTGTTCATCTCTAACAATGATTTTATCGTGCAATTTAATTACACCTTGTTCAAGAGCCGACATAGCATCTAAGAAGTTATGATAATATCCTTTAATATCTGAATTTTCATCTTTAAGGATAGTTAAATAATAAATACCAAGGACCATATCTTGAGTTGGTGTAATAATTGGTTTACCTGTAGCAGGAGCTAAGATGTTGTTAGTTGCTAACATTAACATTCTAGCTTCAGTTTGAGCTTCAATTGAAAGTGGAACGTGAACAGCCATTTGGTCGCCGTCAAAGTCCGCGTTGAATGCTGTACAAACTAGTGGGTGCAATTGAATAGCTCTACCTTCAACCAAGATTGGGTCAAATGCTTGGATACCAAGTCTGTGAAGGGTTGGAGCACGGTTCAATAGAACTGGGTGTCCGTCAACTGCCTCTTCTAGGATATCCCATACAACAGGTTCTGACCTTTCAATTTTCTTTTTAGCTGATTTAATATTTTGAACTAAACCACGTTCAATAAGTTTGTTTACAACGAATGGTTTGAACAATTCAATAGCCATTTCTTTTGGCAAACCACATTGGTTTAATTTTAATTGTGGACCAACAACGATAACTGAACGACCAGAGTAGTCAACACGTTTACCAAGTAGGTTTTGACGGAAACGACCTTGTTTACCTTCAATAATATTAGAAAGTGATTTTAGAGGTCTGTTGTTAGGACCAACAACAGTTCTTCCTCTTCTGCCATTATCAATTAGAGCGTCAACTGCTTCTTGAAGCATTCTTTTTTCGTTTCTAACGATAATTTCAGGAGCACCCATTTCTAATAATCTTAATAAACGGTTGTTTCTGTTTATAACACGTCTATATAAGTCGTTTAAGTCTGATGTTGCAAATCTACCACCATCTAATTGAACCATTGGACGTAGGTCTGGTGGAGTGATTGGAAGAACAGTCATAATAAACCAAGTTGGTTCTGTTCCTGAGCTAATTAAGCTTTCAACAAGTCTTAATCTTTTAATTAACTTAGCTCTTTTTTGAACACTGCCACCTGCAGCATCTAATTCAGTTCTAATTTCTTCAGCTAAGTCGTTTAAGTTGATTTCAGCAAGAAGGTCTTTAATAACTTCAGCACCAATACCAACTTTTAAGCCAGTTTCTTCGTTTTCTAAAATGTAATCTTCGTATTCTTCTTCAGAAAGAAGTTGCATTTTCTTAAATTCAGTTTCAGCTGGGTCAACTACAATGTAGCTATTGAAATATATAACTTGTTCTAAATCTTTTAATGTTGTATCCAATAAAAGACCTAAATAACTTGGAATTCCTTTTAAGAACCAAATATGGCTCACAGGAGCAGCAAGTTGAATGTGTCCCATTCTATGACGACGAACTTTAGAGTCAGTAACTTCAACTCCACAACGTTCACAGATAATGCCTTTATGGCGAACTCTTTTATATTTACCACAATAGCATTCCCAGTCTTTTGATGGTCCAAAAATTCTTTCACAGAACAAACCATCTCTCTCTGGTTTAAGAGTTCTATAGTTGATAGTTTCAGGTTTTGTAACTTCACCGTGAGACCATTTTAGAATTCTTTCAGGACTTGCTATTGAAATTCTTATATAATCAAAATAATCAATACTTGTTGACAATTTTTTTCTCCTTATTTCTTTCTCTCAATTAGTCTTTGAAAGCCGCTGGGGTTTCAAAGAAGTTTATATTTAGAAGTTCTGAATCAATATCTGAAAGAACTCTTTTTGGTGCTGATTTTCTAAGGTCATCAGAATCAGTCATTAAGTCAACTTCTTCGCCACTTTTCTTAGATACTTGAATATCAAGACCAATAGATTGAAGTTCGCGAACAAGAACTTTAAATGATTCAGGAATACCTGGACGAGGAATATTGTCGCCTTTAACAATTGCTTCATAAGCTCTTGAACGACCATTAACATCGTCTGATTTAATTGTAAGCATTTCTTGAAGAATATAAGCTGCACCATATGCTTCAAGTGCCCAAACTTCCATTTCTCCGAATCTTTGACCGCCGAATTGTGCCTTACCACCTAATGGTTGTTGTGTAACAAGTGAGTAAGGACCAGTTGAACGAGCATGGATTTTGTCGTCAACCAAGTGAACAAGTTTCAAGATATATGTGATACCAACAGCAACAGGTTCGTCAAATGGTTCGCCTGTTCTGCCGTCATATAGAGTAACTTTTCCGTCTTCTCTAACCCAATCACAACCAGATTCTTTAATACCTCTTAAAAGCTCGGCTTTTGTAGATTTTTCAGATTGGTTTTCGCCATACATTTCATCAAATAATGGTGATTCATAGTGGTTTCCTGTTAAGTAAGCAGCCAAACCTAGTAAATGTTCATAAGTTTGACCAACGTTCATACGGGAAGGAACGCCTAGTGGGTTAAGAACGATATCAACAGGAGTTCCGTCTGGTAAGAATGGCATATCTTCTTTTGGAAGGATTCTTGAAACAATACCTTTGTTACCATGACGACCTGAAAGTTTGTCACCTACTGATATTTTTCTTTTTTGAGCAATATAAACTCTAATTACTGTGTTTGCTCCTGGAGGTAGCTCGTCGCCTTTTTCTCTATCAAACACTTTAACGTCAACAACTCTACCACCTTCTCCATGAGGAACTCTTAGTGAGTTGTCTTTAACATCTCTAGCTTTTTCAGCAAAGATTGCTCTTAATAATTTTTCTTCTGGTGGGTGTTCTGATTCACCTTTTGGTGTGATTTTACCAACAAGAATATCATCTGCGTAAACTCTTGCACCGATTCTAACGATACCACGTTCATCTAAGTGACGAATAGAATCTTCAGAAACGTTTGGAATTTCACGAGTGATTTCTTCAGGTCCTAGTTTAGTTTGGCGAGCATCTATTTCTAGTTTTTCAATGTGAACTGAAGTAAATACATCATCATGAACTAATCTATCTGAAAGCAAAATCGCGTCTTCATAGTTGTAACCTTCCCAAGGCATATAAGCAACTAAAACGTTCTTACCAAGTGAAAGTTCGCCTTTATTTGTTGAAGCACCATCAGCAATTACATCGCCTTTTTTAACTTGCATACCTTCTCTTACGATTGGTTTTTGGTTGATACAAGTGTCTTGGTTACTTCTTGTATATTTTAATAATGTGTGGATGTGAACTTTTCCGTCTGCGTCTTTAACGTGAACTTCTTCGCCCACAACTCTAACAACCGTTCCATCTACTCTAGAAACTTCAACCATACCAGAGTCTTTAGCTGCTCTTTTTTCAAGACCAGTACCAACATAAGGACGGTCAGTGATTAACAATGGAACTGCTTGACGTTGCATGTTTGAACCCATCAATGCACGGTTTGCGTCGTCGTGCTCAATAAATGGAATCAATGATGTTGCAACAGAGATGATTTGAATTGGAGAAACGCCAAAGTAGTCAACTCTTTTTGATTCGCCCATTGTAAATTCGTTTCTATATCTAATTGGAACAAATTCTTCTTTAATTGCTCTGTCTGCGTTCAATTGAACGTCTGCTGGAGCTACACGGAAGTTTTCTTCTTCATCAGCTGATAAGTAAACAACTTCTTCAGTAACTTTTCCATCTACAACCTTAAAGTATGGAGTTTCAATAAAGCCGTAGTCGTTAACTTTTGCGTGTGTAGCAAGTGAACCGATAAGACCTGCGTTTGGACCTTCAGGAGTTTCAATTGGGCAAAGTCTTCCGTAGTGAGAAGTATGGATATCACGAACTGCAAATCCAGCTCTTTCTCTCATCAAACCACCAGGTCCTAAAGCTGAAATTCTTCTTTTGTGAGTAAGTTCAGCAAGTGGGTTTGTTTGGTCCATAAATTGTGATAATTGTGAAGAACCAAAGAATTCTTTTAAAGAAGCAACTAATGGTTTTGTGTTTAACAAGTTCAATGGAGTTAATGTTTCATTGTCTTGCAAAGTCATTCTTTCTTTAACAATTCTTTCAATTCTAGAAAGACCAACTCTGAATTGGTTTTGAAGAAGTTCGCCAACTGAACGAATTCTTCTGTTACCTAAGTGGTCAATATCATCCAAGTTTCCTTCGTCATATGTCAAATTGATTAAATATTCAATTGCAGCAACGATATCTTGGATAGTAATTGTTCTTTGAGTTTCCGGTAAGTTTAGATTTAATTTTTTGTTGATTTTGTATCTACCAACTTTACCAATATCATATTTTTTATCATCAAAGAAACGAGCTTCAAGAATTTGACGTCCACCTTGAGCAGAAGCTGGGTCGCCTGGGCGAAGTTTTTTATAAACTTCAATTAAAGCTTCATCTGTTGATGTTGTAGTATCTTTTTCTAATGTTTTTCTCAAAAATTCAAAGTGAGTAAACAAAGATTCCATTTCGCTTGGAGCAATACCTAAAGCTTTTAATAATGTAGTAGCTAGGAT
>JAZSMU010000036.1:0-3848 GCA_045536045.1 Candidatus Gastranaerophilales bacterium
TTCAATTTAAGCCTTGCAAATTCAAAAATAATCGCAATTATCCTAACAGTTGTAACAACAATTTGGTTAATTTTAAAAATGAAAAACTTTAAAAAACAAAATTAATTTTTTGCTTTTGATAAAATTTCTAAGATTTTTGAATTATCGCCATAAACACAAGGTGAATCATAAGGGCGTGTTGGATATTTACCAAAATCTGGTTTAATATTTAAATTGTGCAATTTAATAAAATATTCAACTTGGTCTTTAATAGCAGTTGGCTTACCTGAGCAACAATGAATAATACCTTTTATTTCTTTTTGCTCAACAACTGCCACAATTTGCTTTGCAAGTTCGTTTATTTCAATGTAATCAAATTCGTTTTTGCCTTCAGTAAATGGAAAAGAAGTTTCTCCAGCATTTGCCATCTGTAAAATTTTAGAAAAAACAGAGCCTGAGCTATGTAAGTCATCTCCAAATGTATAGAAAAATCTTAAGTGTTGATGACAAACATCTTTACCTATTACATAAGATGCCACTAAACGCCTTAGCGTATCTTTTGAAATTCCATAAAAAGTTGTTGGGTTTGCAGGTGTGTCCTCTGTAATTTTTCCTTCAAAATAACCAATATCGTGCATTGAGCCAATAGTTACAACTTGCTTTAAGCCACCATCAATTAAGTTTTTAATAAAATTAAAGTTTTTTGGAATAGATTCAATATGCCAAAGGGAATTATGAACAGGCACATCCTTGCAAGCAAGATGTATTAAAGCGTCTGGACATTCAAAGTATTCATATAAATTTTCTTTATTAGAATATATATCATAATTAAGATATTTTGCTTTTTTGTCTATATAGTCATTTTTTAAGTCAATTGCGACAACACTATGACCAGCATTTAGCAATGCTTCAACTAAATGCGAACCTATATATCCATTTGCTCCCGTAACTGCAATTTTCATTCTTTAAATTTTACCAAAAATATTTACGTATTTTCAAGATTTTAACAATTTTTTTCATTTTGCAAGCAATTTTTTGAGAAAGTGAATTTTGAGTTAGCATATTATCAATTTTGATAATTTTATCTTCAGGATAATATGAAGCAATATTATGAAAATCTAAATCTTGGTTTTTAATATTATCTCTAATGCTTCTAGCTAAAACATTAAAAATCAATTCTTCTTTATATTCATATAAGCAACCTGGATTAAGAACAAAATTTTTCAAAATTTTTGCCACTCTTTTGCCGTCTTTTTTATTTTTTGAAATTACCACCCAGTCTGTTTTTTTGTTTATAACATTTTGAACATTGTCCACAGTTGCAATATCAAAAGTTCTTGGGTAATAATTTTTATTATTCGTTGTGGTTCTAATATTAGAGCCTGCTTCCATATAGTCATTTTCTTTTGTAAAAGATTTATAATTCTTTTTATTTTTAGAATATTCATCCAAAGTATGCAAACAATATTTGCCAGCTTTAATTTTAGGAGAATTAATTTCTTTAAGCTTTTCTAACAAAGTTTCTGAAATGTCATCTATGTCATCTCCTGCAATTCTTTGAGGAACATCAAGGCACAATGAACAAAGTTCGCACCATTTTAATTGGTCGCCAAATTCTTCTGGAGTGCGTTTCCACCAACCTTTTTCAATTTCCCAACCACCAGGACCATCAAAAAGCATATCAAATGCAGCAGCAATTTCGCAAAAGAAAGCACCTTTTGGCGTAACCGTTGCAGACCAAGTATTTTGAGCAAAACAATTATCACGCCTTTTAATAAATTCCTCATCTGGAATATTTAAATCTTTTCTTGCCATTAAAATAGCTTGATGCAAGCATTTGTTATCGTGGTCATTCAAAAGTTGCCAATCAAAAGCGTCATTAATTGTTTCAAAATGCCTGTAATAACCTCTATTTAAAGAAGACCAAAAACCAATTTTCGCATCAATATTATTCAATTTATCGTAAATATGTTTTTGCATATTGCAAATAGGCTCTCTTGAAACACAAACAGATTTTCCGATTCTTTTTTCTTTAAGATAATCAATAAATTTTTCAATTTCAGGGTGCAGTGTTGGCTCTCCGCCAATTATTCCAACACAACCTTCGTAGCCTTCAAAAGAATCAACAGCACGCTTAAATGTTTCAAAGTCCATAAAAAATGGTTTTCTATGATGACCACAAAAACGCGTGCAATTTGAACATCTATTCACACAAGCATTTGTTACATCTATTTGAATTATTTTCATATCTTTTGGACTTTTCATACCCACTCCCCAAGATTAAAACCAATAGCTTTTTAAAATTCGCTTTAAAACCACTAAAAGATTTGTCGTTCTAACTTCTTTGTTGAATACAGTTTTTTTAATAAAAGCGTTGTATCTGCGATTTATTTCTAATCTATCAATTAATGACTTATTCCATTCGTATAAATAAATTATTTCCGTATTTGCAATGTCAATAAATTGCAACTTGCATTTTTTAAGCAAATTATGTTTTTTTAAAAATTCGTAAATATACTCTACGATTTTTATTTTATCAAATCTTTTATCATATGTTTTTCCTCTGCCGATAGTATATGTATATGAAGATTTCCGAAGAACATAATTATACAATTTATCATCCAACCCATAATATTTTTCGGCTACAGCAGCATAAATATAACAAAAGGCATCATCTTCGCCTGAAAGACCGTCTGGGAATCTTATTTCATATTTATCAATCAAAGATTTTTTATAAATCTTATTCCATAGAAGCACATTTATGCGAGACTTCATTTTTGCACACAAATGATATTTTCCAATAGGCTGATTATTTACATAACCAGCAAGAGGCTTATCTAAATAGGCATTTTCAATATTTGCCCTGCAAGTAACCAAATCTGCATCATATTCTAAAACTGCATTAAGCATTTTTTCGCACATATTAGGCGTATAAGAATCATCATTGTCGCAAAACATAACATATTCGCCACTAGCCCTATCAAGCCCTGTATTTCTAGCAGTTGCAGGTCCAGAGTTTGTTTCGTGCTTAAAGAGTTTAATTCTTGAATCTTTTTTCATTAATTCTTCAATAATTAAAGCTGAATTATCGGTTGAGCAATCGTCAGTGCATAAAATTTCAATATTTTCGTAAGTTTGAGAGGTTAAAGAATTTAAACACTCTTCAATATAATTTTCTGCATTATAAACAGGAATAATTATTGAAATTAAAGGTTTTTTTGCCATTAATACCAAACCTCATTAAAAACTTCCCAAAATGGCTTATTAATTAATGGTTTAACTTTAATGTTTTTATTTTTAAGAATATCGTTTTCAATAATGTCTATCAATTTAACAAAATACAAAGTTCCAACAAGAACATAGTCTGGATTAACATCATCAATTTCTTCTGGTGTTAATATTTTGTATTTATCTTTAAAGAAAGAATCTTCTTTACTGCCACAATATTTTTTATCCGAAATTCCAACTATATTTAAATTAGACAAATCATAATTTTCATAAATAAGCTGAAATAAACTTCCTGTTCCATAAATTACAATTTTTTTATTTTTTAATTTTTTCTCAATCTTTTTTAAATGTTTACCGAAGTTAATTTTTTGCAAATATCTATAATGAGCACTAATTAGTGGGTCTTCTTCTTTAAAAAAAGCAAATAGTTCTTTATTTAGCCCCATGTAGCAAAATGTTTCTTCAACAGGGTGAGGATATTCAAGAGTTACCAAAAGAATATCAAAATCAAAGTTTTTAATATTCTCTAATTTCATTGCAGGTTTACCTTCATGCACTGTTGATTCTTCAAATCTTTTATCAACATATCCAACAATGTTTAGCTTTTCTTTTAGAGAAAATTTTTCATCTAATCTAGAAAA
>JAZSMU010000066.1:0-8101 GCA_045536045.1 Candidatus Gastranaerophilales bacterium
AATCTGCAAGAAGTGTTGGCTATATTTCAGAAGCAAGCCAAAGATTTCAAAGAGGAGTAGACAGAGGAATTGTTAAACCGGCCCTTATGAGAGCAATTGAGCTTGTTGTTAAATATGCAGATGGAAAATTAACTACAATAGCAGAAACAGGCGAAGCTAATCTTCCTGAAATTGAAATTACATTAAGAAATTCTGAAATTTCAAGAATTTTAGGAATTGATATTCCTCAAGAAACCTATGTTCCAATATTAGAAAACTTAGGCTTTGAGCTTATTGGAAAAAATGAGCTTGCAGCAAAATTCAAAGTTCCAACACACAGACAAGATGATGTGTATAGAGAAATTGACTTAATTGAAGAAATTTCAAGAATACACGGATTTGATAATATTGCACCAACAATTCCACCATTAGAAGAAGGTGTGGTTATATCTAATGACGAAAAAAATCTTAAAAAGATTAATGAAATTTTCTTAGGAAATGGTTTTGATGAAATTATGACTTCATCATTAGTTGGAGATAATTTCTGTAAATTATATGGAGCTCCATTGAGTAATGAATATAGAGTTAGAGTTAAAAACCCAAAAAGTGAGGATTCTACAACTCTAAGACAAAGCTTAATGCCAAGTTTATTCAATGTTATTAAATATAATTTTGACAACGGATGCAAAAACTTTAGATTTTATGAAATCGGAAGAATTTATAAAAAACTAAATGAAACAACAGTTGAATCTTCTGGCGTAGTTGAGCAAAGAAGAATTTCAGGTGTTATTACAGGTTGCGTTAATAATGAAATTTGGAATAATACTCATAAAAATGATTTCTATTTAATTAAGGGTGCATTAGATTTATTGTTTGATGAATTAAAACTTACAAACAGAATTATTTATTCAAAAGCACAAGAAGATGCACCAAGTTGTTTACACCCTGCTCAAAGTGCAAAAATTGAATTAATGGGCAAAAACAAAGAAGTTTTAGGCTATGTTGGAAAAGTTCATCCTAACTTTGCTAAAAACTTAAAATTAAACCAAGATTTATTTGTTTTTGAAATTAATTTAGAAGCAATTTTAAGTGCAATTAATAATTCAATAACTAAATTTAAAAAATTACCTCAAACATTGCCTATTCAAAGAGATATCGCTTTTGGTGTAAATTCTGAAGTTGAATATGCAACAATTGAAAAAGTAATTAAAAAATACGCAAACAAAGCAATATTCAAGTCTTGCCAAATTTTTGACATCTATGAAGGCGAAAAAATTGAAGCTGGTAAAAAATCTTTAGCAGTTAGAATCACACTTCAAGACGAAAAAGAAACTCTAAAAGACGAACAAATTGATACAGAAATTACAAAAATTAGAACTGAGCTTGAAAAATCAATTGATAGTTTAAGCTTGAGATAATTTCTGATATAATTTTTGTATGGCAGATGAAGATAAACAGTTTGAGGCGACACACCAAAAACTAGAAAAAGCTAGAAAAGAAGGTCAGGTTGTAAAATCTAAAGATTTTTCAACTGCTGTTGCTTTAATTGTTATGTTTATGGGAATTTATGCCCTTTCACCTTTTATTTGGGACCAAATTGCAAAACTTTTTGTTGTTGTTTATGAGCAAATTCCAAATGCAAATTTAGACAAAATTGGCTATCCATATTTATTAACTGTTTCAATTATTCCAACGGTTTTAATTATAGGCCCAATACTTTTTCTTGCTTGGTTTATTGCAATTGCAGCAGATATTATTCAAGTTGGACCATTATTTACAACAAAGCCATTAGAACCTAATTTTGATAAATTAAATCCGACAAAATATTTCAAAAATTTAATGAACCCCAAAACAGTTTTTGAGCTTGTTAAAAATATCGTAAAAGTTGCTCTATTAGGCTTAATTGGTTGGATGGTTTATAAAGAGCATTTTCCTCAAATTTTACAATTAGCTCAAATAGATAATCAATTTGCAATTTTAATTCAATTCGGAAAACTTGTTACAGAGTTCGTTTTTAAAGCTATGATAGCCTTTTTGGTAATTTCTGCTGCAGATTATGGAATGATTAAGTGGAAATTTTTGCAAGACCAAAAAATGAGCTTTAAAGAAATTAAAGATGAATTTAAAAACACAGAAGGCGACCCAAATGTTAAGGCAGCTCTAAGGCAACGCAGACAACAAATGCTTCAACAAAGCATGATGGATGAAGTCCCTAATGCAGATTTTGTTGTAACAAACCCAGCCCATGTTGCTTGTGCCCTTAAATACAATAAAGAAGAAAATGAATCTCCAAAACTTGTTGCGAAAGGTAGTGAGCTATTTGCCAAAAAAATTATTGAAATTGCAAGGGAGGCAGGAGTCCCTGTAATTGAAAATCCACCAGTTGCAAGGGCCATTTTTAGGCTTGTTGAAATCAATAAAGAAATTCCACCAAACCTTTATAAAGCAGTTGCTGAGATTCTAATTTTTGTTTACAACTTAAAGCAAAAAAATACTCAAAACTAATGAAAAAAGTGGAAGAATTGTAAAAAAGTTTTCAAAAAGGAGTTTTTTTTATATAATACTTTTAATAGTAGTGGAGTAAATTATGGATTTATTTGCAGTAATAGGGACATTCTTTGGATTCGGAATGGTTCTATTGGGTATGATAATGGAAGGCGGTAATTTAGCACAAATTATGCAGATTACGGCAGCCTTTATCGTTCTTGGAGGAACAACTGGTGCAGTTATTTTGAGTTTTCCAATTGGAGAGCTTTCAACAGCAATTAAACTTGTTAAAGATATTTATTTCCTCATGCCTCCACAAATTGACCCTTTAATTAGAGAAATTGTTGAATTTAGCCAAAAAGCTAGAAAAGAAGGTATTGTAGCACTTGAAAAACTTGCAAAAGGTGCTTCTGACCCATTATTAACTATGGGACTTGAAGCTGTTGCAGACGGTGCTGACCCATCTTTAGTGCGTGGAATGATGGAAACACAAGTTGCTCAAATGGAAACATATGTTCATTCAGGTGCAAAAGTTTGGGAATCATATGGTGGTTATGCGCCAACATTAGGTATTATTGGTGCTGTTATGGGCTTGATTCAAGTTATGCAAAACTTAAACGACCCATCTAAACTTGGTGCTGGTATTGCAGTTGCATTCGTTGCAACAATCTATGGTCTATTTGCTGCAAACTTAATTGCAATTCCGTATTCAACAAGATTAAAATTCAAATATGCAAAAATATTTATGGCGAAAGAAATGATTATTGAGGGCGTTATGGCTATTCAAGCTGGCGAAAGCCCTGCATTAATTGAAAGAAAATTAAGAGCATATTTATTAGACAACAATCAACAAGCAACAACAACGAAAGAGGGCTAATTGGCAAAGAAGAAAAAAGCTGAAGAACATGAAAACCTAGAACGTTGGCTAGTGTCCTACGCAGACTTTATGACGCTTCTTTTTGCAACATTCGTTGTTTTGTATGCACTTGCCCAAACAGACACTCAAGACTTCCAAAAGCTTGAAGAATCCCTAAAAGAGGCATTTGCAAAATCTGGTAGCCTAATTGAAGGTCAGGCAGGTATGCTTGCAGGCTCTGGAACGGATGCCCTAATGGATGGCGCTAATTCTCAAGGCAGAGATGCTAACCCACTTATGCTTGAATACATCAGTGCAAAATATGAAGATTCAGCTTATGAAGAAATTCAAGAAGAGCTAAAAAGTTTAAAATTAACAGGTATTACTTCTGTTGTTGATAATAAAGGGATAACAATTAAGCTTCCTGAAAGTATTATTGATTTTGCACCAAACAGTGCAAAACTTAGCGATAGAAGTAAAAATTTATTATTTGATATTGGGAATATAATTTTCAAAAGATTTCAAATTCACTTAATCAGAGTTGAAGGACACACAGACTCATCAAAACCTCCTAAAAACGGAATTTACCCAAGTAACTGGGAATTATCTTCTGCAAGAGCTTCAAGTGTTATCAATTTCTTTATAGATGAAATGAATGCAAATCCAAAGCAATTTGTTGCTGTTGGCTATAGCGATACAGTTCCAGATACAGGCTTAAAACCTGAAAATGTTAAAAACAGAAGAGTTGAAATTGTTGTTATTAGAAATAGAATTAAAAACAACCACAGCAATGATTTACTTGCAATTCTTAAGAAAAATCAAAAAACAAATTATGTTCGCTATAATTATGCGAAAAAAGATGCTGCAAATCTTTTAGAAAATAAACCTCTAGCACCAAAAGAAAACTTTGAAGCAACCGAAGAATCTAAAGAAATCAAAAATCTCTATGAAGAAGAGAATAAAAGACTAAAAAAAGAAGAAGAGGGCTATAGCAGTGCACCTGCTTTTGTAAAAAATAATGATGAACCAAAAGAAAACTAAAAATAATAACAAATATTTTTGCATATTCGGTGGTGGTGGAATAAGAGGAATAACTTATGTTGGTGCAATTAAAGCACTTGATGAGTTAGGTATTAAAGTTGATGGGTGTGCAGGAAGCTCTGTCGGAGCTGTTTTTGCTTCTTTATATCAATTTGGTTTCACTTTAGACGAAATTAAAGATATATTTTTCCACACAAATTTCAGTATATTTAAAGATATAAATATTGATATTCTTAAAGTTTTTTCAATTACTAAAGGCGACCATTTTCTATCTTGGATTAGAGAAATTTTAGAAAAAAAATTCTATGGAGAAAATTATAAAGAGGGGAAAAATCCACCAATAACTTTTAAAGATTTAGATAAAGAGCTTATCATTCTTTCAGTTAATATAACAGATTCAACATATAAAGAATTTTCAAAATATACAACTCCAGACACAGAAATTGCCCTTGCAATAAGAGCTTCAGTTTCTATTCCTGGATTTTTTAAACCTGTTGAAATTGATAAAGACTATTATGTTGATGGCGACCTTATAAAAAGCTGGCCACTTTGGAGATTAAGCAAGAATCTTTGCCCAGAAGATAGAAAAATTTTAGAATTTCGCCTAGAAGACGAGCAAAAAAACAGAAAAATCACAACTGGTTTGTCTTATATAAATGCTGTTTATAATGTTATAACTGGATTTGCAACAGATTACATTATGGATTTATATTCTATGAAAGATAAATTTGACTACATTAGAATAAACTCCAAAAATGTTGCTGTTCTTGATTTTATGATAGGCGAAAATAAAAGAGAAGAGCTTATTAATATGGGTTATGAGGCAACGAAAAAATATTTTGTTGAAGATTATCCTAAAAAAAGAGAAAAAATTGATGGATGTTATGAAAAAATTATTGCTTTTTTAATTGGTATTCAAGAATTAATCAAAAAACAAAAATTTGAAGAAGTGAAATGTAAAATTTATGAGCTTTTAGCATATCTTTGCGAATATAAACGCTTTATAGACCTTAGCTATTATCACTCAATAATAAATTTCAAAAATTTATATTTGGAAAATCTAAAAGAAAGCCAAGTGCTTTTTGTTAAATCAAAAACACTTAAAAATAAAATTCTTGTTGAGGCTTCAATTAATAAGCTAGTTGAAGATTTGAAATCTAATATGCAGGGTTAATATCATTGAATACAATGCTTGAATTTTTGATTTCAATTTGGTCTTTAACGCGTTTTAAATAATCTTTAGATAAAATTAAATTTTCTTTAACAATTTCGTATCCTGAATTTTTAAGAACATCTAAAATGTCATCATACGAAGTTAAATATTTAGACAAAAGCAAATGAAGAGAATAATTTTCTGCTTTTTTTGCAAGAATATTGTTTGCAAATTCAAGAATATCTAAGATATAAGAAGCATATCTGTTCATAATAAATGGCTCTAAAATCCAAGTATTTTCAGTGTTTTTTATAAGAGAAAAATATGCATAGATTTCATCTGTTTTTGGATTTTGAATTATGTAATTTAACTTTTCATTATTTTTTGAAAAGAGATTTTGCCTAAATTCAATAAAATTTTTCTTAAAATAAAATTTAAAGTTAGGCAAGAGCAAAAAGTTATATAAATCTAGGGAATTTGAAATATTTTTTTCTGCCATTTTTTTGATGTAATTGTGAGGGTTATATTCTTCAAATTCTTTTTTAATATCAAAAAAAGTTTCTCCAGATAAAACTCTAAAATTAGCCTTAGACAAGAATAAATCTTTAAGTTCGTTGTCATTTTTATCAATATGAATAAAAAATGTTGAAACACCTTTTGCACTAAATTTTTGAACAACTGAATTTATAAGATTTTCTGCAATATTTAAAGAATTTTCAGCTAAAATAAAATTCGTTATGTGAGCTCTAACTTCTTCTCCCGAAGACACTTTTACCCCTATTAAAGCGTATGGAATTTCATTTTCTTCTGCTATATAAATATCTTTAAAAAATTTCATTCTCACATTTGCAAGCGTATTAATTGCATATAAAAATTTAAACGCAGTAGTTGAAATTTGTGAAAAAAAATCTTTAAAAACGGCGTTTTTCTTTAATTTATTAATGTCGTAATAAAGCAGATTTATAATTTTAATCATAAAAACCTTTATGCTAAATTTAACATTTTTAATTCTTAATTTCAAGCAAGCTAAACAAGCTCAATGTCTGTTATATAACGTGGTCTTGCTTTGACTTCGTTATAAATCATTCCCAAGTATTCTCCAATAATTCCTATGCAGAATATTTGAATACCAGCAAGAAATGCAATTGCAACAATTTCTGGTGTCCAATGAGGCAAATAAGCTTTTAAGATATATCTTGTGCAAAGTGCGTAAATTCCTATTGCAAAGCTTATAAATGCTATCGTGACTCCCATAATTGCAACAAGTCTTAGAGGAACAATTGAAAATGAAGTTATACCATTTAGGGCAAGTTGTGTTAGTTTGGCATAATTGAATTTTGTTTTTCCAAAAGCCCTGTCAATAATATCATATTCAACTGTTGTAGACTTTAAGCCAAAATCAACAAAAAGCCCTCTCAAGAAAATATTATGCTCTTTGTAGTTTGATAAAATTTTCAAAGCCTTAGAAGATACCAACCTAAATTCAGAATGATTTGGAACAATTTTTGCCCCTAAAAGCGAAATGACTTTGTAGAAAAGTTTTGAAAAATAAGATTTTAAAATCATTTTCTTTAAATATTTTGTGCGAACACCAAAAACAATGTCGTTTCCTTTTTTATATTCTTCTAAAAACTTTTCAACGGTAATTAATTCTTGTTGCAAGTCTGCATCAATTGAAATTGCACAATCTGCATTAAGTTCATATGCCTTTTCCAACCCAGCTAAAATAGCATTTTGAGAGCCATAGTTTTTAGTAAATTTAATTCCTTTAAATTTTTCATTTTCATTGTGCAATTTTTCAATAACTTTGAAAGTGTTATCAATAGAACCATCATCAACCAAAAGAATAAAACTTTCTTCTGATATTTTTGAATTATCCTCAAGATTTTTCATATATGAAAATAACTTCTTCATACAAATTTCAAGCCCCTCTTGCTCGTTATAGCAAGGAACAACAAAAGCTAATTTAGGACATTCAACACCATTAACCAACATTTCAACCTCTTCAATTAATGTCCACATTATATTATAATTATTTAATGATAGGAAGTAAGAAGATACTTTTTGTAAGTGATGATTTAGCACTAACTAAAAATAGCAATGAAGCTATTTATGAATTAATTAATGAAAATATCCTAAATGGTGCTTCTGTACTGGCTAATGGCGAATATTTAAAAGAGGCAATTGAATTATTTAAAAATTCAAAAAAGTTTTCTTTAGGCGTTCATTTGAATATTATTGAAGGAAAAAGCTTAACAAATTGCAAACTTTTAACAAAAAATGGAATTTTTAATTTGAATTATCTCCAATTGATTTTGTTTTCATTTAATAAAACTTTCTTAAAAGAGGTTGAAGAAGAATTTAGAGCTCAAATTGAAAAAACAATTAACGATTTTCAAGCTATTGACATATATCCAGAACGTTTAGATTCCCATGTTCACACTCATGCAATTCCAAATATATTTAAAATCGTGGAAAAACTTGCACTAGAATACAAAATTCCATATATCAGACTTCAAAATGAACATATTTATAAATCAAAAGGAAAATATCCTAAAACTATAAATTTAATCAAAATTTTTCTT
>JAZSMU010000096.1:0-5382 GCA_045536045.1 Candidatus Gastranaerophilales bacterium
CAATTTTATCCATTTTTATCCAATTAATTTTTGCAGTTTTTTGAAGGTAAGATTTAATTGGAAACTTTAATAAACAAACTAAAGAATGCTTAATTGAATATGCTGATGAAAGAAGCTATTTATATTCATTTGAAGTAAAAGATGGAACTATTGAGACTTGGAATTTAAGAGAATATTTCTTCCAAACTGTTTCAAATTCATCTTGGGCAAATTATTCTTATCTTGTCGCAGAAGATGTTAATGATAAAGCTATGGATGAACTACAATTATTATGTTCTAGTTTTAATATCGGGTATATTCAATTAAATAGGGAAGAACCTCAAGAAAGTCAAATCGTAATCAAAGCTCCTAAAACTTCGCTTGATTGGAATATGATAAATAGAATTGCGAATGAAAACAAAGATTTTCAAAAATATTTAGATAATATAACACTTGTTTATCAAGGACATTCTAATCCAAAAACTCAAAAACCAGTTTGGGATATATAATACCCAATTTTATCCATTTTTATCCAATTAATTTTTGCAGTTTTTTGAAGGTAAGATTTAATTTGTGTTGCTAGAAAAAGTGTGCTTTTGGAATGGGGTTAAAATAGATGTTATTATTCAAACTTAGGAACACTTTGTACTAATTTGTATGTCAAGGTCCACCATTAATAAAATTAAGACCTCATCTGAGGTCTTTTTTAGTTTTTATAAGCAATTATTGTATCAATAATTTAATATAAGAAATTCAACACACCCCATTTATGCTAAAATATGAGCATTAAAGATTTTATGGGGTTTAGTATGAATAAATTGAAAATATTTGGCTTTAGCTTATTAGGAATTGTTGTTCTATTTTATTTAAGTTTTTTGTTTATTCTTCCAAATGCAATTAATTTAAACAAGTTTAAGCCAGAAATTCAAAAAATTGCAAAAGAAACTGCAAATTTATCTATAGATTTTGAAAATGCTAAAATAATTACAACGCCACTTTTGGGTGCTGGCGTTAAGGCTGATAATATTTTAATTAAGCTTCCAGATAATTCAACACTATTTGAAGCAAGTAATTTTAAAACAAGAATTGCACTTCCAAGTTTGTTCCTTTTAACCGTTAAAATTTCTGCTCTTGAAATTAATAACCCTAAAATTAATCTTGAAATTAGGAATGGAGAGCAATTTAAGCTTGTTGAGCTTGTTGAAGAAATTTTAAACAAAGGAAAAGAACAAAAATTTGAACAAGTTGAAATTAAAAAAGAAGAAAAATCTTGGTTTAACCCAAATTGGATAAAAATTAAAATTCCTAAAATCTTAATTACAAATTATGACCTTACAATTGATGATGCAAAAGCAAAACACTATTTAAAATTAAAAGGCGAAGAGCTTATTTTAGGTTATTTTAATGGTAAAAGAGTTAAACTTAAAACAACTGCAGAATTATTTAGTGATAATAATAAAAACATTACTGCTAACCTTGATATAGATTCATTTTTGCCACCTCCTGCACCACCTTTAGATAAAGAAGATGACCCAGCAGAAAGAATTGATATTCCTTTTGTAAATCCTGTTGAAATGTATAGAAATTATGACCTCAAGGCAAATATTGATTCAAAATTAAAAATCAGAAACTTTAAAAATGGTATTAATTCTTTTGGTTATTTTAATGCTGAAAATATAACTTTAAAAGTTTCTCATCTTAATTTGCCAAAATCTTATTTGAGGGCAAAAACACGCAGGCAAAATGTTTTCTTAGATACAAATATATTTACTGCATTAGAACAAAATATTTCGCTTTTGGGTAAATTAAACTATGGAAAACGCCCAAGAATGGATATGGCAATTAAAACTGCTGAAATTAAATTTAATGATGTTATTATTTTAGCTAAGGCATTTTTAGATTCATTATCAATTTACAATGAATTAGATAAAATTACTGCGACAGGCTATTTAAAAGCAGATTGTCATATTAAAACAAACTTTAAAAGACTAAAATCTAATGGGCTTATTGTTGTCAAAAATGGTGGTTTGAATGTTAAAAACTTAGGCAAAGTTATTTCTGATGCAAATATTAATATCCACTTAGATAACAACCTTTTAGATATTAAAAATTCTAGCTTATATGTTAATAATTCGCCAATTTTAATTGACGGAAGAATTGATAAAAAATCAAGAGCAGATATTTCTATTAAAGCAGACAAAATTCCACTTCCAACTTTGTTTAGTGCTTTTGCACCAAAAGATATACGTAATGCCTATAATTTTAAATCTGGAGATTTAACATTTGAAGCCCGCATTTTTGGCAAATTGAAAAAAGCAACTGCAAGTTTGAATGCTGGCTTAAATAATTTATATTTAGCTGATAAATTAAGCAACTTTGCCCTACAAAATGAAAAATTTGCAACAACTTTCTCATTAAAGGGTAATAATTTGGCTGGAAATATTCAAAACAATAATTTTGCAATTCTTTTGCCAAAAACAAAATCAAAACTTTCATCAGATAAATTAGAAATTGAAGTTGCAGACAAAAATATTGTAATTAAAGAAAATAAATTGAATTTGAATAATAATTCATCAATTACCTATTCGGGTAAAATTGAAGATTTTGAAAAATTAAAATCTATTCTTTTTGAAACAAAAGGTAAATTTTCAACCAAAGATTTAGTTCAAATTATTGGAGCTGAATTTGAGCCTTTTGTTCATCATTCAGGCGAAATTCCTTTGAATTTAACCTTTGCTGGAGATAAGAAAAAACAAACTTTAAATATTGAAGCACTTGCAAATAAAGACAATTTTATTACTCCTTTTGATTATGATGAATTAAAAAATAAAGAAACAAATTTAACCTCAACCATTGACTTTAAGGCAAACAGAATAAAAATTAAAGACACGGGCTTGAAAATTAAAAATGTTCAAACGGATAAAAAAGGAAAAGAAACAATTACCTACACCCCAATTTCAAATGTTGAGGGCACAATTGAGGGAAATAGGATAAATTTAATCAAAATAATTATTCCAAACAATGTTCATGGAAAAATTTATGCTTT
Organism: Candidatus Gastranaerophilales bacterium; assembly: GCA_045536045.1. Classification (GTDB taxonomy): domain Bacteria; phylum Cyanobacteriota; class Vampirovibrionia; order Gastranaerophilales; family Gastranaerophilaceae; genus RGIG1918. The sequence continues at coordinate 3,026 of JAZSMU010000096.1, forward strand.
TCCAAATTCAAGCTATGAAGTTGGTGGAAGATTATTCATTTTTGGAGAAATGCTTGCCCCAAGAATTCGTGGTGGTTTAAAATTGACAAACCTTTCAATTCCCGAGCTTCTTATAAATCTTAAAAAATTTGAATTGAAATTTAGAGGTCATGAGGGCGAAATTGGTGTTGAAGATTTAGTTTTGAATGGTTCAGATATTCAAAATAAAACAATCTTTAGTATTCTTCCAGCCCCAATTTTCAATATTTTAAATTGTGAAGTTAATTCTAAATATTTTAATCTTGATAAGGTTATGGTGGTTTCTGATAAGGCAATGAAATATGTGCCAACATCTAGCACAAATTCTAGCAAAGCTTCCTCTAGCCAAGCTGATATACCTCTTGAAATCAAAAAAGGAAACATTAATTTTGAAAAAATTACAACAGGGAATATTAATTTATTTAATACAACAAGCGATATTAGCCTAAAAAATAATGTTTTCAATTTGGAAAACCTAAAAACAAGAGCATTTAAGGGCGATATTAGAGGAGATATTGGTGTCAATTTGATAACAATGTTTTTAGATATTGATGTTAATGGTAGAAATGTTGATGTTGATAGATTAATGCGTGATGCTTGTGCAATGAAAGACACCCTAAGTGGCACAGCTAATTTTAATGCTGATATAACACTATCTGGCGTAACTTTAGAAGAGCAGATGAAAAGCCTAAAGGGCGAAGTTGATTTTACTGTTAAAAAGGGTCAATTTGGTCCTTTTGCGAAAATTGAAAATCTAATTTTGGCTGAAAATATTAGAGAATCTCAATTCTTCCAAACTGCAATTGGGGGTATTTTGAGTGGTCTTTTAACAATTGACACAACTCACTTTGAAACTTTAAAAGGCTATATAACATTTAACGATGGAATTTGCCATCTAGAGCCAATAACTTCTCTTGGAGATATTTTGAGCTTGCATATTTTTGGCGATTTTGATTTGTTGAAAAATCATGCCGATATGAAAGTTAGAGCTAGAATGGCTTCTTTAGTTTCAAATCTTTTAGGACCACTTGGTGCTATTAACCCAGCAAATTTATTAAATAGTGCTGCAAGTTTGACTCCAATAACTGCTAAAGCATTTTCAATTTTCTGTGAAATGGTTCCTAATGAAGAATTAGAAGCTTTACCAAGCTTTGCAAATGCTTATGTGGATAATTCTGCAACAAAATTCCAAATTGTTGTTAGAGGAGATGTTGCGAAGCCTTTAACTTTGGTAAAATCTTTCAAATGGCTTGCAGGAGAAGCAGAATACCAAACTGCAATAGATTTTGTAAATTCTATTCCAGAACCACTAGAGGGTAGCACAGCAACAACTGTTGAAGAATTAATCAAAGAAAACGAAGCCTACAAAAAATCCCTAAAATACAAATGGGATAAACTTTTTGACGAAGAAAAATAACTATTCAATAGGCACTTCAATTAAAAATTCAGTTATATTGCTTTTTGGAATATAGCTGATTTTGCCTTTGTGTTTATCTATAATTTTTTTGCAAATTGGAAGTCCAAGCCCTGTGCCTTCGCCAACTTTTTTTGTTGTGAAGCCAGCTTCAAAAAGCTTGTCCCTATAAATTGCTTCAATTGGTGTGCCATTGTTTGAAATTTTGACTTGCAAATTGCTATCTACAATTTTGGTTTCAATTATAATTTCTGGCTCAAGCGTGCTTTTCATAGCATCTAGTGCGTTTGTTAAAATATTCAAGAAAACTTGGTTTAGCATGCTTGGATAGCAACTTATATGAGGAATTTCGCCATAATTTTTGGTTATTTTAACTCCTTTTTTAATTCTGTGGTGCAAAAGTTGAAGAGTTAAATCTAATTCAGAATTTATGTCTGCTTGCTGAATTTCGCCCTCATCAAGCCTTACAAAACGCTTTAGAGATTTTACAAGGTTGGTAATTCTTTTAATTGCCTCTGTGTCAATATCTAGCATGTCTTTTAAAATTTCGCTTTGTTCAGATTTTTGAATAAGGCTGTGCATAATTTCGTTGTTTGCACTAATTGAAGCAAGTGGAGTATTAATTTCATGGGCAACATTTGCAATTAATTGACCCAAAGAAGCCATTTTTTCGCTATTTATAAGTTGTAGTTGAGTTGTTTTTAACTCTGTTAGAGTTTCTTCAAGCTCATTTTTTTTGTTAGAAATTTGAGAAAACAAATTAACTTGCAAAACCGAACCTGAAATTTGGTTTGAAATATTTACAAGAAGCTCATGCTCATCATCTTCAATTTTTTTAGGAGTTATAAACAAAACGATTATTCCAAAAAGCGTTTCTTCAATATTAATTGGAATAACAACTCTTGTCTGTGCTTGCCTTAGCGTG
>JAZSMU010000084.1:0-7130 GCA_045536045.1 Candidatus Gastranaerophilales bacterium
TTTTGATATTTATTTTCAATGCTTTTTAAAATCTCTATTTGAGATTTTTTAACACTTTTATCATACAAAAAAGATATTTTTAAATTGTGTTTCAAATTATTTGTAATCAAGCTTTTAAGGGAAACAATTGTCCCATAAAAATTGCTATCTGATAGTGTGTAGAGAATATTAAAAATATTATTCATCTTAACCTTTTCTTGCAATGCAAACTACAGTATACCCCTCATTATCTTGTCTTTTTAATACTCTTTCATTTTCTTCGTGATATTGAAAGTAAACCTCTTCAACAACAAAGCCAGCAGAAGTTAGTAGTTTGGTTAAATCTTCAACTGTATAGTGCCTAATATGATATTGATTTTCCTCTTTTTTAAATGGAAAAACGGTTTCGTTTGGAGTTGAACAAATTAATTTTCCACCATCTTCAAGGGCATCATATAATTTTGAAATAAAAAGTTCATCATTTTCAATATGTTCAATTGTTTCAAAAGAAATTATTTTGTCAAATTTGCCCAATTTATCTTCAAACACATTTGCACATTTAAACGATAAATTTTTAATTTCTTCTCTTTCAACAAAAATTTTATTTGCAAAATTAATTGCATATTTATCTACATCAACCCCAACAACTTTTTTGGCAGTTTTTGCAAAATATGCTGTTCCATAACCTGTTCCACATGCAATATCTAAAACTTTATCATTTTCATTTATAAAATTATTCGCAAATAAATATCTTTCCTTGTGGTCAGCTGGTGCATCATTTATGTCAAATGCTATAACTCTTTCATAGCTAAAGTTTTCAGAACATATTGGCATTCCTGAATTATATTTAAAAATAACATTTTGCCCGTAATTTAATCTTGAAAGTGCATAGTTTTGCCATTGTTGAATATTTTTAACATTGCCTATTTCTTCTTCTGTTTTATAAATTTCTTTTTTAATTTCTTCAAGCTTATCCATTGTGCAAAAACAAAAAGCTTTAAAATCGTGTTCTTTTCTAATTTTTACACCCAAAAAATATGTTTGAATTTCATATTCTTTTCTTATAACTTTGAGTAAAGGAAGTCCAAGAATATAAATTCTTGTTTTGTTTCCAATTGTTTTTTCTCTATAAAATATTGCACAAATATTTCTAAACAATCTTTTAATTTTAAATTTATTGTAAATGTTTTTAAAAGGAGTTCTTTTTAAATAAAAATGATATCTTTTCCACAAAGGGTGCCAACAAGATTTATCCCAAGGTTTCAAAATACCACTAAAGTGAATTATTACAGGATGAGCTCTTGAAATATCCATTTCTTCATTTGAATACAAAGAATGTTGCCCGTCAAAATATGCTGTCTGTTGCAAATTCCACATTGGAAGAACAAATTTTGCTTTATTATTAAAAGTATAATTCAAAATATCTTGGTCCACCCAGCGAATTTTTCCACTTCTTCCCAATTCTGCAGTTAATTTAAAGAGCTTTTCCTTAATATTATCTTCTCTCATTTTAGCTAAATTCATTAGCATTACACCAGCATTAAAAGATTTCACAATACCATTATTTTGATAATGCTTGTGTGCTTCATTCCATAATTCTTCAACAACTACAACATAATTATCTTCTAAGTCTGTACTCCAAAATTCATTTAAAGAATTTTCAACAACTATATCGCAGTCAAAATAAAATGCTTTGTCTAATTCTGGCTTTAATTTAGGAATTATGTATCTATAATAAGTTTGTTTTGAAATATGCTGGCACTCTGGAGTTATTGGGCATAAATCAAATAAGCTATCATCAATTTTTATAAATTCAATTTCAAAGTTTTTTATTTTCTTAAGTTTTTCAATTTTTCTTTTGTTTTTATCTGAAATTCCACCATCTAGAATATAAAAATTGAGATTATCCAAACTTGTTGCATTTAAAACAATTGAAGCTATTGAAACTGTTAAATGTTGAGCAAAATTATTGTCGGAAGCAAAGAAAATATGAATATCAGATTTTTCTCCTAAATATCTTTTCTCAAACTTTTCAACACCAACCTTTGAAACTACATTTGGGTATTTTTTCAAAATCTTTAAAGTATCTTCAACACATTTTTTATTATTTTTCGCAAATGGATATTTAAAAATTGATTTTCTAATTTTCTTTATTTCGTCTTTATTTAAAGAAAATCTTTTTAATAAATTTTCTCTAACAGCTTCTGCTGTTTTGTCTTGAATTTTTTGGGTTTTAGAAGCTTGAGTAACACTTTTCTTATGCATTCTGTATTGCACTAATTTTTCAGGCAAGTTAGCTAATTTTCCACCAGCTAAAATAATTTTCATCCAAAGATGATATTCTTCAGCATATAAAGCTTCGGGATAGTAGTTTAAGTTATGCTCTTTTAAGAAAGAATTTCTAATCATAACTGATGGATGACACATTGGGTTATAAAAATTCATTGCAACATCAAGCTCATCTGAATCTTCTATCGTTACCCAAGATTCTCCTTTGCCATCTCCAATTGGCTCTATAAATGTTCCAAGAACAGTAACTTGTGGATGATTGTCTAAATATTCAACCTGTTTTTCAAAACGAGTTGGCATAGAAATATCATCATCATCCATTCTTGCAATATATTCGCCTTTTGCTATTTCAAAACCCTTGCGAAGATTGTAGTTATAGTCCATATTTTGTTTGTTTTTAATAAAAACAATTCTTTCATCTTTATCTGCATATTCTTGAATAACATCAGCCGTATTATCAGTTGAACAATCATCAATTATTATAAATTCAAAATCTTTATATGTTTGATTAAGAATTGATTCAATTGCCAATTTTGAATATTCAGCCCTATTGTAGCAAGACATTACAACAGATATTTTTGGACTATTACTTTTCATCTTTTTACCTCTAATATTTTTTATTCAATTCCCATTCCCAAGCTGTTTTTAAAATATCATCTATTTTATCATATTTTATAGTCCAGCCTAAAACTTCTTTTGCTTTTTTGTTGTCTGCAAAAAGCCTTGCAGGGTCGCCTGCCCGTCTTTGAACAAATTCTTTAGGGCAAACTTTACCTGTAATTTTTTCAGCAACAGCAATAATTTCTTTAACAGAAGTTCCAACTCCTGTTCCCAAATTAATAAATCCAGAATAATTATCAAGATTTTCATAGGCTAATCTGTGGGCAGTTGCCAAATCTTCAACATGGATATAATCTCTTATGCAAGTGCCATCTTTGGTGTCATAATCATCCCCAAAAACTTTTACATTTTGAATTTCCCCTTTTATTGCTTTTAAAACAAGAGGAATTATATGTGTTTCTGGATTATGGCTTTCACCAATTGTTGAATCAAATGAAGCACCAGCAGCATTAAAATAGCGAAGTGCGATATATTTTAGCCCATAAGCTTTTGAATAATCTTCAAAAACCTCTTCTATCATTAATTTTGTTTTCCCGTATGGGTTTATTGGATTTTGTGGGTGAGATTCATCAATTGGAGTGTATTTAGGCTCGCCATAAGTTGCACAAGTGCTAGAAAATACGATTTTCTTAACATCAAATTCAAGCATAACATCTAGCAAATTCAAAGTTCCAACTAAATTATTTGTGTAATATTTTTGAGGGTTAACAACACTTTCTCCAACATATGCAAATGCTGCAAAATGAATAACAGCATCTATTTTATTGTTTTTAAAAATATTTCTTAAAGACTCTTTATCCAATAAATCTGCCTGAATAAATTTTGCTCTTGAATCAACTGCTTCTCTGTGCCCATAAACTAAGTTATCAGCAACAATGCATTCGTAGCCTTTATTTAGCAAATGTTTTAAAGTATGCGAGCCGATATAGCCAGCTCCACCCATAATTAAAATCATTTTATGCACCTCTTCCCACTTGATAGCACTCAAAACCACGCTCTTCTAGGCGTTTTTTGTCATATTGGTTTCTGCCGTCAAAAATAATTGGATTTTTTAATGCAGATTTTATTCTATCAAAGTCTGGGCGTCTAAATTCATTCCATTCTGTTAATAACAATAGTGCATCAGCATTTTCAAGTGCTTCATAAGAAGATTTTGAGTATGAGATTTTATTGCCAAAATAAAATTCAGCACTGTCGGACGCTTTAGGGTCAAAAGCTTGAATTTTTGCACCACACTCTAATAATGCATTAATAATTGTGATAGATGGAGCTTCTCTCATATCATTTGTTTTTGGTTTAAAGGCTAAGCCCCAAACTGCAAAAGTTTTCCCTGTTAAATCTTTTCCAAATTTGTTTAAAATTTTGTTTATAAAAATTTGTCTTTGTTTTTTGTTAATCTCATCTGCAGCTTTTAAAAGTTTATAGTCGCAACCATTATCAAAAGCTGTTTTTGCAAGAGCTTTAACATCTTTAGGAAAGCAACTTCCACCATAACCAAGACCAGGAAATAAGAATTGAGAACCAATTCTTTTATCTGAACACATCCCAATTCTAACCATTTCGGCATCTGCACCAACTTTTTCGCAAATATTTGCAATTTCGTTTGCGTATGAAATTTTAACTGCCAAAAAGGAATTTGCAGCATATTTTGTCATTTCTGCTGATTTGACATCCATAACAATAACAGGATTTCCTGTTCTTAAAAACGGTGCATAAAGCTCTTGCATAATTTCAGTTGCCCTTTGAGAATTTGAGCCAATAACAACTCTATCCGGCTTTAAGAAGTCATCAACAGCAGCACCTTGTTTCAAAAATTCTGGGTTTGAAACAACATCAAAATCATGCGTTGTATTTTCTTTAATAATTTTGGTAACTTCATCTGCAGTTCCAACAGGCACTGTTGATTTATCAATAATAACTTTGTAGCCATTCATTGCCTGACCAATGGATTTTGCAACATCATAAACATATTTTAAATCAGCTGAGCCATCCTCTCCTTGTGGAGTTCCAACAGCAATAAAACAAGCTAAAGATTTTTCAACTGCTTCTTTAATATCACTTGTAAAATTTAAGCGATTTTCTGAAACATTGACTTTAATCAAATCTTCTAAGCCAGGCTCATATATTGGAATAATTCCTTTTCTTAATTGCGATAATTTTTCTTCATTGTTATCAACACAAATAACATCATTTCCCATTTCTGCAAGGCAAGTTCCAACAACAAGCCCGACATATCCTGTTCCTATTACGCAAACTTTCATTTATTTATTCTCCTTAATTTTTTTTGCAAAATATTCAATTGTTTTATCTAAACCTTCACTTAGTTTAATTTTTGGCTCCCAACCAAATTTTTCTTTTGCCAAAGTAATATCTGGTCTTCTTTGTGTTGGGTCATCAGATGGAAGCTCTTTGTAGATAACATTTAAATCAGGATTAATTTTTTCCTTAACAAGCTCAGCCAATTCTTTGATAGTAAATTCTCCAGGATTTCCCGTATTAATAGGTCCTGTAAAATCATCATCAGACGCCATAACTTTTAAAATGATTTCAATAAGGTCATCAACATAGCAGAATGAACGAGTTTGAGAGCCATCTCCATACAAAGTTAAATCTTCGCCTCTTAATGCTTGGCAAATAAAGTTTGAAACAACTCTGCCATCATTTGGGTCCATATAAGGACCATAAGTATTAAATATTCTAATAACCTTAATTCTTGCACCATAAATTCTGTTATAGTCAAAATATAAGCTTTCAGCACATCTTTTGCCCTCGTCATAACAAGCTCTAATTCCAATTGGATTAACATTTCCTCTATATGTTTCAACTTGTGGATGAACCAAAGGTTCTCCATAAACTTCGCTTGTTGAAGTTTGAAGAATTTTTGCATTATTTTTAACTGCTAATTCAAGCATATTAATTGCCCCAAATACGCAAGTTTTTGTCGTAAAAATTGCTCTTTCGCCTTGATAAGCTGGAGGAGAAGCAGGGCAAGCTAGGTTATAAATTTCATCAATTTTGTCTTCAATTTTAAGTGGCTCAATGATGTCATGTTCAATAAATTTGAAGCGTGGATTGTCTAATAATTCGCAAACATTATCCAAAGAACCTGTGTAGTTATTGTCTACACATATAATTTTGTTATTTTCATCTTGAATTAAGCGTTTGCATAAATTTGAACCAATAAAGCCAGTCCCACCTGTTATTAAAATGGTTTTCACTATTCACCCTCCACTCTATTGCTGTATAAAGTTTTTCCAAAAAGAATAATGTATGTGCATTCTTTACTTATTTTAAGTCTTATTGCTTGTTTTCTGAAATGCTTAAAGTATAGAATATAAAGCCTAAATTTCCAATTCCAAGCACCTTTTAAAAGGTTTAAGTATTTATAATAATATTTATTTAATTTGAAATCGTAATGAGTCCAAGGCTTTCTATGCCCAACATAATGAACAATTGTTGCCATGGGTGCAATTTTGTTAAATTCTTTTACTTTGCCAAATTCCAAGTCTGAAATTTGTGCATTAAATTCATCTTTTAAATATAAGATTTTTTCGTTTAAAACCGTGTTTATAACATCTTGGTCAACCCACAATATTTTTTCTTGATTTTCTTTTGCCCAAGTGAAAAGTTTTTCTTGAATATTATCTTCTCTCCATTTTTTTAGGTTTAAAAGTATAATTCCAGCATTAACATATTTATTTAAGCCTAAACGTTTGCAATTTTCATCAACATAGCTATCTTGAACACCAGCTAGGTAATAATCTTCCACATTTGTTTCAAATAATTCTGATAGAGATTTTTTAACAATAATGTCGCAATCCAGATATAAAACTTTATCAAAATCACAAACAGAAGGGAGAATAAATCTATAATATGTTGTTAAAGATTTAATATGAAAAGCATCTTCAGTTAGAGGGCAATATTTAAACGCACTCTCATCAACATTAACAAATCTAATTGTTGAGCCCTTTGGAAGCATACTATTAATATATGCTTGAGTTTTTTGAGTTATGTCTTCATTTAAAATAATAATGTTAAAATTTTCATCTCTTTTTTTGTTGAGAAAAATAGATTTCAAGGCACAGCACAAATGTTGGGCATAATTTTCATTTGAAGAAAAACACAAATTAAGAGTTTTTTTAATGTTTTTTGATGAAAAATGGTAAACTCTTCCAAACATAACTAATCTTTTTTCTGTTTTTCTAAGTCTTAAACTAAAAATATTTTTGCGATATTTTTTG
>JAZSMU010000056.1:0-3879 GCA_045536045.1 Candidatus Gastranaerophilales bacterium
CAAAAAATTGAAGTAGAAAACGCTTACAAAGACCTAAAGTCACTTGAAAACTTAAAAGAAAAACAAGAAAAAGAACATTACAGAAATATTCTGATGATGGAAGCGAAAGAAATTGATGACATCGCTATAAGCAGATATAAAGGGGACAATAAAAAATAATGGCAGATTTATTGCAAAACAACTCAATAAAACTAGACGAAAGTATAAAAAGTATTTTAACTTCAAGGCTACAAGCTTCTGTTAGCTCAACAGAAAATTCTGCTAATTTTGGCGAAATTTTTGCTAACGCAACAAAAAAACAAAATGAATTAATGACATTTGCAAATAATAAAACTGAAGTTAAAACACAAAACAAAAATGAAGTTGAAATTAAAACAACAGAAAATACAAAAATAAACAAAAAAGAAGACAAAAAACAAGTTAATAAAGAAGAAAAAGATACTCAAGAAGTTTCTAAAGATAAAACAACTAACAAAGAAGAAAACAAAAAAGAAACAACAACTCTAGAAAATCAAACAACTCAAGAAACCAGCGAAGAAACGCTTTTAATGTTAGGGAATGCAAGCCAAGAAATTAAACAGGCGACTGCAGAAATGACATTAATTCAAACTCAAAAAAATAATGATTTTGAAAAAATGGCAACTATAGAAGAAAATGCAATTTTAGAAGGCGACATTGAAGATGCTCTTGATGTTGAAGTTGAAAATGTAGATACAGAAAATATTGGAGCTAAAAAACAAACAGAAACTCTTAAAGGAAGTGTTGAAGAAAACCAAATCAAAATTTCAACAACTGACGCAAAAGAGGCTAAAGAAGCGAAATCTGCTATTTTAGTTGAAGAAAAAAATATCAATATTGATAAAAATATCGGTGAAGTTAATATTCATGAGCTTGGCGAAATTGATGTTCAAAATATGGTTGAAGCAGAAATTTTAGAAGAGCTAAACTTATCTGTTGATGATGTTACTATAACAGCAAAAACTCAATCTAGCCCTCTAATTCAAGACGCAACAGAACAATTATTCAAAATGTCTTTAGAAAAAACTGCAAGCAAAATGCCAACTGCAGGGTTAGAAAAAACTCAAGCAATTCAAGGAATTCAAAATGCTCAAGGCAGTGCTAATGCAAGTGAGAGCAACAATTCAAACAACAATTTGAATTTCCAAAATATGGATAAAAAACTTGAAAAAGGCAAAGAATTTTTAAACAAAATGAGTGAAAAAGCCAAAATGGCTAACATTCAAAAAAATGATATTTTAAATCAAATTGGTGCAAAATTTGAACAATTAAAAGACAATGTTACATCAAAAATTACTTTAACTCTTCGCCCTGAAAACTTAGGCAGAGTAGTTATTGAAATGAGCCACGATAAAAATGGCGTAACAACAAACATTTTAGCTCAAAATCAAGATGTTAAAGAAATTTTAGAGAAAAATATTTCAGCCTTAAAAGAGCAATTAACTTCAGCTGGTGTTCAAGTTGATAACATTTCAATTAAAGCACCTGAGAATAATGAAAATGCTAATTTCTTCTCTCAAAATAACTTCGCAGACGAAGGAAAAGGTCAACAAGGTGGTTTTGAGGGTAAACAAGGAAACAAACACTTCTCTCAAAGAGAAGAAAACAAAGGAGCAGAACACTTCTTTTCTAATAAAGAAGAAACAAGCTCATTCAGCGAAGAAACATATCAAGGTATCAAGGTAGGTCAAAATGTCTACAGTATCTAGTGCATTAGTAAATATGCAAAACACAACTGCTATGGAGCAGGCAAAACAAACAAGAGCAGGGGACAACACTGAAATTACAGCAGATATGTTCCTAAAACTTATGATGGAACAACTCAAATATCAAGACCCACTAGACCCTGTATCTAACACAGAATTTTTATCTCAACAAGCAACATTCAGCCAACTTCAAGAATTGATGGAATTAAATTCTGAAACAACAGCAGGAAACTCTGTTCAACAAGCATTAAACTTGGTTGGCAAAGAAGTTACAATTAAAGACCCAGACAAAGAGGGTGGAATAATTACAGGTGTTGTTCAAGAAGCTTCTTTTGATGAAGATACACCAACAATTATGGTTGGAGATAAAAAATATCCAATAACAAGTGTTGTAAAAGTTGCACAAATTGACGCTGAAAGCGAAGCAACAAAACAAAACACAGAAAACATTAATTCAATTAAAGAAACCTTAGCAGGTTTGACAGGCAATTTTACAAATTTGTCTGAAACAGTTGGAACAATATCAAACAAATTACAAGAATACTTAAACTAACGAAATTAATTATCTAACAAGGGGAGAACAAATAAATGTCTAACGCAATGTGTATAGCAATGACAGGTATCAACGCAGGGCAAGAAGCCATCACAGTTGTTTCTGACAACATCGCTAACATAAACACCACAGCTTTTAAAGAATCTGCGATAAGTTTCCAAGATATTTGGTATAAAACTTATACAACAGGTACAACTCCAACATCAACTTCTGGTGGTACTAACCCAAAACAAGTTGGTGTAGGTGTTATGAATTCGTCAATTACTAAAAACTTTGACGCTTCAACAATTAATACAACTGGTAAAACATCTGACATGGCAATTCAAGGGGACGGATTTTTTACAATTCTTTCTCCAAACGGAGCAATTTATTACACTCGTGATGGAAACTTCACTCTAGACTCTGACGGACACCTTGTAACTGCTGCAGGTAACAATGTTATGGGAACAAACAAATCATTGTCTTATGAATCTTCAGAAATTAAGGCAAAAATTCCTCAATCATTAGAAACTGTTGTTAGCCCACAGCCTACAGACAAATTCGGTATTAAAAAATTAACAGAAACAAACGCTGCAGATATTATTGAAGGTAACTTCAAAGTTAATGTTATCAAAGCAGACGATTCAGTTGCTTCAGCTACAATTAATATCGGTAACCCAGCCGAAACAACAATGACAGCACTTGCTAACCAAATTACAACACAACTTGCTGCACAAAACATTGACGCAACTTGCGTTGCTGAAAACGGAACATTGAGATTTATCGTTGCAAAAGACCCAGATGCTGGCACAGACTTATTAAAATCTATGTCTTTTGAATCTGGAACTTCAAACTTTGTTCAAACAACAGATATTGCTTGGTCTAGCAAAGTTCCATCAACAGCAACAACAAATGCATATTACGAAACAGCAGTCCTAGACTACACTTCAACAGTTAAACCTGTTTCAAGTGTTGATAAAGCAACAACATTAGAATCTTGGTCTGTTTCATCTTCAGGCGTTATTGAAGCTAAATATTCAAATGGTGATGCAATTACTGTTTACTTAGATGAAAACGATAAAGCGTACAAATTCAAATATACAACTTCAACTGGTGTTGAAATTATGGATAAAGACGTTTATTCAGACCCTAATGTGTTGGTTGTTGGAAACTTACAATTGCAATTTGCAAACGTAACAAACAACCAAGGTTTAACTGCAATTGGTTCAAACCTATACAACACAGGTCCTAACTGTGGAAGAATAAGCTATACAACTGCTGGCGCAAACGGTGTTGGAGAGCTTACTACAGGTGGTTTGGAAAACTCAAACGTAGATATGAGCCGTCAATTCTCAAACATGCTTCTTGCTCAAAGAGGTATTGAGGCAAACTCAAGAGTATTTGACACGGCAAACAGCATTCTTCAAACATTAGTTTACTTAGGAAGAGGCTAAAAAGAATAAAGATAGGAGTTAGATAATTAACAAAAGCGAGCAATTTGCTCGCTTTATTTTTTACAAATTTAATTAAATCTTATTTATGCCTGTCTGCCTTAATAACTTGAATTGTTTTATTTTCGGTTATTTCACATCTTGCAGATTTAATTTTGTCTTTTGTTTCCTC
>JAZSMU010000088.1:0-1883 GCA_045536045.1 Candidatus Gastranaerophilales bacterium
AATTCCGCCATAGTTTTCTGCTATAGACATTTCATTGTCATTATCAACAATAATAAAGTTTGAATTAAGGCATGCAGAATTATTTAAGCCTTCTAAAGCTTCACCACCTGTTAAACTGCCATCTCCAATAAGAGCAACAACATTATGATTTTCGCCTTTAACATCCCTTGCTTTAGCAAGACCTGTTGCTAAACTAATTGAAGTTGAAGTGTGCCCAATAACAAAAGTGTCGCACTCTGATTCTTCTGGATTGAAATATCCTGAAATATCTGAGTTTCCAAGTGGGTCAGAAAATGCTCTTTTTCTTCCTGTAATAATTTTGTGTGGGTAGCATTGATGAGAAACATCAAAAACAAATTTATCAACTGGGCAATTAAAAACATAATGAAGTGCTAATGTTGCTTCAACAATTCCAAGGTCTGGACCTAAATGCCCACCAACAGTATTTACTCTATTTAAAATTAAACCTCTAATTTCGTCTGATAATTCATTTAATTCAGCAATTGAAAGTGCTTTAATGTCTTTATTTTCATTAATTCTATCTAAAATCATATTTTTCTCCTTAATAAAATAATTTTAGACTAAAATTTAAAATTGGTCTAGAAAAAAAGCCAGACAAAAGCCTGACTTTTTGTATATTTTTCTAGCTGATACATTTTATATACGGTTATGCCAAACGCCACCATCTCTATCAATTAAAGCATCATAGAAAGACCAGAATCTGAAAATTCCTGTTAAACCTAAAATTGCGTGAGTAACATTTTTTTCTGTAGATTGTTCATTAATTGCTTGTCCAATTCCTGGCCAAACTAAAAGTGAGCAAACTGCAGCTCCAACACTTCTTCCAGAAATTTTGCCGTCTTTTCCATGAGTTCCTGCAAAAGCTGGTGCAGTTAAGCCAATAAATGCAGCTAATAATAAAACGCTAAGAATTTTTTTCATAAAAAACCTCCTTGAATCATAATTCCAAATCCAGAAAATTATTATAAATTATGTTTGCCTATTTGGCTATTAAAATTTACATTTTGAAAAATTTAACAGTATAATTATTCTATCAAGGAGGAAATTATGAAAGTTTTAAGCAAGCAAAGAAATTCTAAAATGTGCTTTATTTGTGGAATGGACAACCCAATTGGCTTTAGAGCACCATATTACAACATGGAAGATGGTTCAGTAATTTCTCCTTTTGAATTTAAGGAAATTCATCAAAGCTTTCCACAAAGAGTTCATGGTGGATTAATTGGAACAATTTTAGACGAAATGGCGTGCCGTGCTTATTGGATTAATGGCGACTACACAACAGGAGTTACAACTTCTATGGAAGTAAAGTATAGAAAGCCAACCCCATATAATGTTCCACTTTTAGGCAGAGGAATTGTTACACTAGATAGAAGCAGAATGTTTAAAACTCACGCCGAAATTATTGATAAATTTGGCACAGTTTACGCAGAAGCCGAAGTTACATATCTAAAGCTCCCATCAGATAAAATTGCAGAAAATATGGATATTCACTCTGAATTGCCATACTTAATTGAAGATGGCATAACTGAAATTGAAATTGAAGAAAAAGCTCTTGTTTTGGCTTAGTTTTTCTTTCTTTTCTTTAGGTAAATTGCAACATAAATTATTCCAATAAGAACAAATACAGCACCTGTTATAAAGAGTGCAATTGTAACTGCTTGTTCTAAAAGAGCACCTAATAAATAGAAAAACATTAAAGCTAAACCACCTAAAAGAAGTGCAATTCCACCTTTTTTAAATGTTGATTTAACAGGCTTCATAATTATTTCATTAACTTTGCATTTAGAGAATTTATTGTCTTTTTCAATAATATAATTTTTATATTCTTCAAGACACTCAAGACAAAGCCCCTTGCCTGTAAT
>JAZSMU010000025.1:0-4334 GCA_045536045.1 Candidatus Gastranaerophilales bacterium
TAAAAACAAAGTTGCTGAGCTTCCAGAAGACCACTACATTCATCAAATTATTGAAGAAACAGGCATAGACTTCATTTCAGAAGAATTTAAAGCTGTTGAAAAGAAAATTATGCGTGCAATGATTGTAAATGAAGGCGTTAGAGCAGACGGAAGAAAAACAACAGAAGTTCGCCCAATTTGGTGCGAAGTTGGAACAATTCCTTTGGCTCACGGAAGTGCAGTATTCACAAGAGGTCAAACTCAAATCTTGTCAGCTGTTACTCTAGCTGGACCTTCTATGGCACAAGAATTAGATGGCGTTGACCCACTTGTTCGCAAAAGATTTATGCACAAATACATCTTCCCAGGTTTCTCTGTTGGCGAAGTTAAGCCTTTAAGAGGTCCAGGACGTCGTGAAGTTGGACACGGAAACTTAGCAGAAAGAGCCAATGTTGCAGCTCTACCTGAAGAAGATTCTTTCCCATACACAATCAGAGTTACTTCAGATGTTTTAGAATCAAATGGTTCAACATCTATGGGTTCAACTTGTGCAACTTCAATGGCATTAATGCACGCAGGCGTTCCTGTTAAATGTATGATTTCAGGCGTTGCAATGGGCTTAATTAAAGAAGGAGACACAGATGTTGTCCTAACTGATATTCAAGGAATTGAAGACTTCTTAGGTGATATGGACTTCAAAGTTACAGGTAATGCAGACGGAATCACTGCTCTTCAAATGGATATGAAAATTAAAGGAATTTCAAATCCAACCCTAAAAAGAGCTTTATTACAAGCTAAAGAAGGTAGACTTCATATTATGGGCAAAATGCAAGAAGTTATCTCTAAACCAAGCGACGACTTAAGCCCACACGCACCAAGACTCTACACAATGACAGTTCCAACAGAAGATATCGGAACAGTTATTGGACCTGGTGGAAAAATGATTAGAAGCATTATTGAAGCATCTGGAGCAGAAATTGACATTCAAGATGATGGAAAAGTTACAATTTCTTCAATGGATGCAGAAGGTGCAAATATCGCTAAATCAATGATTGAAAATCTTGTTTTCAAACCAGAAGTTGGAATGATTAGAAAAGGTAAAGTAGTTAGAATTATTCCAATTGGTGCATTTGTTGAATTAGCTCCAGGTAAAGATGGTATGGTTCACATCTCACAAATTTGCCAAGAAAGAATTGAAAGTGTTGAATCAAAACTTTCTATAGGCGATGATGTTATCGTTAAAGTAGTTAAAATTGACGAAAAAGGAAGAGTAAACCTAACTATTAAAGGAGTTAGCGATGAAGAAAAAGCATCACTTAATTAAAAATATTTTAGTTATGATAGGAGCATTCACACTTTGTGGATGCTCTGTTCTAAAATATTCAGGAGCTGATTACAACCCTGAAAATGAGCTTGGAATAACAACTCCCGAGCTTGCTTTTTTCAAAACATACAAAAAAAATGTTGAAGAAAAAATTTCAATTAGACTTGGCTTAACGCAAACACAAAATTTTGACACAACAGCAATGTATGTTGGAGTTATCAATGAAAGCGAATATCCTTTTGTTGTTACTGCTGAAGATTTTTCAATGAAAGCCTTAGGAAGAGAAATTAAAAGAGTTACTGCAAAAGACTTTTTAGCTTCATATTATGAAGAGCAAAACAGTGTATTAATGACTTCGCAAACAGTTAGCCCAACTCTTAAGAATTTTGCAAATTTGGTTAATAACTATCAAGGTCAAAATCAAGTCAATGTTCTTAAGAATGAAAACAACACAGAAGCAACAATTAGTCATATTGAAGAAACGATTAATAAAATTAAATCACATTCTCTAGGAAATGGTGCAACTGTTGAAGCTGGAGAAAGCAGATATTTCTACATATTCTTTGAAAGTTCAGACGATTATCCAATTAGCGTAAAATTCAAAGAAACAGAGTGGGAATTTGGCACAAAATCAAAATTAACAGAATAATCTGGAGTAAACTTGGGGAAAAATTTAATACTAATTGATGGACATGCACTAGCATTCAGAATGTTTTTTGCACTAGAGCGAACAAATATGCAAACAACAGACCACACGCCAACTTGGGCTGTTTTTGGCTTTTTTAAAACTATTTTTGATATGCTTAAAAACAAAAAACTAAAGCCAGATTGCATAGCTGTTGCTTTTGATGTATCAAAACAAACATTTAGGCTTGAAAAATATAGCGAATACAAAGCAAATAGGCTACAGATGCCAGATAGCCTACGCCCACAATTAGGCTTAATTCAAGAAGGGCTAAAAGCTTTAAACATCCCAATTTACACAAAAGAGGGCTTTGAGGGTGATGACCTTATTGGAACAGTTGCAACAATTGCAAAAAATATGGGACACAAAGTTTATATATTAACTGGCGACAAAGACTCATTCCAACTTATAGATAAAGAGGGGCAAATTTCTGTCCTTATTCCAAGCAAAGGCGAAATTGTTGAATATGATTGGGATAAAGTTTATGAAAAATTAGAGATATACCCAAATCAAGTTATAGACTACAAGGCACTTTCTGGCGATACTTCAGACAATATTCCAGGAATTAAAGGAATAGGACCAAAATCTGCATCATCTCTTTTAAATGAATATAAAACTCTTGATGGGATATATGAAAATATTGAAAATATTACCAAAAAAGCATTAAAAGAAAAGCTTGAAAATGGCAAGGAAATTGCATATTTAAGCCAATATTTAGCAACAATTAAAAAAGATGTTGAAATTGATTTTAATTTTAACGAAACAAGTTTAGAAATTCCAAACACAGGCAAGGTGGTTGAATTTTTCACCAAAGTGCAATTCTATTCTTTCGTAAGAAATATAAATATAATCTTGTCGCCATTCCAAAATTGCGATTGTGGAAATATTTTACAAACTAACACGCAAGAAAAAATTGAAGAAGCCAAAAAAGAAACAAAGGAAGATATAAAAGAAGCACCAACACAAATGGGCTTATTTGGCAATATTCAAGATTTTGAGCCATACGAGAAAGAAATTTCTCATGAATATTTTATGGAATTAATGGCAAAATCTAACATCAAAATGAACTTAGAGCTTGCAAGCTACATTAAAGATAGCTCAAGAAAACACGACTTAATTTCGCAAATTCAAAACTATTTGAATATAGTTTTAACAAGCAAAACAACTGAATCTGACCTTATTGAGCACATTCAAAACCTTGAAAAGTTTTTTGAAAAAACACTCAATGAAGAAGAAAAAAACATCTTATTTAATATTGAAATGCCACTTAGAAAAATTTTAGACAAGATGGAAAATCTTGGAGTTAAACTGGATATTCAATATTTAAAAGAGCTTGCAGGCGATATTAATGGCAAAATTGATGCACTAGAAGAAAATATCTATGATATTGCTGGCGAAAAATTTAATATTTCATCTCCTAAGCAAGTTGGAGAAATTTTATTTAATAAACTTGAAATCAAACCTAAAAAAAAGAACAAAACAGGTTTTTCAACAAACGCAAAGGTTTTAGAAGAATTATCTGAAACTCACGAAATTGCAAGAAAAATTTTAGAACATAGAACATTAATGAAACTAAAAACAACATACATTGATGTTCTTCCAAAATTAGCAGATGAGAGAGAAAGAGTTCACACAAGCTTCAACCAAATTGTTACAACAACGGGCAGACTATCATCAAGCGACCCAAATTTGCAAAACATTCCAATTAGAACAGAGCTTGGGGCAAAGATTAGAAAAGCATTTGTCGCACAAAATAAAGAAACGCATTCAATTTTATCAGCAGATTATTCGCAAATAGAATTAAGGCTTTTAGCGCATATTTCTGGAGATGAAAGACTAATTCAAGCATTTAGAGATGATGTTGATATTCATACATTAACTGCAAGCAAAATTTTCAACACGCATGAAGAGCTTGTAAATTATGATATGAGAAGAAAAGCAAAAGCAGTTAATTTTGGGATTATTTATGGACAAACAAGATATGGACTAGCAACAAGCTTAGGTATTAGCCCATTTGAAGCACAAGATTTTATTGATAGATATTTTGAAACATATCCTAAAATTAGGCAATATATGAATAATGTTTTAATTTCTGCTCATCAAGATGGCTATGTTGAAACAATTTTAGGAAGAAAAAGATATTTAAGCGAAGAATTAAATTCTAGGAATGGTAATATTAGAGAATTTGCAGAACGTGCAGCTATAAATGCACCAATTCAAGGTTCTGCTGCAGATTTAATTAAAATTGCAATGATTAAGCTTGATGAAAAATTAAAAGACAAAGAAGTAAAATTAATTCTTCAGGTTCATGATGAATTGATTTTAGAAGTTCCAGACACAGAGCTT
>JAZSMU010000101.1:0-9522 GCA_045536045.1 Candidatus Gastranaerophilales bacterium
TTTGAAACTTGTTCCGAAACAAACAATGTGTCGCCTTTAATAGTTAAAAAATAAGGATTTTTTACAGTTGCAATAATTTCTTTTGTGCCTTTTTGAGAAATTTTTAAAATGTTACCAAGCGAATAATTTGCAACATAAAGATTATCAAATTTATCAATTGCAATTCCAATTGGACCTTTAATATCTTCTCCTGAAGCAAAAATAGCTTTTGAAGAATTTACATCAATTTTATAAATAGCATTATCTGAAAAGCTTGCAATATAAGTATTTCCTAAGCTATCAATTGCAACACCTGCTGGAGATTTTACACTATCAATAACGCCGATTTTTATAGGTTTTGCCGATGTGACTTCAAGATTTTTGTTTGATAAAATTTCATCTTCAAAAGATTTAATATTAATTATATTTTTTTCTTCTTGAGGTTTTGACTCTGTTTTTTCTTGAACCTTGTTTACAGCAACATTATTAACAACCCAAGGAGTTTGAATATCTGTCATAATGCCTTGTTTAGCCAATTCTTGTTGCTTTAATTCAGCTTGCCTTTTAATAAGTTTTTCCATTTCAGCTTTAGCATCATCATAATACGCACATTCTGGAGTTAATCTTTGATAATAGCTTAAAGAACGAGCTAAGTAGCCTCTTTTATATAAAGAACGAGCCAAGAAATAAATATTTTCTTCGTCTTCAGGGCGAAGCTCTGCAATTTTTTCATAAGTTTTAATAGCATCATCTAATTTATTTGTTGCATACTGAATTTGAGCTAAATTATAGTAAGCTTCATAAAAATCGGGGCATTCAGAAATTGCAGAATTGAATAATTCAATTGATTTTTGAATGTTTCCTGTTTGATAAAAATCTATCCCTTGATTATAAAATTCAATAGCTTGTTTATTAGGCTCAAGAGCCATTGTTGAAGCCGTTAATATTGAAAATGAAAACAATGTGGTTAATATTTTTTTCATGCTATCATTAATACATCAAAGAAAAACAAAAAACAACACCATAAAGGTAGGAAAATGCTAATTTTAGGATTAGAATCAAGTTGCGACGAAACAGCCTGTGCCATTGTTAAAGATGGCAGAGAGGTTTTGGCAAATGTTGTTGCAAGCCAAATAAAAACACACGAAAAATTTGGTGGAGTTATTCCAGAAATTGCTGCAAGAGAACATTTATCAGCAATTAATGTTGTGGTTAGTGAAGCATTTGAAGTTGCAGGAATTGAAAGAAGCGAAATTGATGCGTTTGCTTCAACAGTAGGACCTGGTCTTGTTGGCTGTCTTTTGGTTGGTCTAAATGCTGGAAAAGCATTATCATTGGTTCACAATAAGCCTTTTATTGGTGTTAATCATCTTCAAGCACACATTTGTGCAAATTTTATTGATACAGATTTAAAACCACCATTTATTGGGCTTTTGGTTTCTGGTGGGCACACTCAAATCATTAAAGTTGAAGACTATGACAAGCAAACAATTTTAGCCCAAACAATTGATGATGCTGTTGGCGAAGTTTATGATAAAGTTGCAAGATTAATCGGGCTCCCATATCCTGGTGGAGTTACTTTAGATAAATTAGCACAAAGTGGAAATCCAAACGCTTTCAAGCTTCCAGAAGCAAAGGTGCAAAGCTCAGAATTTAGTTTTTCAGGCTTAAAAACTGCTATGCTTCGCTTAATTCAAGGCTTTAATGGCGAAATTCCAGTTAATGATGTTTGTGCTAGTTTTCAAGAATGTGTTTCAAATACTTTGGTTAAAAAAACAAAATTCTGGATGGATGAATTTGGCTACAAAACCGTTGTTTTAGCAGGTGGTGTTGCTGCAAATAGTGAGCTTAGAAAGAAAATTTTTGCACTTGAAAATGATGGCTATAAAGCTTATGCTCCAGCTATGAAATATTGCACAGATAATGCCTCAATGGTGGCTTCTGCAGCATATTTTAACCCAATTAAAACAGACAACCCATTAAATTTAGAAGTTTTTTCAAGGGCTTAATTATATTTATTTTGAAGTTTAGAAAATTCAACATCCATTATAAAATCAGAAATTGCATCAGCAGATTTTGAAATAACCTCTGTTAATGTTTCTTGCTCTTTATGTGTAAAATTTCCTAAAACAAAATTCTCAAGTGGCCATCCTTCAGGCTGTGGGCCAATTCCAACTTTTAATCTTGCAAATTTGTTTGAACCAGTTAAACCAATAATTGATTTAATCCCATTATGACCACCATCTGAGCCATCTTTTCTGAAGCGAAGTTTTCCAAGTGGCAAACTAACATCATCAAAAACAACAATAATGTCTTTTGGGGCTAATTTATAAAAACGCATTAAATCAACAACTGCACGACCAGAATTGTTCATATATGTTTTTGGCATTAAATATAGGGTATCTCCACATTTTGCAAAAAAAGAATTGAATTTGTCTGAAACTTTTGCATCCTCTCTTTTTAAAAGTTCAGCCACAACCATAAAACCAACATTATGTCTTGTTTTTGCATATTTTTCTTCAGGATTTCCAAGCCCTATAACTGCCTTCATATCTGCCTTTCAATTTTAAAAGATTTTTAAATAATACTTTTTAACAACTCATTTGCTAATTAAAAAGTTCAGTAATTACTTATCATTATAGCAGTAAATAGAATTTTTAGGAGAATTATGGACACTAATGCCCAAAAGAAAGAAAAAAGCTCAACAAAGCTTGCCAATTTTCTTGAAGAGAACAAAATTCATAAAAAAGATTTTGCTCAAATGATAGGTGTTACCTTATCTTACATTTATAACCTTATAGACGATTCAGTTCCTTTTTCGGGGCGAAGTGTAACACTAGAGAGAATTGCAACTGTTATGGATATTGAGCCAGAAGAATTTGAAGAATATTTAATTGAAGCCGAGCCAAAGCCTTATAATAAAAATCTTGATTATTTAAAACATCAAATTAAGGCAAAAGGACTATCAACAGCAAATTATTTAAAGCTTTTTGAAAAGAAAAAAAGAAAAGAAATTGTTGATATATTGAGAGGTGCAAAACCATTGCCAATAAACTATCTTGAGCTAGAAAATATGTTTTTATTGGTTGATTGCGATAAGGCAGATGTTTTTAATATTTGGATAGAGGTTATGGTTGATTATTTAAATTCTGGAGGATTCAACTCAAAAATAAACGAGGGGTTAATCAATTCCATGTTTGAATGTGCAAAAAAATATATTTTTAAAAAATAAAGCCCAATTTGCCCTAAATTCAATTGTAAACAAATTTGCAAGCAAAATATGTTTATAATATAATAATATAAAGGATTTAGGGGAATTTTATAAATGACAGACACTCAACAACAAAATTATGATGCGAGTAATATTAGAGTCTTAGAAGGTCTTGAAGCAGTTCGTATGAGACCAGGGATGTATATTGGTTCAACTTCCCAAAGAGGTTTGCACCACTGCATCTATGAAATTGTAGACAACTCAATTGACGAAAGTTTGGCTGGATATTGCACAGCAATTACTGTTACTGTTCATAAAGACAACTCTGTGTCTGTTGAAGATAATGGTCGTGGTATTCCTGTTGATATTAAGCCAGATTCAGGAAAATCAGCTCTTGAAATTGTTCACACAGTTCTTCATGCTGGTGGAAAATTTGGAGATGGTGGATATAAAGTTTCTGGTGGTCTACACGGCGTTGGTGCTTCTGTTGTAAACGCACTATCTGAAAGAATGGTTGTTAAAGTTTCAAGACAAGGCTATGTTCATAGACAAGAATATATGAGAGGTGAGCCTGTTCATCCTGTTGAAAAAACAACAGAAACAGACAAAACAGGAACACACACAAGATTTTGGCCAGACCCTGAAATCTTTACTGAAACAACAGAAATTGATTGCGATATCGTTGGTTCAAGATTAAGAGAAATGGCATTCTTGAATAAGGGTCTAAAAATTATTTTTGTTGATGAAAAAACAGAAAAAGAAACCATTTTCCACTATGAAGGTGGTATTGCAAGCTATGTTGAACACTTAAACAAAAACAAAGAATGCATGTTTAACCCACCAATTTACATAGATAAAACTGTAGATGGCATTCAAGTAGAAATTGCAATGCAATACACAAATTCATATACAGAAAATGTTTTAAGCTTTGCAAACAACATTAATACTCATAATGGTGGAACGCACTTAACAGGCTTTAGAAATGCCATCACTCGTGTTTTGAATGATTATGCTAGAAAAAATAATCTTTTAAAAGATTCTGACGCAAACCTAGCAGGCGAAGATGTTCGCGAAGGCTTAACTGCAATCGTTTCTGTTAAAATTTCAAACCCAGAGTTTGAAGGGCAAACAAAAGAAAAATTAGGAAACGCAGAAGTTACTCCTGCTGTTATGGATGCCATTAGAGATAAATTCCAAGAATGGTTAGAATTTAATCCAAAAGACGGAAAATATATTATTGAAAAAACTCTTCAAGCACAAAGAGCAAGAGAAGCAGCCAGAAAAGCTAGAGAATTAACAAGAAGAAAATCTGTTCTTGAAAATTCAACTCTTCCTGGTAAACTTGCAGACTGCTCTAGTCGCGAAGCAGATAAATGCGAAATTTACATAGTTGAGGGAGATTCAGCTGGTGGTTCTGCTAAACAAGGCAGAAACAGAATGTTCCAAGCCATTTTACCTTTAAGAGGTAAAATTCTAAACGTTGAAAGAGCAAGACTTGATAAAATTTATTCAAACAACGAAATCAAAAGTATTGTTCAAGCACTTGGCGTAAATATTTCTAAAAACCCTGAAGAAGTTGATATTGAAAAATTAAGATATCACAAAATTGTTATCATGACAGATGCTGATGTTGACGGTGCTCACATCAGAACACTTCTTTTAACATTCTTCTTTAGATATGCAAGACCATTAATTGAAAATGGACACGTTTATATTGCTCAACCTCCACTTTATAAATTAACAGTTGGAAAATCTTCTGAATATTTGTATGATGAAAGATTTTTAGACAAAAAACTTAGAGAAAGAGGGATTAAAGATGTTTGTCTATATGACAAAACAAAATCTAGAATGGTTAAAGATGCAGAGCTTGAAGCACTTTTATATTCAATGGGCTCATACTATCGTTCATTCAATAACCCAATTATTAATCAAATGCCATCAGTTATTGTTCGTGGCTTAATTAGGTCTGAAATTACTCCTGAAGACTTTGACTCAGAAGAAAAAATCACAAATATTAAAAACTATCTTGCAGACTATATTAAAGACCACGCAGATAATTATGGTATTGAAGAAGCTAAAGATTACAGCGTTGAAATGGGGCAAAACCAAGAAAATCAAAGATATTTCATTAAAATTAATGTAGGCGAAGATGCTGACCCTGTGCTAATTACAAGAAATATCATCAAAAGCAACGAATATGACAGAATCAAAAATGCATATCCAAAAATTCGTCAATTCTTAATTGAAGAAGAAAAAGTCCTTATAGTTGAAACACCAGAAGATTCTGTTGAAGTTCATTCATTTAGCGAACTTCAAAAACTTATTGAAGAAAGAGGTAAAAAAGGCGTTCAACTTCAAAGATTTAAAGGTCTTGGAGAGATGATGCCTCAACAACTTTGGGAAACAACAATGGACCCTACTACAAGAACATTCTTGAAAGTATCAATTGAAGACGCTATGCTTTGTGATGAATTATTTGATATCTTAATGGGCGACAATGTTGCTCCTAGACGTGATTTCATTGAAGCAAACGCAGTTTACGCAACAAATATTGATACATAAAAAACCAGTTAGATAAATCAAAATGAGCCATTTAAAAAAATGGCTCATTTTTTATTAATTATTTTATATAAATCTCCTCAAGATTATAAATAGCTCCACCTAATGGAGTTGGATTGATGTTGCCAAATTTTTTGCGAACAGCAGTTATAACAGTTGGAGAATACAAATATATCATTGGTTTTTCTTTATATATTATTTCTTGATATTTATCATATAATTTTTTGCGATTTTCAAAAACCATAGTCAAAGGAGCAGTTAAAAATATCTCATCTAATTCTTTTTCAAAAGGAAGAATTTTTGGCTCAGTTTTATCATTTTCATTTCTTTGGTTAAACATATGCAAAGTTCCAAAGCTTGTCCACACATTATTTCCACTATATGGGTCTAATGGGTTTCCAGTTAGAGCTATAAGCCCTGCTTCCCATTCATAAGAATTTGTTAGTCTATTTACAAAAGTATTAAACTCAATTGGTTTAAAATTAACTTTTATACCTAAGGCTTCTAAATCTTCCTTAATGGAAACACCAACTGCTTCTCTTTGTGTGTTTCCAACATTTGTCAAAAGCTCAAATTCAACTCTGTTACCGTTTTTATCAAATAAAATTCCTGATTTATCCCAATAAAATCCGTCTTGTTTTAAAAGTTTTTTAGAATAAGCCAAATCTCTTTTATGTCCTTTTGTAAGATTTTTATTCAAATAAATAGAAGACGGACCCTCTGGCAAAAACAATGGAGCACCGATTCCAGATAAGATATTCATAACAATTGAATCTCTATCTATTGCCCAATCAACAGCAGTTCTAAAATTCAAACTCTGAAACCATTTTTGCTTTGTCGGATGAACATAATATTTTCCCTTTTCTCCTTTTCTATTGTTCATATTAAACATTAAAAAAGTAGTTGTGCTTGTAGGACCCAAGTTATAAAGTTTAAAATCAGAATTTTTTTCTAAAATCCTATATCTTCCAACCAGTGAGCCTTGCAAATTTAAAATATCAATTTCGCCAGCTTCAAATTTTAGAGTTTCGTTATTAATATCGCCAACAATTTGAACAACATATTCATCAAGATATGGCAATTTTTCATTATTTTTATTCAAAATGTAGTAATTTTTATTTTTTTCAAAAACAACTCTTTGAGCAGGAACATACTCCTTAAGCCTAAATGGACCAGAAGTTACCATTTTATTTGGCTTAATTGCAGTTGAATAAAATGAATTAAAATATTCTTTTCCTTTTTTTGTTGCTGGCTCAAACACATGTTTTGGAGCAATTGAAGTTGTTAAATTCATTAAAAACGGATAAAAAGGTTTTGTAGTTTCAAACTCAACACAATATTTTCCACAAACCTTAACTTCTGGGAGCTTGCCATCAATATAGAGCATGTCTCTTGTGCTTGTATTACCAAAGCCACCAAAAATAATTGTTTTATATGTAAAATAAACATCTTCGGAAGTAATTTCTCTACCATCAGACCATTTTATGCCTTTTCTTAAATTTAAAGTATATTTTTTGCCATCTTTTGAAATTTCAAAATCTTTTACAAGTCTTGGCTCAAATTGCCCTGTGTAAGGATTTGTTGCTAAAAGCCCATCATACATCATAGATGTTATTGAAGAACTTGTTGCGTCATTAACATTAAAAGGATTAAAAGTTTTTGGTCCTTCGCCAATAGTTGAAGATATAAAACTTCCTCCAAACTTGCCAATATCTGCTTTTGTTTTTATATAATCAACACTATTTAGCGTAACATTTTCTTTTTTTATTTCATTTATCTTAACAATATTTAATGGTTCTAAATTATTTTCAACAACATTATCAACTCCCGTATCCCTTTTAAGGACAAGCGATAGGAGAAATACAAAAACTAATATAAAAATTATTGTGTAAATTATTTTTTTCATAAGTTGATTTTAACACACTTTTTTGCTACTGTTCAGTAATAAATTCGGCTAAACCCCAAGGAATTAGAATGAGAATATTAGTAACAGGTGCAACAGGACTTTTAGGTAGGGAATTATGCCCCATGCTAGAAAATGAAGGATGGCAGTTCTGGGCAACAAATTCTAAAATATTTGACATTACAAACACCAAACTAGTTAATGAAATTATGAACAAAGTTTCTCTGGATTTCATTATTCATCTTGCTGGATACACAAACATAGATTTAGCCGAAGTTGAGCCAGAAAAAGCATTCGCAGTTAATCATATCGGAACAAAAAATTTAGCAAAAATTGCCAAAAAATTAAATGTTCCAATTTTATATGTTTCAACAGATATGGTTTTTGACGGAGATAAAAACAAACCTTATACAACAACAGACACAACAAATCCGATTTCAGTTTATGGCAAATCTAAGCTTATGGGCGAAAATGAAATCAGAAAAATTACCAACAAACACTACATCATTAGAACAAGCTGGCTTTATGGCTCAGGCAAAAAAGACTATGTTGATACAATGCTAACTTTCTCATCTTTAAGAGATGAAATTTCTGTTGTTGATGACCAAGTTGCATGCCCTACTTGGACAAGAGATTTATGCTATAAAATTATTGAAATAGTTAAAGGCAAAAGAGATTTCGGAACATACCACATTTGCTCATCTGGGCAAGTTAATTGGTCAGATTTTACAAGAAAAATTTTAGAATACAAAAAACGTAATATGAGAGTTACTTCAATTATTGAAAGCGATTTCCCACGCCCAGCCAAACGCCCAAAATTCAGTGTTTTAGAGAACAATAACGAACTTCCAGCTTGGGAAAAATCTTTGGAAGAGTATTTATTAACAAAATAAACCCAGCAACAAACAATTGTCGTTTATGAATTTTAATCAGATAAAACAATAAAAAGAGAGCAAATAGCTCTCTTTTTTGTAAATATTAGCTGGGGTCAGATTTGAACTGACGACCTTTCGGACTCTGCCGAAGAAAAATTGACTAAATGTCAAGTTTTCTGAGAGGGAGCCGAACGCTAATTTATGAAAAATTAAAATAGGCATAAAAATACCAACAATTAAATTAGCTATTTTCGCAATAAAAAAGAGAGCTATTTGCTCTCTTTTTTGTAAATATTAGCTGGGGTCAGATTTGAACTGACGACCTTTCGGGTATGAGCCGAACGCTCTCACCAACTGAGCTACCCAGCCACAATGTCATTTATTCAATATTTCAAAGCTCAAATTCATGAACAAAAATAGTATCTCTCAAAAATAAAAAAAATACAAGAAAAATCTTATTTTTTATTATATAATAACTTTAAGAATTTAAGGAAAAGCCTACAAATGAAAGATATGCTAGAAAAAATTAAACAAATTGAAAAAAATTATATTGAATTAGGGATAAAACTTTCAGACCCAGCAGTTGCTCAAGACTATGAAACTTTCAAAGATTTATCTAAAAAAAGAAAATCTATGGAAGAAACAGTTAAAACATACACAGAATACAAAGAAGCAAAAGACGCAATTGAAGAGGCTCATGAGCTTTTAAAAGGCGAAAAAGATGCTGGCATGAAAGAATTTTTGCAAGGAGAAATCACAACTAACGAAGCAAAAATTCCAGCTCTTGAAGAAAAAATGAAAGTTCTTCTGCTTCCTAAAGACCCAAGGGATGACAAAGACATCATGCTTGAAAATAGAGGCTCAGCAGGTGGGGATGAAGCGAATATTTTTGCTGGCGACCTTATGAGAATGTATCTTCGCTATGCACAAAATCAAGGCTGGCAAACTCAAGTTCTTTCAATTAATGAATGCGAAGCTGGTGGCGTTTCTGAAGT
>JAZSMU010000019.1:0-29723 GCA_045536045.1 Candidatus Gastranaerophilales bacterium
TTCGCTTGGTAACATTTTAAAAATTTCTCAAAAAGGCACAAAAGAAATTATTGCAACTGTAAAAAATCCTTATTTTTTAACTATTAAAGGCGACACATTGTTTGTTTCGGAACAAGTTTCAAATACTGTTATGAAATTTAAGTTGTATTAATTTATAATTTTAAATTAAAAAAATGCTCCAATAAATGGAGCATTTTAGTATATTTTATTTAATTATTCTTGAACTTCAGGTTCATTACCTAAAAGATTTAAAGTTGCTTGAACTGTTGAATTATCTTCAGGAAGAGTTTCTTTTTGAATTTCAATTTCATCTTCTTCATCTGGTTCAACAATTTTATTAACAGAAACAACGCTGTCGCCTTCTGTTAAGTTTTGAACTTTAACACCTGTTGCAGGTCTGCCTTGTCTTGAAATTGCTGAAGCACTAACTCTTGTAACGACTCCATTTGCTGAAACAACCATAATTTCATCTTTTTCTTCAACAATGGTTAAAGCTACAAGTCTTGAAGCACTAGATTTGAATTTGGTTGCAATTAAACCTAAACCACCTCTATTCTGTGCTCTAAATTCAGAAAGTTTAGAACGTTTTCCAAATCCGTCTGAAGTTAATACCAATAGGTCTGCGTCATATTCTTGAGGAACAATATCGCAACCAATGATAAAGTCATCTGAACGCAACTTCATACTTACAACACCTCTAGCAGAACGTCCTAGTGGGCGTAAGTCATTAACTGGGAAGCGAATTGCCATACCACAAGAAGTGCCAATTATGATTTCATCATTTTCTTGAGCTAATTTTACCCAGTTTAGAGTATCGCCATCATTTAAGCCTATTGCAATAATTCCTGTTCTTCTAATGTTTTTGAAGTTTTCAAGCTCAATTTTTTTGATTGAGCCTTGTTTTGTAAGCATAATCAAATTCAAATCTGGTCTGAATTCTTTAACAGGAACAACTGCTGTAATTTTTTCATCTTGGTCTATTGGAAGAACATTAATAATAGGAAGTCCTTTAGCTTGACGACCACCTTCTGGGAAGTCATAAACATTCAAGCTGTAGCAAACGCCCTTAGATGAGAAGAATAGGACTTTATCGTGCATCATTGCAGTAAAGAACATATCAACATCATCATCTTCTTTTGTTTTCATTCCACCTTTGCCTCTTGTTGCACGGTTTTGGCGTTCAAAAGTGTCTAGTGAAATTCTTTTAATGTATCCTTGACGAGTGATAAACACAGCCATTTGTGTGTTTGGTGTTAAGTCTTCAATTGAAACTTCGCCTTCGTCTTGAACAATTTGAGTTTTTCTATCGTCGCCAAATTTTGTTTTATCTTCTAAAAGTTCTTCTTTAATAATGTTAAGAACTTTTTGTCTGTCAGCCAATATTGCTTCATATTCTTTAATTTTTTCTAATAAGCCTTGATATTCAGCTTTGATTTTGTCTTGTTCAAGACCTGTTAATCTTCTTAATTGCATTTCAAGAATTGCATTAGATTGTTCAAGGTCTAAGCCAAATCTTTCCATTAAGCCTTGACGAGCTGTTTCCATATTTGGAGATTTTTTAATTAACTCAATAACTTCATCTAGAGCATTAAGGGCAATAATTAAACCTTCTAAAATATGAGCTCTGATTCTAGCCTTTTTAAGGAAGAAAATAGTTCTTCTTGTAACAACTTCAACTCTGTGCTCAACAAATTCATTAAGAACTTCATATAAGTTAAGAAGTCTTGGTTGTTTGCCAACAAGAGCTACAAGGTTTACACCAAAGCTTGAAGTTAGAGCTGTGAATTTGAATAGGTTATTTCTAACAACATCAGGCTTAGCATCACGCTTAAGCTCAATAACTATTCTCATACCCTCTCTATCAGATTCATCTCTAATATCTGAAATACCTGTTAATTTGCCATCTTTAACAAGCTCAGCAATTTTTTCAATTAATTGTGCTTTGTTAACTTGGTATGGAATTTCGTCAATAATAATTGCAGTTCTAGATTGTCTGCCTCCACCACCTTGCAATTCTTCAAAGTGAGAAACACCTTTCATTTTAATTGAACCACGACCAGTTTCGTAGGCTTGTTTAATGTCTTGAGTTCCTAGAATTGTTGCAGCCGTTGGGAAGTCTGGACCTTTGATATAAGTCATCAATTCTTGAGTTGTGATGTTTGGATTATCAATTAAAGCAATTGTTCCATCTACAACTTCGCTTAAGTTATGAGGTGGAATGTTTGTTGCCATACCAACTGCGATACCAGAACAACCATTTAAAAGAAGCATTGGAAGTCTTGTTGGAAGAACCATAGGCTCCATTAATGAACCGTCAAAGTTTGGAGTAAATTCAACAGTTTCGCAATCAATATCAGCTAACATTGCTGTGGTAACTTTATGCATACGTGCTTCTGTATAACGCATTGCAGCAGCTCCGTCGCCGTCAATTGAACCAAAGTTTCCATGACCATCTACAACTAAGTATCTTGTGTTGAAATCTTGTGCTAAGCGAACAAGAGCTTCATAAACAGAGCTATCGCCGTGTGGGTGGTATTTACCTAAAACTTCCCCAACGATTCTGGCACATTTTTTGTATGGTTTATCTGGATACATGCCAAGTTCATTCATGGCATATAAAATTCTTCTATGAACAGGTTTAAGTCCATCCCTAACATCAGGTAAAGCACGACCTATGATAACACTCATAGCGTAGTCTATGTAGCACTTTTTCATTTCCCCTTTGATGTCAACAGGAACGATTTTTCCATGGTTAAATAAGTTAGCTTGACTCACTTTAATCTCCTTCTCCTTAAGAAAATATTACTATAAAAAAGAGATTTTGCAAAAATCTTAACAAAATTATTTATGAACAAGCTCAATTAAAAGCCAATCTAAAACATTTTTTGTTTGCATTGAGGCTTTAATCATTTTTTCGGCTTTATATATTTTTTTAGTGTCTTCTCTAAATATTTTTATAAAATTTTTATTGCCTGCATTTGCCTTTAAAAGCTCTGAAAAATAATTAGCAAGCATGGTTATAAGGTTTATAGATAAAATTGAATTTTCTTTAATATAAGTTTGAAGTTTTGCAGAAATTTCAAGTGCTTCATAAAGGTCAAAATTTGGATAATTTTTAAATAGGCTATTAATATAACTACTTTCAGATTTATCTATTTTTTCAGGCATTTTGAATATTTGAGAACGTGAAACAATTGTTGAAATTATGTTTTCTTTATTGTTCGTTAAAAAGAAAAAAGTTGTTCTTTTTGGTGGTTCTTCAACTGATTTCAGAATAACATTTGCAGCCCTGTCTTGAAAAATTTTGCGATTTAATGGTTCTGGGTGCCAATCTTCTTTTATTTGATAATTTAGAGAAGAATATTTTTCAAGTTTTGCTCTTTCAACTTCAGATAATTCTTCAGATTTTGCGTCTAAAAATATAAAAATTCTGTGATAATCAGATGTTTCCTCAAGTTTTTTGGCAATTTCTGTGCATTGGTTTGCAGAAATTACAGTTTTAGATTTGTCGCCGTCAGCTTCTTTAAAATCAATTGGGCTAACCAAAATAATGCTTGGGTGTTGCATATCTCTTGTCCAATTGCAGTTTCTGCAAAAACAAAATTCTTCTTTATCGTTTTCGCAATTCAATATTCTTGATAATTCAAGAGCTAAAAATAGCCCGCCCCAAGTGTCTGAGCCTTCTAAAATAATTGATTGTGGAAATGAAGTTTTATCTTCAAAATATTTAGATAATTTTTCTTCAAAATATTTTGCAACAAAAGGAAAATTATTGTGAAAAACAGAATTTAGCATAATTTTCCTCCCAAAAGCATTCTTTCAAAAGCAAGCATTGGCTCTTTGTATTCGCCAGTTTTGAGTTTAAATTCAATTATTGATAAATTTTGCTTAATTCTTATGAGCTCATTTAATGGCACATTTTGAATTTTTTTCTGATTAATATAAACAACACCATCTGTTTGCCCTAACATTCTTGCAATTTCTGATGTTGGATATTTGCTAGAATAAAGTTTAGTTTGCAAAAGTTTTAAAAAATTTGTTTGAAGAATGGCTAAAATTTGCAAATAGTGCGTTTTGTCAAGCATATTCAAAATTTTTGCCAATGTTTCTTCGGTTTTATTTTCTAAAATTAAATCAACAGTTTTGAATACATCTTCATTAACAACTGAAATTTCAGCAATCATATCTTTTGTAATTTTTGTGTTCGGATGAGCATAAAGTTTTAATTTTTCTAATTGAGAATCAATATCAATTAAATACACCCCAACAGTTTCAACAAGGCAAATTATGGCTTCATCTGTTAGTGTTATCCCTTTTTCTTTGCCAATTTTTTGAATAATTGGGATAAATTTAGCGTTTTCATATGTTTTAAATTGAGGTGCAAACTCTTTAACCGTTCCTAATTTGGTAAATGCTTTATATATTTTTTTTCTTTTATCTGGTTTTTTTTCAGGGTTGTGTTCAAGCTGGCAAGTAAAAACAACATGAACATTTGGGTTAACTAAGCTCATTTTTTCAATAACTTTTTCAAGTTCTTCATCAGAAACTGCGCCTTTTTTTGCTCCAAGCAAGGTTTTGTTGAATTTTATAATGTGCATTGTCGGACCAAAAAGCATAGGATTTGAAAGCAAAATTTCTTGAATAGTTTTTCCGTTTGGGTTGTCGTGTTTCATATAATTAAGCTCTGAAACATTACTTCCCAAAACATCTTTTTTCAAACTTTTCAGCTCTTTATCTAATAAATATTCTTCTTCTCCAAAGAATAAATATACAGGCATTTTTGTCCCCTTTGAGTATTGCTAAAGATTATAGCACAAAATTTTGCATACAAAAAAAGCACCCATAATGAGTGCTTTCTTGAAACATTTTAAACAAATTAAACTAAAGCATTTACTCTGATATCGCCCATAACCTTGTTTCTGTATGCAACAGAACCAACAATTTGGCGAACAGCTGCTATCATAGCAATTTGAGTATCTAGTTTATTAATGCAAGAACCAACGCCAACTGCACTAGCACCTGAAGCAAATGCCATTGGAACAGTTTGAGGAGTTAAGCCACTTGCTGTCATAATTGGAACATTAACTCTTTTAACAAGTTCTAATGTGTTTGAAATTGTGCTTTGTGCTTTTTGGCTAGCTTTATTAACACCTTCTGTTTGAATTAAATCAACACCTAGAATTTCAAGTTTTTCAGCTAGTTCAATTTGGTCTTCAATTGATAAAGTTCCTGGAATTGTGACTGAAATAAATGTTTCATATTTAGATAATAAATCCATTGTTTCTAGAGTGATTTCATAAACTTCATTAGCTGATAAAGACGCATTAATTTTATATAGTGCTTCAAAGTTTCCAATTTCAACTGCATCAGCACCTGCTCTAACTGCATTTAAAAGTGCAAAAGGTTGTGTTGATGAAGCAAAAATTGGTAGTTTTGTATTTTCTTTTGCAATTTTAATGATATCTTCTCTAGCTGCAACATCAACAGCACTTGCAAGACCAGATTGAGCTGCAATTGCAACCTTTTTGACTAATGCTTCATTATAATTATCAATGCCTGAAATAACCTTGATTGCCCTTTTTTCTCTTAAGTGTTTTTTGAAAACTTCAATTTTTTTCATTTTTTCTTCTTTCTTTAAAACTTCCTAAAATGCTAGCACGATATAGAAAATTAGGCAATTAATTTAAGTTAATTATTCTTAATAATCTATTTTGCTATGTACCAATTAAACTTCCTTAAATTAAAAAAAACAAAATTTTGTAAAAAATTGATTATTTTTCAGGCTCTTTTAATATTTCTTAATATTTCTTCGCCTGCACTATCTTTTTCTGGTGAGCTTTCTCAAGACGAAATTAGGACAATAAATATATATGAAAAAACAAATCCCTCAATTGTTTCAATTGAGGCAGACACAAAAGAAGGAGTTTCAACAGGAACAGGCTGTGTTGTAACTTCTGACGGAATAATTTTAACAAGTATGCATGTTGTTGCTGGTGCTTCAAATATTGAAATTACAATTCATAATGGGCAAAATTATAGTGCCAAAATTATTGCAATATTAAAAAATAACAATGATTTAGCCCTTTTGAAAATCAATCCAAAAGCTCCTTTAATTCCAGCAAAATTTGGAGATTCTGAAGAAATTAAAGTTGGGCAAAGAGTGCTTACGATAGGGAATCCGTTTGGTTTTAATGGAACTTTAACTACAGGAATTGTGTCTAGAATTGATTATGAAAGAAATAAAATTCAAACAGACGCAGCAATAAATCCAGGTTGTTCTGGTGGCCCATTAATTACTATGAAAGGCGAAATTATAGGAATAAACCAAGCAATATATAACCCAGACAATAATCGTTCAAACATTGGAATAGGTTTTGCTGTTCCTATTAATAATGCAAAAGATTTTATACAAACTTCTCTAATGTTTAAAAAATAATTACTCTCTATCAACCCAAACAAAGGTTTTTTCGCCCATTTCTCTAAATGGATTATTTTGAAATTTGGTTTCTAGATTAGATTTTTTAATTTCTTTGTTATATTTTTCAGCTTTTTTGTTTGTCATTTTTAAATATTCAATAAATTTACCCATAAAAATACCTGTTTTTTGTTCAATAATATGTTAATTTTTTTTGGGTAAAAAAATAATCTCATTTTTTCTAATCTTGATTGCCGAAATTATTGATTTTTTTATGTAAATTTCTAGCTTATATATTTTTTTTCTGCTACAATTTTTGGTAATAAAATTATTGGGGAGAATTTATGAATTCTAAAAAATGGACTATTGTCATAATAGTAGCATTTATAGCACTTGTTATATTGCGTTTTGCGTTTACTGCTTTATCTAGTAAATATAGAGGCATGATGATGGCTAAATCCATGATGCCAAAAGTTGTTGTTAGTGAAATTAAAGAAGCAGAAGTGCTACCAACAATTGAAGCACCTGGAAGAATTGTTGCAAAAGAAACTGTTGCGGTTATCCCTCGTCTTTCAACAACAATTGAAGCAAGACACTTTAAAGATGGGGATTTTGTTAAAAAAGGTCAAAAATTAATTACTCTTGATACAAAATCTAGAATTATCGCCCTAAATGCTGCAAAAGCAGACTTGCAATCAGCAATTGCAAAGGCTAAAAAAGCAGATTTAGATTATGAACGTGCTAAAGAACTTCTTGCAAGAGATTATATTGCTAAAGCAACTTATGACGAAACAGAAGCAAATAAAGATATGGCACATGCTGCAGTTGATGCATGCAAGGCTGCACTTGCTGACGCCGAAAGACTTTATGGCTATACAAATATCACAGCAAAAGTTTCTGGAAAAATTGGAATTTTGAGAAAACAAGTTGGCAACTATGTTACTCCAGAAGGTGGCTCTATTGTTGAAATTATGAGCACTGACCCAATTTATGTTTTATATTCTCTAGATTCAAAAAGATTTTATGAATTAAGAGATGACACCATTATGCCAACCGTTAAACAAAAGAAAAAAATCAAAATGGAGCTTACTCTGCCAAATGGTTCAGTTTATTCTCATGATGGCTCAGTTGATTTTTATGATAATAAAATTTCAGAAACAACAGGAACAATTGAGCTTCGTGCAACAATTGAAAACCCAGATAATATCTTAATTCCTGGCGATTTTGTAAATGTTAAAATATTCTCAAACACACCAGTTAAAAGATTAGTTATCCCTCAAACTGCAGTTTTGCAAGACCAATCGGGTCAATATATTTATATTCTTGATGAAAAAGGAAAAGCAAAATTAACAAGAATTAAAACTCAAGGTCAATTTGAAAAGAATTGGATTATTGAATCTGGTATTGGATTAGGCGATAAATTTGTTTCAGGTGGCGTTGTAGCTTTAAGGGACGGAGTTCAAACAAGAGTATTATCTGAAGAAGAAATTGCAGAATTTGAAAAAATGGGCAAAACAATTGATGATGTTAATACAAACCCTGAAATTCAAAAAGCAGTTAAACCTAAAAAACAAGAAAGCTTTTTTAAAAAAGCAAAAAGAAAAATTAAAAACATATTAAAAAAGATATACTATAAATTTTTTATAAGGTAGAGGATAGTGAATTTTTCAAAAATATTTATTGATAGACCACGTTTTGCGATAGTAATTTCGCTTGTCATTGTTTTGGCAGGCTTGATTTCAATGGCAGGAGTTCCACTAGAAAAATATCCAACAATTACTCCTCCTCAAGTTGTTCTATCAGCTTCATATCCTGGTGCTTCTGCAGATGTTGTTGAAAGCACAATTGCAGCACCTCTTGAGGCACAAATTAATGGTGTTGAAAATATGATTTACATGACTTCAACATCCTCTAATGGTTCATATAAATTAAGTGTTTATTTTAAAGTTGGAACAGACCCAAATATGGCCGTTGTAAATGTTCAAAACAGAGCATCTTTAGCAACTCCAAGACTTCCAGAGTCTGTTCGTCAATATGGGCTTAGAATTAAACAATCAACATCTGGTTCAGGTATTGTAATTTATGGTATTCGTTCTCCAGATAATTCTGTTGACCTTGTTACCGTTTCAAACTATGCTGCAATATTCTTACAAGAAGAATTAGCCAGAGTTCCTGGTGTTGCAGATGCTCAAGTTTTTGGCTCTAGAAACTATTCAATTAGAGTTTGGTTAAATTCTAGTAAAATGGCAGCTTTGGGCGTTTCTCCAAGTGATGTTCATAGTGCTATTCAATATCAAAATGCTCAAATTCCAGCAGGGGAAGTTGGGCTTGAACCTATGACAGACAAACAAGATATTAAAATTACTTTAAGAACAAAAGGAAGACTTCAATCTGCAGAAGAATTTCAAAATATAATTGTTAAATCTCTCCCAACAGGGGAAGCAATTAGGCTAAAAGATGTTGCAAGAGTTGAATTAGATTCTGAATCATACACATTTAATAGTAGATTAAATATGAAGCCAATGGCAGCAATTCAAATTAACCAATTGGCAGAAGCGAATGCTGTTGAAGTTGCAAAATTGTGTAATGAAAAAATGGAGCAATTATCAAAAGATTTTCCACCAGGAATTGAATATGAAATCATTAGAGATGAGTCAGAATTTATTCAAGAAAGTTTGAACGAAGTTGTTCACGCAATTGTTCTTGCAATTATTTTGGTTGTTTTAACAGTTTATTTATTCTTAGGAGATTGGAGAGCTTCATTAGTTCCTTTTGCTGCAATTCCAGTTTCTTTAATTGGAACAATAACATTCTTTGCAATGTTTGGTTTTACGCTAAACACCTTAACTCTCTTTGGTTTTGTTCTTGCAGTTGGAACGGTTGTAGACGACGCTATTGTTGTTGTTGAAAATGTTCAAAGGCATATTGAAGCTGGCCTAAAACCTAGAGAGGCAACAATTATTACTATGGACGAAGTTTCAGGTGCTGTTGTTGCAACATCTTTAGTTCTTATGGCAGTATTTGTTCCTGTTGCTTTTATGACAGGTATTCAAGGAAAAATGTTCCAACAATTTGCAGTTACGATTGCTGTATCAATTGGTTTTTCAGCGATTATGGCTCTAACTTTAGCACCTGCTTTGTGTGCAACTATTTTAAAATCTAAAGAAGAGCTTATTTCAAGAACTGTTTTTGATAGATATACCCAATTCCATAAAGATTATTGGGCAAATAATAAAGGCGAAACATTAAAAGAAAAAGCGTTGATTTTGGGAGAATACTTAGCTTGCATTTGGGATGTTACTATTAAAAAATTCAATATTAAATTTGATGAAATTAGAGATAAATATCTAAAATGGTCTGAATATTTTGTTTATAGTGCCAAAGCAACAGTTGTTGCGTTTTGCTTGCTTTTAGTTTCTTTATTCGGATTATTTGTAATTCTTCCAAGTGGATTTTTACCAGAAGAAGATTCAGGTGCTCTGTTTGTAACAATGCAACTTACAGATGGTTCAACATTAGCTAGAACAGATTCTTTTTCAACAAAAATTGAACAAGAAATTATGAATCTAAAAGGTGTTGAAAAAGTGTTGGGCTTAATTGGTATAAATGGCGAAAACTCTGCAATGCTTATTGTTGACCTTAAAGATTGGCATAGCAGATTAAAAGACCCATTTTACAAAAGCTTATTCAAGTCAAAAGAACAAAAATTTAATGATGATTGCACTTTGCAAGGTATGAAAAACAAGGTTAACAAAATAACCTCAAAGGTTGCAGATGTTAAGGCTTTCGTGTCTACTCCTCCAGCAATTTCTGGTATGGGCATGTACAGTGGTTTTGAATATCAACTTTTAGATAAAGGCGACAGAAATCCTCAAGAATTAGGTAATGAGGCATTAAATATTATTGGTCGTGCAAACCAAAACCCAGATTTGACTCAAATATTTACAACATATAACTTTAATAACCCACAAATGATTGTAGATATTGATTATGCTAAAGCAATGGCACAGGGAATTAGCATCCAAGAAATATACACAGCTTTATCTTCTCAATTTGGGCAAACTTATGTAAACGACTTTAACAAATATGGTCGTGTATTCAGAGTTATTGTTCAAGCTGAAGATAAATACAGAAGCAAGCCAGATGATTTGAAGAAAATTTATGTCAAATCTAAAACAGGAATGGCACCTCTAAGCTCTGTAATTAGCTTAAGAGAGGTAACAGGTCCTTATTCTATTTCAAGATTTAATTTATATAAATCTGTTCAAATTCAAGGTAGTCCAGCTGCTGGGAAAAGTACAGGGGACGCTATTAATGCTATGAAAGATGTTTCTGAAAAATATCTTCCATCAGATATGACATTTGCTTGGAGTGGAACAACCTTGCAAGAAATTGAAGCATCTGGGCAAATTGTTGCTATTATGCTTATTATTCTTGTCTTTGTATATTTATTCTTGGTTGCTCTCTACGAAAGTTGGATGCTTCCTGTGGGTGTTATGCTTATTGCACCAATCGCTGTTGTTGGAGCATTATTATTCCAATATATTGCAGGGCTTTCTCTAGACTTATATGCTCAAATTGGGCTTATTATGTTAATTGGTCTTGCTGCAAAACAAGCAATTCTTATTGTTGAATTTGCTAAAACTGCATATGAAAACGGTGCAACCATTAAAGAAGCAGCAATGGAAGCTGCAAAAATCAGATTTAGAGCAGTTATGATGACAGTTATTGCATTTATTTTAGGTATCTTGCCTCTTGTATTTGCTGCTGGTCCTGGTTCTGAATCTAGACACTCATTGGGTGTAACCGTTTTTGGTGGAATGTTGGCAGCAGCAGTTGTTGGAACAATTATGGTTCCTGCTTTCTATGTTTTAGTTCAAGATTTAGTTGAAAAATATTATGCGAAAAAATCTAAAAGGGAAAATAATGACAAAAAAGCTGAATAAAATATTTTCTTTAATATTGGTTTTTGCCCTAGCACCTTTTGCTTGTGCTCAGGAAGAATATGTTTTGCCAAAAGATGAAACAAAGCTTCCAATTAGACTTATGGGCACTTATGACAAAGAAAATAAAGAACAACAAAAACAAGATGATGTAAAATTATTTGGAAAGAAAAAAATAGACTATACCCAATATTTAATTCCAACAGAAGGTTATATGCCAGTTGGTGGAGCCAAAAGAGATAATAAAATTGAGGGTAGTGTTTCAAAAAGCCCTGAATACGATTTGGCAGATTGCTTAGAGCTTGCACTTGTAAATAATCCGAAAATTAAGGCTGCGTATGCAAATGCCGCTTCATATAAATCAAGACGTGGACAAGTTATATCAGGCTACACCCCAAATATAGATTTAGGAGCTGGAATTTCAAGAATGAAGCCAGATGTTACTTCAGGCTCAAAAACAGACCCATATACAAGATATTTATATGGCTCAATTGGGGTAACGCAACTCGTTTATGATTTTGGTGTTATTCAAAATCAATGGACAATAAGTAAATTAGACCACAGAGCAAGCATTGACGCTATTGATGTAACAGTTAATGATGTTATTTTCCAAGTTAAAGATGCTTACTACTACCTAATTTTGGCACTTCAAAACGAAATTGTTATGAAAGAAACAGTTGAACAATTTGAAAGATGTCATAGGCAAGCAGTTGGTTTTTATGAAGTTGGGCTAAAGCCAAAAATCAATGTTACGATTTCAGAAGTTAATTTATCTGACGCAAGAGCAAAATTAATTGAAGCTCAATATGAAGTTGATAAAGCAGTTAGCAGATTAAATAATATTATGGGTTTGCCTTTCATTTCGCCATATACAATTGATGCTGAACTTCCAAATGAAGATATTGAAATTGGGATTAAAGATGTTATTGATATTGCAAATAAAGAAAGACCAGAATTAAAAATTGCTCTAACTCAAGTTGAACTTGCAGACCAATATGTTAAATTAGCCAAAAAATCATTCTTCCCACAACTAGCTTTTGACGGCTCATACTCAGCCGGAAAAGGAAGAGAGGGTTCTAATGGTTCTTGGTATAGCATAGGTGGATTTCTTCAATTCCCAGTAATTAATCCTGTTTTAATTAAAAATCAAATTGATGAAGCGAAACACTTATATACTCAACAACAATATTCTACAAAATCTTCTGTAAATGATATTTATCTTGAAATTCAAGAAACATATGCAACTTTATTAGAAAAAAGAGATAGAATACCTGTTGCCGAAATGGGTGTTAAACAAGCATTTGAAAACTATGAAATTGCAGAAGGCAGATATAATGTTGGCTTGTCTGACCCAATTGAGTTTAAAGATGCCCAAATTGCTTTAATGGACGCTAGAATTTCATATTTAAGAACTTTGTATGACTTCAATAGCTCAAAAGCTAGGCTAGAACGTGCTGTTGGCCAAACTTTGAAAGGAACTGGAAAGCCTGTTAAATCTCTAATAACAACGCCTCCTGAAGATAGAGTCCAAGAGCCTATCCATGAGGTTGAAAAGCTTCAAGCGCCAATAGATATGGATAATATGTAGCTTTAGGGTTTGAGCTACCATAAAAATATTTTTTAAATTCCTCTTTGGTTAAACTAAATCAAGGAGGAATTTTTATGATTGATTTTTACGAAGATGATGAATTAAGGATATGT
The DNA here is from genome assembly GCA_045536045.1 of Candidatus Gastranaerophilales bacterium. Lineage (GTDB taxonomy): Bacteria > Cyanobacteriota > Vampirovibrionia > Gastranaerophilales > Gastranaerophilaceae > RGIG1918. The sequence goes on from JAZSMU010000019.1 coordinate 13,060, forward strand.
TCTGACTTAATGCCAGCAATTGCTGTGCGTGCGTTTTTACCAAATGATACAAAGGGGGCGAGGCAAGAAAAAAGAAGAAAACCATACACATTGAGGAATAGTGTAAATTTTCAAATTAAACATAAGAAAAATTTTTATATTATTCCTTTTAAAGAAGATTACATTTGGGACGGGGCTTCAATACCTTTTATGTTTCGTCCATTAATTGGGAAAAAGGGTAGTTTAGAGTTTCTTTTGCCGTCTATGGTGCATGATAGAATGTGTGAAGAGCCAAAATATATAAAACATAACAGAAATTTATCTAGCAAAATTTTTAGAGCACTTTTAATATCAACAGGAGTTGGGAAGTTTAGGGCAAATATTATGTATCATGCAGTTGATAACTACCAAAAATTAAAATCTTGGGATGAGGGCTGTTAATTTTCTTTGGTTTAATGTTAAAATTTTAATATGAAAGATAGTATTAAAGAACAAGTTAAATTAATGCCAAACCTTCCTGGTTGTTATCAATATTTTGATGATAAGGGCGAAGTTATTTATGTTGGCAAAGCTAAAAATCTTTCAAAAAGGGTAAGAAGTTATTTTGTTAAACACAAAAATCCGTCCCCAAAACTTGAACATTTAGTTCCAAAAATTGCAAAAATTGAATGTATTGTTGTTGATTCTGAAATTGAAGCGTTGATTTTAGAAAATGAATTAATAAAAAAATATAAGCCACGATACAATGTTTTGTTAAAAGATGACAAAAAATTTCCTTATTTTGTTATTACAAAAGAGGAATATCCAAGAATTATAATTGCAAGAAAATCAAACATGAATGCCCTAAAGGGTCGTTATTATGGTCCATATACAGATTCTCGTGCAATGCATGTAACGTTGGATATTTTAGAGAAGATTTTTCCACTTAAAAAGTGCAAAACTCCAAAATTTAATTCTCGTCCTTGCCTTTATTATGACATAGGAAAATGCACAGCTCCTTGCCAAAGGTTAATAAGCCCAGAAGATTATCAAAATATATTAAAAAAATGCGAAATGTTTTTATCTGGTAAAAGAATGGAGCTAATTAAAATTTTAAAGCATGAAATGGAATTGGCTTCATCTAAGCTTGAATTTGAACGTGCAATGCATATTAGAAATAGTATTGAAGATATTTTAAAAACAATTGAAAAGCAAAAAGTTGTTTCTGAAAACACAAAATTAAATTGCGATTATATTGCTTCAGCTTTTGATGGTGGCACATACACGGCTTCAATTTTGCAAATTCGTGAGGGAAGGTTAATAAACAAAAAAGATTTTTCTTTTACTCAATTGGATGAAAGCTTGAAAGAAGATGTTTTAGAAACAGTTGTTCGTGAATATTATTTTGCACTTAGTGCAGACAACATTCCTCAAAAAATTATTACAGAAATTAAGCTCAATGAGGCAGAAATTTTAAGCTCTTGGCTTGAAACAAGGGCTAACTTCAAGGTTTCTATTGCTATTCCAAAGAAGAAAAATGAATTTGAAATTTTAGCTATGGCAAAAAAGAATGCCGAATTGTATTTAGAGCAAATTAAACTTAAAGAACTTGCGCAAATTCAAAATGATTATAATGAGGTTGGTTCTTGGATTCAAGACAAGCTTAATTTGCCAACTTTCCCTAATGTTATTGAATGTTATGATATTTCGCACACGCAAGGAACAAACACTGTTGCAAGTAGAGTTGTTTTTCAAGATGGTCAGCCTAAAAAATCTAAATATAGAAAATATAAAATTAAAACTCTTCAAAGAGGCGAAGTTGATGACTTTAAGTCTATGAAAGAGGTTTTAACAAGGCGTTTGAAGCGAATTGCACAAGGACAAGATAAAGCTCCAGATTTATTTATTATTGATGGTGGTAAGGGGCAATTGTCTAGTGTTATGGAAATTGTTGAAGAATTTGGCTTAAAATTGAATGTTGTTTCTTTGGCAAAAAGAGAAGAAGAAGTGTTTTTGCCAAATCAATCTGAACCTGTTATTTTCCCAAGAACTTCCCCTGCCCTATATTTATTTCAAAGAATTAGAGATGAGGCACATAGGTTTGCAATTACATTCCATAAATCTTTAAGGGCAAAAGAGTTTAAAAAGTAGTGGTAATAGCCTTTTTGAGTTTTGTTGTTTTGGAATATTAAGAAATGTTAACAAAATATTAACCAAAAGACAATTTTTTTAAACAAAATCACTTTATATAAGTAAGGAAGTTAGAAGTTAGGAAGTTTACTGATGGGTTGGGTTACATTATCACTCAGAAATCAGGCCATTCTTGGTCAGCGTATAGAAATGGAACATCAATTGATGAATATTAATCAAAAATTGATGTCATTACAATCTTATGCAACAAGCGTAACAAATGGTGTTATGAATTGTGGCAAACCAAGCTGGTTAGATTGTGGTTGTGTTGTTAGTCCATACGAAAGAGCAAAATTTGAAACTGATATGTTTATCAGACAAAATGGTATGCTTGACCCTAAAACTGGAAGATATTATATGGTTGGAAAAAAAGGTTTAGCACCTATTTCTCCTCAAAAAATATTTTTAGATTTTTTACATAAAGCTACTAACGCTTATATTAATCAACTAAGAGAACATCTTCATAAAATTGAGAAAAAATTGACTCATGAAAGAGACCAAATGTTGACTAGAATTAAGATGTTGGATGCAGAATATAATGCTAACAAAGATGCAATTTCAAATTCTATTAAAGAAAGTGCACCTAAATATGTTTAATTTTAAATTTTAATTTCTAACTTATTTGTAACTAAAATCCTTAAGCCGTCTTGCACGGCTTTTTTATTTTGAAAAAAATAGGGCGATTTCTCGCCCTACCTTTTTATAAAATTTTGTTATTCTCCGAAAGCAATTGTAATTTTTTGCTCTGGGTTAACTTGAGAAATTCTCATACCACTTGGGTCAACCAAGTATGCAATTTCGTCTGCAGTTGTTTGGAAAATACCCATTGTGCCTGAAATTGCGTTTCTGGTTAGGTCAATTGGTGCCATAACAAGTGCTTTTCCTGCGTCTTGGAAGCTTCTTCCTGAAGCTCTAAATTTACCTGTTAGCAACTCAGCAGAGCCTGTACCTGTGTTTCCAAGTAGGTTTTCGCTAGCGTTTGCAAGCCCAATAACCATTCCACCTGCTGCTCTACCAACGTTTCCTAAAATTGAACCTACCCAAGTAAATGGCCATTCAATTGCACGAACAAAACCATTTGAATCCATATTTTTATCAACATGTGCTGTTAAAATTTGTTTTGGAAGTGCATATTTTTTACCATCACAACCAACAATCTCATCAAATGAAAGTCTTATTGCACCTTGATTATTTTTTGTCGGTCTAATAATTTCAACAACCTTACCATTTACTCTTGAACCTTTTGCAAAAGTCATTCCGTCTATAACGATTGAGTTGATTGTTGTTGCTGCAAATTGTTCGCCAACATTTGCATTTTTGGCATTAATAATATCGTTCATTTTAAGCTCAAGTGTTGGAATTTGAACACATTGTTCTTTTTCAACAAATGATTTAACAACTTCAGATGAAGCAACTTTATTTTCTGTGTCGTAGCCACCTGCAATTCTGATATTTTGAATCATAGTGGCAATTTGAGCACGAGATGCTGTTTTGTTTGGGTGAATATATGAAGAATTCATATCTTTTAAAGCACCATTTTCAATTGCTTTTGCAACGCTTTCACGAGCCCAAGCTGGAATTAGGTGTCCGTCTTTATATTGCGATAAAATTTCATCTGCTTTGCATTTATCCATAGGGCAATTTAAGCCTTTTGAAACAATAACAAGTGCTTGTGTGGTTGTTATTTTGCCATTTGGGTCAAATAAGCCATTTGAGTGTCCATCTATGAAATCAGCATTTGCACTTTTGTTAATAAATTCATAAGCCCAATGGGATTCTGGAACATCTCTGAAGTCCCCATCTGAGCCCATCGCTGTGTTTTCTAAATTATAACCACGAACAACTGCAGATGCCATTTCTGCTCTTGTTACATTACTATTTGGTCTAAACATTCCATCTGGATAACCAAAAAGAACGCATTTTTCAGTTAATCTGTTAATGTCTGAGCTTGCCCAATGAGAACTTGGAACATCTGGATACATTTGTCCTAAACCACTTGCGAAGCCTGTAATGTTATTTGGTTCATAGCTTTCTAAAACTTTTTTGGTTACATTTATATGAGTTGGCGATTTAACAGAAACGCTTTTGTCGCAACAATCTGTAGTTTTGTCTAAAATTGCATCTATTGCTTTTGTTTCATCAATTGTTGCAGCAGCACCTGTCATGCAACCTTCTGTTACAAGAACACCATTTTCAACAGTTAAGCCTCTATTTAATAACGCACCATCTGTTATTGTTGCGTTATTATTTAAGCTTCCAACAGTCGAGGTATTTGAATTTGAATAAACTGCATCCGGATACGAATATTTTTGGAATTTGTACTTTTTTCCATCAATATTGGCTGCAGCACCTGTTGTTAATTCTTGTTCGCAACCATTTTCATCTAAAACTTTATTGCAACTATCACAAGAAGCAGTTTCTGGTGTTACCATTTTTTGAACAGGGCAACCACATCCTGTGTTGCATTCGCTTGCAATTGAAAAGTTTACTGGTACGGTGAGTGCAAGCATACTCAAGCATACGCAGTTTCTCATAAATTTTTTAAAGTCCATATTTCCTCCTTTGTTAATTTTTAGAGCAATAATTAATTTATTGGAATTATGCTCTTTAAAAAGAGGAAGTTCATTACCCTAAAAGGCAATTTGCTTAATCATCAAATTTGCTAATTTTGAAATTATAGTTGAACAAATTCATCAATAATTTCAACTTTGTATGGCTCAAGAATGACAAAGTTACCAGTTGAACTTTTGTGAATTAAGGCTTTTTTACCTTTAATTACATAGTAATCAATTTTGTCTAAAATAGTTTCGCCTTTGTATTTTGGCTCAACTGTAGCACTCATTAAAATTTTGCCTTCTTCTTGTGTTCTTGAGTTAACAAAATTTACTGTTTGCAAAACTAAACGTTCATTTCTGAAGAATTTTTTAGCTTTTTTAACTTCAACAAATTTGCCGTAAAATTCTGTGTTTGCTGGGAAAATCAGCCTGTTATCTTTTGTTATGTAGTGTTTCTTTGTTTTTGCTCTAAAGTCCATCCCGTTGTCTAATGGTTTTTGAATAGAGCATTCCATAATTGCCAAAGGTAAAACTGTTCCAGCTGGAATTATAGTGTATTTCCCTTCTTTATATGCTCCTTCAACAACTTCGCCTTTAAATAATCTTATTCCAATTTTGCCGTCTTTGAGTTTCGGCTCAGGCATTTTTTCTGAAGCTGATAATAATTTTGAAATAAAGCCAGCAACCTCTGCTCTAGTTGCGTCTTTTAATGGCAAAAGCATTGTTTTGTCTTCTTTAAAAACAACTAAATCATAATTAAGTGCAAGTGCAACTTGAATTTTTGCCCAAGCAGGGATGAGATTTGAATCTTTATATTCTGATAATAATTTTTCTGCGTTTTCTTTTGTAATTTCGCCTAAATTAAGTGCATTTACAAGGCTTGTAATAATTTCTAGTCTTGTTATTGGCTCATCTGGGTAAATATTTCCTGTTGTATCCCCTTGAACTAAATCGTAAAATGAGGCAATTTGAAGATATTTGTTTGCCCAATGATTTTTTTCTAGGTCAATATATGCTTTTTCTTCGTAAGGTTTGTTTAAAAGTTTTAAGGCATGGACAACAATTGAGGCATATTCCCCTCTTGTCATTGTGTTTAGAGGTTTATAATTGCCATCAGGATAGCCATAAAGTATTCCTTTGTTGCTTAGTGTTGTAATTTGTTCATAATATGCATCTTGAACATTAACATCTTTATATTGAGTGGCACAAGCTATATTGGCTAAGTTAAATATAAAACATAGCGTTAATATTGTTAATATTTTCTTCATCATACTTCCCCATTTTATGTTTTGTTCTATGCGATTTCTTCTTTTGGAGCTTTAGAAGCTTTTTCGCCTTTTGTTTTTTTGTTTATTGTTACTACATTATTTTTAACAACCATATCTGCTGTTATTGTGAATTTATCAATGTCAGCTCTTGATGGCACTTCATACATAACATCAAGCATAATTTCTTCAACAATTGAACGAAGTGCACGAGCACCTGTTTTTCTTTTAATTGCTTCTTTGGCAATCGCTTCAATTGCTTTGTCCTCAAAAATAAGCTCAACATCATCCATTTTAAGAAGCTTTTTATATTGTTTAATAAGAGCATTTTTAGGCTCTGTTAATATCATTTTTAATGCTTTTTCATCTAGTGGGTCTAAAATAGCATAAACAGGAATTCTTCCAATAAATTCTGGAATTAAACCAAATTTAAGAAGGTCATCTGGCTGAGTTTTCTTTAAAATTTTGCCGTGTTCAATTTCTTTTTCCTCAGCTGTCATATGTTTAGCACCAAAGCCAACATTTCCACCGTCAGAGCTTCTTCTTTCAACTATTTTATCTAAACCAACAAACGCACCACCAACAATAAATAAAATATTTCTTGTGTCAATTTGAATAAATTCTTGGTGTGGGTGTTTTCTTCCACCTTGTGGAGGCACATTTGCAGTTGTTCCTTCAATCATTTTTAACAATGCCTGTTGAACACCTTCGCCTGAAACATCTCTTGTAATTGATGGATTTTCAGACTTTCTTGCAATTTTGTCAATTTCATCTATGTAAATAATTCCACGTTCTGCCTTTTGTGCGTTGAAATCAGACGCTTGATAAAGTCTTAATAAGATATTTTCAACATCATCACCAACATATCCTGCTTCAGTTAATGTTGTTGCGTCAGCAACAGCAAAAGGAACATCTAATATTTTTGCCAAAGTTTGTGCCAAAAGAGTTTTGCCACTTCCTGTTGGTCCAATTAAAAGAACATTACTTTTTTGAATTTCAACATCATCTTCAGGAAGAAATTCGCCAGATATTGTTTGAGTTTTTGCTAATCTTTTGTAATGGTTATAAACTGCAACTGAAAGAACTTTTTTAGCATCATCTTGACCGACAATATGTTCGTCTAAATATGCTTTAAGCTCATGTGGTTTTGGAACTCCACCTAGGTTAAAGCCATTTTCTTGAACTTTTTCTTTGTCTTCAGATTTGATATTAAAAAGCTCTTCGTCTAAAATTTCGTTACATAATTCAATGCATTCATCACAAATGCACACATCAGGACCTGCTATTAATTTTTTAACAGAATCTTGTGTTTTTCCGCAAAAACTGCATTTTAATACTGGTTCGTCGTGGTTAGACATTTTTTCTCCTAATATTAATTATGTTCGCTTGTGATGACTTTGTCAATCATTCCGTATTCTAGTGCTTCTTCAGGTGTCATGATATAGTCACGGTCTGTGTCTTTTTCAATTTTCTTAAGTGGTTGACCAGTGTTTGAAGCAAGAATTGAATTTAGAGATTTTTTAATTCTCAAAATTTCATTTGCTTGAATTTCAATATCAGTTGCTTGACCTTGAGCACCACCTAATGGTTGGTGAATAAGTACTCTAGAGTGTGGTAGGGCAAGTCTTTTGCCTTTTTTACCAGATGATAATAAGAATGCACCCATTGAAGCAGCTTGACCTAAGCAAATTGTAGAAACATCTGCTCTGATGTGTTGCATTGTGTCATATATGGCAAGACCTGCAGTAACAGAACCACCTGGAGAGTTGATATATAGCATAATATCTTTTTCAGAATTTTCGCTATCTAATAGCAAAAGTTGTGCAACAACAAGGTTTGCAACCATGTCATCAATAGGAGTTCCTAAAAAGATAATTCTTTCTCTTAAAAGTCTTGAAAAAATATCAAAACTTCTTTCGCCTCTAGATGATTGTTCAATAACAACAGGTACAAAGCTCATAAATATTCCCTTTCAATAATTATTTACTAATAAATTCGTTATTTTCAACAATAAAGTTGCAAACTTTTTTAGTTGCAGCTTGTTTTGTCAAAATTTGTAAGCTGTTTGGATTTCTTTTGATTTCATCAAAGATAATGTGGCTGTTTTCGCCATAAATTTGGGCAATTTCAGTCATTTCTTGAATTATATCATTTTGTTCAATTGTAATGTTTTCTAATTGAGTGATTTTTTCAATGATTAGAGAATTTTTAATTCTGCGAACTGCTTCATCATTAACTTTTTTGTTAAATGCTTCAGCTCCACCTTCAGCTTTAATAAATTCGCCAATATCTCTTCCTCTAGCTCTGCCGAAGTATTCGCTGCGAACTGCTTCTTCTTCTCTTTTAACCATTGTTTCTTGAATATCTACTTTTAATTCAGCCAAAATACCATCTAGAGCTGCTTCTGTTTTAAGTCTTGCATCTTCTTTAGTTTTAACATCAGCTAAATATTTTTGAATGCTTTCTTTTAATTCATCAACAGTTTTGAAAGGACCTGCTTTAGCAGCCAATTCATCTGTCATTTCAGGCAATTTTCTTTCTTTAATTTCGTGAAGATTAATTTTAAATTGTGTGTCTTTGCCTTTTAGGTTTTCAGCGTGGTAATCTTCTGGGAATTTAACATCAATTGTAAATTCTTCGCCAGCATTGTGTCCAACTAAAGCTTCTGCAAAGCCTGGAATAAAGTTTGAATGAGCAAGGTCTAATTCGTAGTTTTCACCTTTGCCGTGTTCAAATGCAACACCATCTAGGAAGCCTTCAAAATCAAAAACAACAACGTCATCTTCTTTAGAAGCTCTGCCTTCAACTTTTTCAAATGTTGCAAATCTTTCTTGCACCATTTTTAATTCATTTTCAACAATGTTTTCGTCTGTTTTAAATTCTTCAAATTTATATTTTTTGCCTTTGTAAGCTGGCATATCAAATTCTGGTTTAAGCTCTAATTTTAAAGTATATTTAAACTCTTCGCCTTTTGTATATTCATAAGTTTCAACATTTGGTTGAATAGCTAAGTCATAATTATTTTCTGCAATAATATCTGGAACAATGTCATTACATAGGTAATTTAAAGTTTCTTGTTTTAGGGCATCTTCGCCAATATGTTTTTCAGCAACTAGAGCTGGAACTTTTCCTTTTCTAAATCCTGCAAGATTCATATTTGAGCTCATTCTTTTAAGAATTTTATCGTAAGCGTTTTTAGCAACTTTAGCATCAACAGCTACTTCAATTTTAACAATGTTTCCATCTAGTTTTTCTATTTTTGTTTTAACGTCTTTCATTTCTGTTCCCTTTTTAATAACTATTAATTATACTATACTTCAAACATAAGCGTGTGGTCAATTTGTTGTATATTTTAAACAAATTTGTAAATTTTTTTCCCTTTTTATATAATTATTTCAATGGAAGTTTTAGAAAAAATTAAAAATGGGGTTATAATTTCTTGTCAGGCAATGAAGTCTGAGCCTTTATATGAAGAAATTGCTATGCAAGCTTTAATAACTGAAGTTTTGAGGGCAAACCCAGATGCCTTAAGGCTTGCAGGTGTGCGTGATATAAAGTTTGTTAAAGAAAATTTTCCACAAATTCCTGTAATTGGGATTACAAAACCAGATATTATTCCAGAAAATTATAATGAATTAGTTTATATTACGCCCGAAATTGAAGATGTTGATGCTTTGGCTAATGCAGGAGCTGATATTATTGCATTTGATGGCACAAAAAGAGATAGAAAAACTTCTGTTTCAGCTTTAATTAATAAAATTCATGAATATAAAAAGCTTGCGATGGCAGATATTTCAACTCTTGAAGAAGGAATTGAGGCAGAAAAGCTTGGAGCAGATATTGTTTCAACAACATTATCTGGCTATGTTTCAGGGCAAGATAAAAATATGGAAATTCCTGATTTTGAACTATTGCAAGAATTAATTGAAAATATTAAAATTCCTGTTATCTTAGAAGGCAGGATTTGGGAGCCAACTGACATTAAAAAAGCCTTTGAAATTGGGGCATATGCTACTGTTATTGGCTCAGCTGTTACAAGACCAAAAGATATAGTTAATAGATTTATAAGAAAGGGTAAAGAATGAAAAAAGCTTTGGCAATTGACATAGGTGGAACAAAAATTTATGCCGCTATTGTTGATGAAACAGGTAGTATTATCGGCGAAGTTGAAAAACATAAAACTCCAAAAGTTTTAGAAGAAATTAAATCAACACTAAAAAATATTATTCAAAAACACGAAGATGAAGTTGATATTGTAACTATTGCAACAGCTGGTGCTGTTAACAAAGAAAACAGTGCTATTACAAGCTCAACAGGCAACCTTGTTGAGGGATACAATGATATTGAATTTAGCTTTTTAAGTAAGAGAAAAGTTTTTGTTGAAAATGATGCAAACTCTGCTGCTTGGGCAGAACACGCAGTTGGAGCTGCAAAAAGCTATTCAAATTCAATTACAGTAACACTTGGAACAGGCGTTGGAAGTGGGATTATTATTGAAAACCAACTTCTAAAAGGAAAATCTGGTGCAGCAGGCGAAATGCATTTTAAAGCAAGTAATGACCACAAACGTCAATGCACTTGTGGTGCTTGGGATTGCTGGGAAATTTACGCTTCTGGAAATGGCTTAAGATTAACAGGAGTTGATGAAACAGGAAATAAAGACATCACAACATATGACATTATGGACGGCGTTAGAGCTGGTGATGAAACAATGAAAAAAGTTTTTGATATTTGGCAAAGATATATCATAAATGGTCTTGTTGGGCTTGCAAACATTTTTGACCCAGACTGCATTGTTTTATCTGGTTCAATGGCAGATTTTGTTGATGTTGAATTTGTTCAATGGGAAGTTAATAAAGAAATCTTAACCCAACCAACAAAAATTCTCCATGCAAGTGCTGGAAATTATGCAGGTCTTATTGGTTGTGCATTATTAGGAATTTCAAAATTATAATTGGAAAATTTAAGCAATAAAAAACCACCTCAAATGAGGTGGTTTTTTAAAATGTAGAATTTTATGTTCTATAATTAACACCAATGGCTTTAGCCAAAGCTTCTGGATATTGAGATTTAGCCAATGCATCACCTGCGTCAATTAATCTTGCTTTATATAAATCTTGAAGTGCCATATCAAGAGTTTGCATACCAACGCCAACACCTGTTTGTAGCATTGAGTAAATTTGTGCAGTTTTTTGTTCACGAATTAAGTTTGAAATTGCACCGTTTACAATCATAATTTCTTGTGCCATAACTCTGCCTTTTTTAGTTACGCCATCAGGCTGAAGTTTTGGAATAAGAGTTTGCGAAAATACTGCAACCAAGCTGTTTGATAATTGAAGTCTGATTTGTTGTTGTTGTCCTGTTGGGAAAACGTCAATAATACGGTCAATTGTTTGAGCAGCTGAAGAAGTGTGAAGTGTTCCAAATACTAAGTGCCCTGTTTCTGATGCAGTTAGAGCTAGAGAAATTGTTTCCAAGTCTCTCATCTCACCTACAAGAATAATATCTGGGTCTTCACGAAGTGCAGCTCTTAGGGCGTTGGACATTGAACGTGTGTCTTGCCCTAATTCCCTTTGGTGTACAACACTTTTTTTGCAAGGATGAATAAACTCAATCGGGTCTTCAATTGTAAGAATGTGCTCTGTTCTGTTTGAGTTAATATAGTCAATCATTGCAGCAAGAGTTGTAGATTTACCAGAACCTGTTGGTCCTGTTACTAGAATCAATCCTCTTGGTTTGTCTGCCATTTTTTTAACGATATCAGGCAACCCTAAATCTTCAAAAGAAGGTGGAGTTGAATTAATTACCCTGAAAACAGCTGCATATGAGCCTTTATCTTTATAAATGTTTGCCCTAAAACGGCTAAGCCCGTGAATACCATAACCAAAGTCTAATTCCCAAGTTTGTTCCAATGTTCTTCTTTGTTCATTTGTTAAAATTGGGAATAAAAGAGTTTCAACGTCATCTGAAGATAAGACAGGCATATCTGTTCTAACCAAATTTCCGTCAACTCTTATTACAGGAGGAAGATTCGCACTAATGTGCAAGTCGCTTGCACCTCTTGTAACGGTCAATTCTAAGACTTCATCAATTAGCATATTTTGTAATACCTCTTAATTCTATACAAAGATAATATTACAATTTGTTTTAGACTTTGTCAAAAAACTTATAGAGGATTTTTTACTTTAAATCTTTTGCAGTAATCAATTAAATCTTTTTTGATTTCAGGTAAAAGAATGAACAAAGCAATTAAGTTTGGCAGTGCCATTGCAAGCATTGTTGCGTCTGTAAAATCTACAACACTTTTTAAGTTCATACAAGAACCAATTACAATAAATGAGCAGAAAATAAATTGAAAAACTCTTGTTCTTTTTAAACCTTCGCCAAATAAATAATTCCAAGCTTTTTGCCCGTAATATGCCCAAGAAATAACAGTTGATAGAGCAAATAATATGACAACTAAAGACAATATATATGGGAAAATATTGCCTGCTGTTGCGAAAGCACTAGCTGTAATTTGAACACCTGTCATACCATCTGAATAATTTTGGTGTGCCCCTGTGATTAAAATTGCAGTTGCTGTTAACAAACAAATGCAAATTACAAAAAATGGTTCTAAAAGAGCAACAAAACCTTGAGAAACAGCCTCTTTTGTTTGAGATGCTGCATATGCAATAGGTCCAGAGCCTGAACCAGCTTCGTTTGATTGAATTGACCTTCTCATGCCAACAACCAAGCTGCCAATAACACCACCTGTAACTGCTGTTGGGTGAAAAGCTTCTGTCAAAACTAAGCTAATAACATTTGGAATTTGAGTAAAATTAAGTGCAATTATATAAAATACTGCAAGAACATACATTCCACACATTAAAGGAACAATTTTTGAAGCAACATTTGCTATGCTTTTAATTCCACCTATTACAATTGCACCAACAAGAATTGCAATGGCAAGTCCACAAAGCCAAGTTTTGTCTGCAAAAAAGCTATTTTCGCCACCTGTCATATAAACAAATTGTTGAACTGCTTGGTTTACTTGCAGCATATTGCCACCACCTAGAGAACCTGGAACACACATAATTGCAAAGAAAATCGCAAGTGTTTGCCCTAAGCCTCTTAATCCTTTTCTTGTTAATCCGTGAGCCATATAAAACATAGGTCCACCAGAAACTGTTCCGTCTGGGTTGAACCTTCTGTATTTTAGAGCAAGTGTGCATTCGCAAAATTTTGATGCCATTCCAAAGAATGCTCCACAGAACATCCAAAATATTGCACCAGGTCCACCCATAGAAATTGCAATTGCAACTCCTGCAATACTTCCTAAGCCAATTGTTCCAGATAGTGCTGTTGATAGGGCTTGAAGAGGAGAAACTTCGCCTGCATTTTTATCATTTTTTTCATTTTTCGTTAGTTGTTTAATTGCCCAACCAAAGCCCCAAATGTTAATTCCACCTAAATATAGTGAAAAAATAACACTTGCAACGATAAGTAATATGATAAGAATTGGAACATTTACTCCATTTAATTTTATTGAAGTGAACACTATATTAGAGAAAAAATCAGAAAATGGCGCAAAAACGCTATCAATTTTTTCGTCTAAAGTTGCAGCTTGTGCACTGCTAATGGTTATCATTAGGAGCACAAAAAGTGCCCTTAATTTAATAAGTAAATTTCTCATTTATCCTCTATTGACCTGATGTAAGTGGAATTATGATAACTTGTCCTATTTGCAAAGCAGCAGGATTTGTTATGTTGTTAATTCTTTGGATTTCTTCAATTTTATTAGGGTCATATTTGCCATAAAATCTTAGGGCAATTTTATCCAAAGTGTCTCCACTCTTAACTTCGTATTTTTCTTCAGCAAAACCACCAATGTATTCATCTGTTTTTGGAACTTCAACAGGGATGGTTGTAATATTATCAGAATTAGTTGCTTTTCTCATACCGATTGAACTTAAACCAACAATTAGCATAACAACTAACATGAAAACTACGCCTGAAATAAAGCCAATTGTTAAATAAACTGCTGGAGTTTTCTTAACAGGTTGTCTTTTTAAGCCTTTTTCAATGCTTCTGTATAAAACATCTAATTCAGAAGTTTTATTTGCACTTTCGTGTTGTCTGTATTGTGGAATATCATTCATATCCATATTAATTAACCTTGACCTTTCAAGAGCAGCCATACGCTCTTTTGTTAAACTTGATCTGTGTAATGTAGTACTTTTCATACTTCCTCAAAGATTACATCTTACTTATAAGTAAAATTAAAACAAGGGGGGATGTCAAGAAATATAAGTTTTATGTGTAAATTTTTGTAAAATTAACCAAATTAGCCGTTCAAAAATTTTTTTCATGCGTATTAACTATATATAAAAATGAGGAGTTATATTTTATGAGAGTGAGTTCAGTTAGGAATTTTGCTGTTTATAATTCAGCAAATAGAGTTGTTAAAAATAATCAACAAAACGCAACAGCACCTTCTTTTGGAGCAATTCCAATTGCAAAAGCTCGTGAAGTTGTTCAAAAATCTTTGTTTGGTTTTGATTTGTCAAATGTGAATGTTCAAGCAATTGAAAGAAATCTTCAAAGAAGAGGAGTTGATGCAGATTTTAGTGTTGGGTCTGAATATGCAAGAAGATTTATTGCTAGAGGTTGTGAAATTACAACAGACATTTTTGAAAAATTAGGTCTTGCTCGTCCTAAAAAAGTTATGTCTTATGATTTTGCAAAAATTAGCCAAGATGACGCACAACATACAATTGCAATTTGCTACGATATGTTTGTTCCAATTTCTCCTCTAAGCCCTCCAAGAACAGTTGCTTTCAATGCTTCAAGATATTTTGATTGGCAAAAATATCCAGAAACAATTGCACAAAGCTATGCTTCTGGACACTCTTCAACAGGGCATATCTTAGGTCCATTTATTCATGACTTTGCTCACAGTGCTTTAGCAGACAATATGTTTAAAAGACATGGAACAAAAGTTCCAGTTGTTGGATATTTTACAAATCCAGATTTTGCAGCTGAAATGAATAAACTTTCAAGCAAATATCCACAAAATGCCAGAATACAAGAAGCACTCGGTATGGTTGAGGGTAAAATAAGCAAATATGCTACAACAACTCCTCATGAAACATATGCTGAGGCTTTAACTAAAAAAATTGTTACTGAATACTTGCAATTATTTACTTATGATGTTAAGCCACCATCAAAATATACACCAAGAGTTGGTGCTGAAACAGATGCAGTTATTAACGAAATTTGGAATGGATTAATAAATGATGGTAGAGGTCTAATTTAATGAGAATAAACCCAATTAGAGTAAATTCTTATAGTAAAATTCCAAGCTTAAAAAGAGTGCCTTTTTTAGCTCAAAAAGTGCAGGAAAATTCTAATTCAGAAGAATACGATTATAAAAAAAATAATAAAATTTATCGCAAAACAATTCTGAAAAATAAAATTCTAACTCCAATTAAGCTTGCATTTAATAAAGACTATAAAGAATTGAAAAAAGCTAATGGATTTGAAGATATTGATTTTAAGGAAATTTTAATGAACCTTAAAAATGATAGAGATTTAAGTATTGCAATTGGCGATAATTATATTGCTCCAAATCCTTTAGCTGGGGCTCATGTAGATAGAATTGACGGAAAAATGCCATACACAATTCCTCTAGATGGCATTGAAGAATATGACCATTCGCAAACTGATTTAGCAGACTATGCAAGAATTTTAAATGGTTATATTAAAGATGATAGTATTTCAAAAGAAGAAAAAATAAATAATTTGAAATATCTTTCAACTGTTGATGAATTGGTTTTTAAAATTGAGAGAAGATAACTAAAAATGCCAGCTTGGAATATAGCAACCATTTTTATCTAATGGACGAACAGCACCAAAATCATAAATAATTCCATTAATTTTGTTGTGTTCTTCCCAAGCATCTCCACATTTATAATTTTTATTTTTTGAGTCTGATTCAGGTTTTTTTCTACCTTTTTCTTCTAAAAATTCAACCACCATAAATGGCTCATTATTCTTATTGTCTAAATGCCCTAAGTTTCCAAAATACATTTTTGCAAAGTCATCATTAAAGTGTTTGTTTGCATAGAGTGCTATTTGAGGCTCAATATATTCTCCGTGCGTGCTTGAAGTTTTGTCTTCTCTTGACCTTGTTCCTTTTTTGAAAATTTTGAGGCAAGTTTTTTTACATCCTTCAATATCAACCAAATATCCAATTCCAAATTCGCCCTCATCAAGCCTTTTAATCTTAACTTCTTTTCCTAAAATACTTGATAATTTTGAGCTTAAATTTTTTGAATTATAGCTTTTTGAAAAGTTTATAATTGCTGAGTATATTTCATTTTTAATTTGCTCATAATTTTCATTTTCTGGGCTAAGCCAATCTTTTGGAATTTCTCCAACCTTTTTTGATGTTTGAGGGTAGAAAGTTAGAATATCGTTTAAAGCCTTAGCATCTACATAATTTGAGCTTAAAAATTCCGTCAAATCTTTTTTAAATGTTAGATTTTCTTTTGTAAATGGTAGTGGAGTCTCAAATTTTGCGTGATGGTTTATAAAGCGAAGAATTTCGTCTTTTGAATATTCTCTTCCTAATAATTGCGTTAATTCATTAAAATCAATTTTTTGAGCATATTTTGCACATTTTTCAATTTCGTTTTCATATAAATGTCTAAAG
>JAZSMU010000038.1:0-5795 GCA_045536045.1 Candidatus Gastranaerophilales bacterium
ATTCTTTATATATAATGATTTTTGTTTCATTCTTTCAGATTATAGCTCTTAAACATTCTTTGTTGAGTATCAGATTTATTAAACTTACTAATATTCTTAGGATTTATTATTATTCTAGGATAATTAGCAATTTCATTTTCAAGTTTATATGCTTGAGTTAATGCCTTACCATACACAAAATTTTCATCAATATAAAAATCATCAATTACGATACTACCTCTAACCAACAAAGAATGTTTAAGAGCTATAATTTGAAAAAATGAAACAAAAATCATTATATATAAAGAATTTATTGAATTAGTAGTATCACCAAAATATTCTTCGTATGGAATTGAAATAATTATATTATCTGAAAATATTTTTGTTTTGGTAATTAATCTATAAATATTTTGATTATTAGCTTTCAATATTGAAATGGTTTCATTATATAATTGATAAATTTTATTTAGATAATCTTCACTATTTTCAGAGTTAATGAATTTTTTTGCACCCAAAATATCCATATAAGCAACAAAATATGGTGAAAGTTTTATTTTTTCTTTCGGGGCTTTATTTTGCATTTAAAAATTTACCTCTTTTAAATTTTCAATCCATGCTTTCATTACAATAGCTTGATTATCAATATTACGTTTAGCTATCTCTAATGGATTGTGCATTTTGGCTATTTCTGAGCCTCTATCAACAATTGCTTTAGCTAAGTCTTTTCGTTCTCTGTCTGTTAAATATTGTCCAGAAACTAATTTGCCAAACTTTTCAGCAATTTCTTTATCACTCATTAAAATATTCAAAATCTCTTTATCGTTACTTTGCATTTTCTTTTACTTTTTCCTTTTTAGAACAAAACAATTCTTTGATTATTTCTATAGAAAAATTTAACACATATATAATAGCTTTTACTTTAAAAAAGAATGGAACGATATGTTTTTTATAAGCCTTTTGTATAAATAAAGGTGTAAAAAAACTTGCTATTCTTTTTATTAAACATCCTATTGTGCCATATATTGTAATGGTTTGAGTTGCAGGATTTTCTTCAAATATACTTTTTGCTTGAAATAAACTTGCTAACAAATCTGTTATGTAATTAAATGAATTTTTTAAATAAAAGAAGTTTAATTCAAATTTATCATGTTCAATAAACCATTTTTTTGCTTTTGTATAAGAATCTTTAATAAATTGAATATCAATTTTGTTAACATATTTTTCATATTCAGCAACTCTAGGTTCATATGAAATAAATAAATCTATTATTTTTCTTATTTTATTCGTTTCTTTCGAATCAATAATTGCGTTGAAATCTTTTTCAAAATCTTCAGCTAGAGATATAAAATTTTTCTCTAATTTGTCCATAAATTCGCAATACATCTTAAAGTGAACTAACTTGTATTGTTGATATGCAATATATGCCATTATAATAGTAACAACAAAAGGAAAAATAGCCCAAATTAATTTTATCAAAGGGTCATATTCTTTTATTAAATTGTTTATAGAACATAACATCTACACCAACTCCATAATTTTAGCTAAAATCTTAGAAGATTCTTCATCTAATTCTTGCATTTCTTTTAGGATTTCTTTTGGTTCACGATATACAACTTCATCATTTTTATTTGGATTTTTTACAGATAAATCAACTGTTTCACTATCAATATCTGCTAAATCTACAACCCAAGAATTATCAGAGTTTTTAAATCCATTAAGTTGCTCTAAGAAATCTGCCAAATCGTTTTCGTTCAAAGGATTTGTTTTGCCTAAATTTCTATCAAGATTTAATTGACAATACCAAATCTTTTTAGTTGGCTCGCCTTTTTTAAAGAATAGCACAACAGTCTTAACTCCTGCAGAAAAGACTTTTGCTGGCAAATCAAGAACTGCGTACAAGTTACAAGATTCAAGCAACTCTTTTCTAACTTCTTTTGCATCACCATTAGAAAGGAATGTGTTTTTAATAACAATCCCCGCCATTCCGCCAGCTTTTAAGCTTTTAATAAAATGTTGTAAGAATAGATAAGCTGTTTCACTAGAACGAATAGGGAAGTTTTGCTCAACTGATGCAATATCTTCACTTGCTCCAAAAGGTGGGTTTGCAAGAATTACATCATATTTATCTTTTTCTTGAATTTGCATTATGTTTTCTGAAAGCGTATTTGTGTGAATAATATTCGGTGCTTCAACGCCATGCAAAATCATATTCATTGTGCCTATGATATAAGGAATTGGCTTTGCTTCTTTACCGAACAAAGTTTTTTCTTGTAATGTTTTCATATCATCAACAGATAATTCTTTTGAGTTCTTTAAATAATCAAACGCTTCAACCAAGAATCCTGCAGAGCCTAGGGCACCGTCATAAATTCGGTTTCCAATTTTTGGATTAATTGCTTTGATTATAGTTCTAATTAATGGACGAGGTGTGTAATATTCGCCACCATTACGTCCTGAATTGCCCATGTTTTGGATTTTATCTTCATACAAGCAAGACAGCTCATGTTTTTCTTCACTTGTTTGAAAACGCATTGTTTGAATAATATCAATAACTTGTCTTAAAATATAGCCACTTTGGAACTTGTTTGTAATTTCGTTGAAAATTTCGCCAATCTTATATTCAAGAGTATTTGCACTTTCTGCTCTTTGTTTAAAGCTTTTCAAGTAAGGAAATAATTCATTTCTAACAAAATCATTTAAATCATCACCAGTTTTAGCTTTGTCAAAATCAAGAGTTTTGTCAGCTTTTTGTGGATATGCCCAAGAACTCCAAGTATATTTCTTATCTAAAATCGAAGTATAGACTTTCCCATTGAGTTCAGCCTCTAAAGATTTGTTGATTTCTAAATCTTCAAGATATTTCAAAAACAATAGCCAAGAGGTTTGTTCTACATAATCAATCTCTGTTGAAAGCCCTTTGTCTTTTCTTAGTAAATTATCAATATTCTTAAAACTCTGTTCAAACATGTTCCACCTATCTTCCGAGTTTATTATAGCACAAATAAGAATATTGCTTGACTTCCAATCACTTCCAAGTGATGTATGACTCAACCTAAAAGGAGGTTGTGTATGGAAGAAAGATTTGTTATCAAAAGAAAAGATTTTAAAAAGCTAGAGCGATATGCTGAAAATATATACAATACAGCAAATCACATCCAACAAATTACATTACTAGAATAATTCTTTTAATTTTAACCACAAAAAACCTAACCAATAAAAAGAGGGCAGGTGCCCTCTTTGTTTTCCATATATTTTTAAATTTGTATGTTTATTTTTGCTTTATGTTTATGAATGGAACAGAATTTCCCATCATATATTGTGGCATTTTGCCGTCCCATTTTTTAACAGCTTCATATTCAACAAGAGCTTTGTTTTGAGTTAGGGCAGTTGCTCTAATTTTCATAGATTTTGCTTCTGCTTCTGCTGAAATTAGCTTTTGTTTTGCTTCTTCTTCAACTTGAACTGTTTTATTTTTAGCTTTTAGTGCTTCTTGTTCTGCAGTAACTTTTGATTCAATAGCTTTTTCAAAAACGGCAGAATAGTTGATATCTACAATTTGAAAACCAGTAACATTAATATAATTTTTTTCCATTTGTTCTTTTAATTTTTTCAAAATTTCTGCAGTTGCGATTGCTCTGTTTGCAACTAAATCTTGTGCGTTCCATTTTCCGATAACATCTTTAATATTGCCCTCAACAACAGGCATTAAAATTGTTTCAACATAATTCATGCCAACATTTCTGTACATATCTACAACATGATTTGGCATTAAATTATAGTTAATAACATAGTCTATTGTTGCTTGTTGAATGTCTTTTGTATAAACTTCTGTAGAAATTTTTTCTTTTTTAGTTTTAACATTCATAACATGCATTTTTGAAATTGCAGGAGTGATTAGATGAATTCCCTCTGGATAATTTTTTGGAGAAACTTTACCCAAAGTAACCTTAACGCCTCTTTCGCCAACGCCAACTATTGCAATTGGATTAAATATGCATAATAAAACTACAACAGCAACAACACCAAGAAAAATGCCAGGCACTTTTGTGTCCATATTTGAAAAATCTAACATTTTGCACTCCTTAATTCCTAACTAAACTCTAGGATACAATTTTTTGCAAAATTCAACATCATTTAAAAAAAGTAAAAGGCAAAAATAGATGAACTTAAGCACTCGTCTTGCAAGCTTAAACACTAAAAAACCACTTCTCTTTTGCAAACGGGCTTGAATTATGCTAAAATTTTTTAAAGAACACGGCGAAAACATTGATTATGAGAGAAAAAACGCAAGAAATATTTTGGAAATTTAAAAAATTTCTTTTAAAACTTTTTTATTGCCCACAAAAATTTTTTATTATAAATGGCGAATTTTTTTATGGTGGAAAACCTTGTGCAACAAAAAATAATATGCTTGCTCAAAATAAAAAATATATTTTAAAAGTTGAAAATTTTAAGCACGATAAAAAAAGAAATAGCCTAGAAAAAGAATGTCGTTTTTTGAAATATTTAAACGGAATTGGCAACCTTTCTCAGCCAAAAATAATTAAAGTTGGCACTTGTTTTTATAAAAGACCCTACTATATTATGGAAAAACTTGTTAAAAAAGAGGGAATTAAGCCGTTTGATATTTTCTTTTCAATTTTAGAACAACAAAGGCAAGGTGTTATTCATAACGACACAAAAGCAGACAACATAATCTTTGATGGGGCAATTGCAAAACTTATAGACTACGACCAATCAATATATTCAAGAGAATTAAAAAGAAAATCAATTAGAGAAAATGTTGAATTTTTGGTTAAAAGAAGAAACGATAGCTGGTTTGTTGGCTATGGCTGGTGTGCTATTGGAGATAATGAAGAAGATATTTGGAAAAATGTTGATAAATGCTTTGAGGGCAACCGTTTCAATTTTTCTCTAACATCACTTTATGAAAAAATGACGGAAAATGGCGAATGTTTTTGGGAATTAGACGAAGAAGAAATGTTTTCTAAAGGGAAAAATAATCTTAAAAATATTTCTCATATTTTAAATCAAATTGAATTTAAAAAAGATGAAAAAATCTTGGATTTTGGCTCAGATATTGGCTCTTTGAGTTTGTATTTAGCAGATAAGGGAAATGTTTTTTTCTATGACCCAAATAATTATAAAATGCAAGCAACGCAAATGATTTCAAACATTTTACACAAAAAAATAACACCTTATAGCCTAACTCAAGAAAAAGACTTTGATAGCGTGCTTTTCATAAACCACGAAATGAAATTAACTCCAGAATTTTTAGATTTAATTTCAAAAAAGACAAAAAGAATTGTTATTCAAGAAGAAAAAAATACGGAAAGAAATTTCAAAGATTTTAATTTAATTAAAGAATTTGAATTAGAAAACAACAAAGTTATAAAAGTGTTTGAAAAGTAGCAAAATCTTGCAAAAATTCATTGTTTAAATTAAGTTAGAAGAAGAAAAATATTAAAAAAGAGGACAAAATGGGCATATTTGAAGAATTACAAAAACGTGGCTTAATTGCACAAACAACAAACGAAGCCGAAATTAAAGAGCTTATAAACAAAGGTGGTGCCCGTTTTTATATAGGTTTTGACCCAACTGCAGATTCTTTGCATGTTGGTCATTTTATGGCTCTTTGTCTTATGAAAAGATTACAAATGGCAGGAAACAAGCCTGTTGTTTTAATTGGTGGCGGCACAGGCTATATTGGGGACCCTTCTGGTAGAACTGATATGCGTAATATGCTAACACCCGAAATTATTGAACATAATTGCCAATGCTTTAAAACTCAAATGGAAAAATTTATTGAATTTGGC
>JAZSMU010000071.1:0-29596 GCA_045536045.1 Candidatus Gastranaerophilales bacterium
CATTCAATTAAAATCCTTAAAGATAAACCTCAACGCTGTCGTAAATGCATTTAGAAGCAAGTGTGACAGTTGAAAGGAGAACTACCATAATGTCAATGAATGTAAATTCTGTTGATTACTACAAAGGTGTATTTGCAGCAACAACTGGAGACGCAGCAGCAAAAGCAAAAATTGATGCTCAATATGAAGGCGAAACACTGACTGCTGACGAAGAATTACAATTAGCACAACTTGATGACCAAAACAAACAAGCTTATGTAGAAAAAGGCAAATCAGAAGGTGCCATGATAGGCGGGGTTGCATGTGGTGTCGCAGGTGCAGCAATTGGCGTGAAGATTGGTGGCACAATTGGAAGCTTTATACCTGTTCCAGTTGTTGGAACACTTATAGGTGCATTAGCAGGCGTATTAGTTGGTGGTTTAATTGGAATGTTCTGTGGTAAAGCTGAGCACGATAATAGTGCTACACACCAAGAAATACAACAAGCATTAGAAGCTGATGAAAAAGCAACAGCACAAGCAAATCTTGAAAAACAAGCATATTTGCAAGAAAAATATGAAAAAGGCAAAGCTGAAGCAGATAAATCACTAAATGAAATGCTTGTTGGCAAAGAAGAAACAGAAGAAACAACAGAAGAAAAAGCAACAAATTTTGATAACAATATCTTCAATGTAGATACGACTGACGAAACGGAAGTAGCAGAAAAACCAGAAGAAGAAGTCAACTCAGAAGAAAAATCTGAAACTGTATAAAAAAAGCCCCTTATGGGGCTTTTTTAATTAGAATTTTCTATACAAGAAATATCAATATTTAACCTCTTTAATGAATCTTTAATAAGATTTTTAAGTAAGGTTTTAATTTTAATATTATCTTCAGAATTAAATGTGTTTCTTTCAACATTTTTATAAATAATTTTCTTCATAAATTTAAAAGATAAAATTTCGCCCATTGTTGTGCAAAGCAAGAAAATTAATTCAGAATCTGTTTTCTTTCTTCCTGTAATAGAGGACAAAAGCCCAACAAGGCAATCATACATTTTTTGCGATTTTCTTCTATATTCAAGCCCAAAAGTTGAATTTGAAATAGATTGCTCTTTTAACATTAACATAACAAAATTATCTGAAACCTTATCGGAATAAAGAAAATCTATATATTTATATAAAATATGCAAATATAGTTTTATTTTTTCAACTTGTGTAAGCTCATCTGGCTCTTGAGCCCTCAAAAGCTCATCTGCTAAAAACTCTAAGCCTAAATCGCATATGTAATTAATAATTGTTGAATACAAATTATCTTTTGTATCAAAATAGTATGAAATTAAGCTTAAATTAACACCTGCATCTGCTGCAATTTCTCTAATTCCAACAGACGAATAGTCTTTTCTTGCAAAAAGCTTAATAGCAGATTGCATAATTTTTCTTTTTGTTAATTCTGATTTTTTTAATTCAACTTCCATATGCCAATTTTAAAAAAAATTATAAAAATTAGCAACCAAAAAACAGTTTTTAAACAGGTGTTCAATATGCAAAATGTGGCAAAAAGCCCACAAGTAAAGGCTTTTATAAAATATACAAAAATGACTTTTTGTAAAAAATTTGCATTTTAATATTTATATTTTAAATTTAGGCTAAGGAAGTAAGAGGGATTATTTATGAAAAAAATTATCACAACTTTACTTTTGAGTGCATTTATTTTAACTCAAGGTTCTGCAATTGCTAGCATGCCACTTGCAAAATTTTCACAAGATGCAGTCAAAAACTTAAAGTATTCACCAAAAGCTTCAACAATTTCTTACGCGTTCATTTTTGATGGACCATCAGACAAAAACAATGAAGTTTTGGCTCAATTTCAGCGTGCTATTACAATAACTACTGCTCCTGATTTCAAACCTGTATTCAACAAAGATAATGTTTATGTTGGAGACTGGAGTGTAAAATCAGTTAACGCACTTTGCGAAAAAGCAATTAAATCAAATGCACAAGTTATTGTTTCTTTGGGATATTTATCAACTAAATATTTCAACTCACAAAAAGACAGAAGAAAAACTGTTATCACAATTGACCAATACGGTTTAAAAGACATTGGTTCAGGTGCGTTCAACCCTGTTCAACAAAATGTTAAAAGCGTTAAATTCTTTAAAAACCTATTGAATTTCCAAAAAGGTGCAATTTTAGTTAATGAAAGCTTCTACAATACAAGATACGACTGGGCAGAAGTTGCTAAAAAAGCTGCTCCAGACATTAATGTAGATGTTATTTCAGTTAGCAAAGATAACCATGTAAATGTTACAAACAACATTTTGTCAAAAGGCTATGACGCTGTTATCTTTACACCACTTTATAACCTTTCAAATGAAGAAAGAAAAGCAATGATTTCTAGCTTTAATAACGCTAAATTGCCAACTTTCTCAACTCAAGGTAAAGATGATGTTGAATTAGGCGTGCTACTAGGTTCAAGTGCATTAGATATTGATAGAAAATTAGCTGAAGCTACTTCTTTTGATATTCGTGCAGCACTTGAAGGACACACACACCAAGTTCAACCAGTTAAATTCTACGAAGACCAAATCGTATACATCAATAAAGATACTTGTGGAATTATTGGTTATGTTCCACACTTAAGAGTATTAAACTTTGCTGAAGTTATTACTGAAAAAGCTCCTGCAAAACTTACTCTTTCAACTATTTTTGATGAAATGAGCAAAACAAACTTAGACATCAAAAGAAAACACTTATTAGTTAAAGCAGCTAGAAGGTCTTCAGTTGCAGCTATTTTAAAATATTTACCAACATTTAGCATGACAGTTGGTTTCCAACAATACAACGAAGACTATGCAGATTCTGCTAAACTATCAATTCCAGAAAAAACAGGTGTATTTAAAATGGGCATAGACCAAGTTATCTACTCACCTGCTTTAGTTACAAATATCTTAATTAAAAACAAACAAGTTGACTTTGCTAAAGAAGAAGCATTCTTAAAAGAACAAGAAGTTGGTCTAGAATTAGCATTTCTTTATATTGAAACTTTAATGCTTGAAAATATGATTAGAGTTCAAAAAGAATATGTTAATGAATCCAGAGAAAACTTAGCAATTGCTCGTGTTCGTGAACAAATGGGCAAATGTGGTCCTGAAGAAGCTTTAAGATGGGCAGCTCAACTTTCTAAAAACGAACAAAATCTTCTTGATATGAATGCAGCACACAGAAACTTAAAAATTGATATCAACAAACTATTACATAAAGACCAAAAATTTGATTTCACTTTAGAACAATTAAAAACTTCAGACCCAGCGTTCTACACAAGCGAAATCCACTTGGTTGATTATGTAACATACCCAGATAATTTAGAGAAATTCACTCAAATGCTTATTGAAGAAGCATACAGAGTTTCTCCTGAGCTTGCTAAATTAAGAGCAGCAATCAAAATGAAGACTTATGAAAGAAATATGTATCTTCAAAAATTCGTTTTACCAGATGCGGTTGTTTCTCTAGAATATACTTCATTATTTGATAGAGAATTTGCTAACCCAATTCCTGCTCTACCAATTCAAACAGCACTTGGACCAATGCCATTAAACAGAATACTTAACACTCCTGATGCTACAAACTTCAGATTAGGTATTTTTGCTCAATGGAAACCAATTGAAGGTGGTCAAAAATTTGCTGAAATTGCTAGAATTAAAGCAGAAAGAGATGAATTAATGCTATATGATGCAGAAGTTCGCACTATGCTTGAACAACACATAAGAAATGTTATCAATAACGCATTAGCTGCTTACATGAGTATCGGCAAAAACTACAAAGCAAGCTTCGCTGCAGGCGAAAACTATTTAAGAGTTAAAAACCTATACAGAAGAGGCGAAGCAACAATTGCTCAACTTATTGACGCACAAGATATCTACTTAGAATCTAAAGTTAAAGCATACAACTCACAATATGCATTCTTTAAAGAACTTGTTTGGGTTCAAAGAGGAATCTGTGCTGTTGATTGGAACAAAGCTAATGATGAGGCTAAAGCATTCATCCAAAAAATTAAAGATGAAATCACACCTCGTCCTGACATTGAATTATTGTAATTCATATAAGTCATAAGAAAAAACGCCTGAATTAATTTTCGGGCGTTTTTTTTAATTGATAAAACTTTGAAATGCTAACTTTTTAAGCAATTTCCCCTTTTTTAGTTTTATCTATGATTTCTAGTATTTTAGCATCTAGTGCTTCTAGTTCAGCTAATTTTTCTGGTGTTTGACGAGATAACCATTCATTTCTAAATGCTAAAAATTCATCTGACATAATGATACATTCGCCAGTTCCAACTCTAGATGAGTATTTATCTGTAAACTCTTGAACAAATGGAGCATAAGTTTGAACAATTAAGTTTGAAACTTTTTCAGCATTTTTCAAAATTACATTTGTATCATCATCCATATCAGCTCTCATTTTTTCAGATAAGCCTGTTTTGTCTTCAATTAATGACATTCTGCCTGTTTTAGCACCCATACCCATTCTTTCAACAGCTAAACGTGCGTAATAGGTTGCAGTTTGCATATCTTGAGTTATGCCCCAAGAGCCTTCCATATTGTAGAATTCTTTTTCAGATGAGAATCCACCAAATGAGCAAACAATTTCTGCAAAGTTTTTCTCAAATGACCACTCATCATTTTTTGAATCTTTCATAAATACGGCTCCACCGTAGCTTCCTCTAGGGTCTAAAGTAATGAAGTCTACAACATTTGGCAAGTGCCAAGGCTTCTCTTGTTTTTGAGCTAAATCATACATATATTGAAGAGTTAGTGCGTGTCCACATTCATGACTTGTAACAATTTTCTTTCTAGGTTCAGATTGCTCTGCATGAGAAACTCTTCCTGTTGTAGTTTGCAAAAATGCTTCAGTAAAGTCTGCTCTGTCAATTGCTTCTTTGCCACGACTTTTTGAAACATCATCTGCCTTATCTAAAAGATACATAATATCTACAACGGAAAAACCATTTGTTGTTTGAGCAATTCTCTCAATTACTGAGGCTTTTTCTTCTTTTGTTTCACCTGCAATATTGTAGCCATTTTTATCTATATAGTAATTAAAGATGTCTGTTCTATCTGTTGTATCTTGTGGAGAATAGATAATAATACTGTCTAAAAATTTATATGGTTTCATAATGTTTTGGTCTAATAATTCTGGTCTATTTGTTGAACCAACAATAATTAGATTAACATTTTCATTTTTACGAACATTTTCCATTTCAAGCAATAATTGAGAGAATGCTTTTTGTTCATAAATTGAAGAAACGCCATATAATGGGTCTGAACCAAAGTTGTCAAAGTTTTCAATGAAAATCATTGCTGTTTTGTTTTTATTTGTTTCAGCCTGTGTTTTAGCTGTGTTTATAAGTTTTTTGATTTTAACTTCAGATAAATCCATGCTTTGAGATAGTGCATCTAAATCTTTAAGAGCAAAATCTCTAGCATTTATAGAAATCATTGGAATACCAGCTTCCCCAGCAATTGCTTCTGCAGTGTGGCGTCTGCCACCACCATATGAAGTGCCATTATCTAAATACATAGTAAAGCCTCTTGTTGAGCCTTTTTTGCCACGTTTAATTAATTCAACAACACTCATTGCTTCAGCTTTTGTCATTGGAGTTCCAACA
Organism: Candidatus Gastranaerophilales bacterium; assembly: GCA_045536045.1. GTDB lineage: Bacteria > Cyanobacteriota > Vampirovibrionia > Gastranaerophilales > Gastranaerophilaceae > RGIG1918. The sequence goes on from JAZSMU010000071.1 coordinate 5,647, forward strand.
ATGTCTGAAATTCTTTTTTTGGTGTCAAATACGATTTTAAAATCATCTGAAGATGCTTTAACTTGTTTTGTATCTGCATTTTCAAGCTCAAATATTTCAATTTCTTCAATACCAATTGCTTTACCTTTTTCTGAATCAACAAAGCTTTCATCTGTAAAATATGAAGAAACTTTTTTCATATATTCAATGGCTTTTTCAGGGAAATATCCATTATCATGGCTTGAAATTTCAACTGCTCTTCTAATTGCGTCTTCAGTCCATTCTTTTTTAGTTTGATTTTTAATAAATTCAGCACCTTTGTCGCCTAAAAACATTTCAATTGTATCTAAGCCTGTTAGCATTGGGATAGAAAGCAAGTTGAAGTGTTTTAAAGGTTTTGAAAGACCAGCGTCAGAAGCTGTGTTTGCAAGATGAGAATCTTTATTAGAAATTAAAACAAGTTGTTGTTTGTTTTTCTCTCTATTTTTATTCATCAATAAGTCGTAATCGTTTTGAGTAACCATCATTTGACCAGTTCCTCTTGCGATACCTGTATTTTTAATTGCAGAACGCATATCAAACACGAAAATTTGATGTTTGTCGTTTTCTTTTCTTGTAGTTTTCATTTTCTTATCAATGAAGTCAAATGTTACATCATCATTGAAGAAAATAATTTCAGAATTTTCATTATTTAAAGTTTTATAACTTTGACCTGGTTTGTTAATTAAATTTGCAAAGCTAGAAATTAAGTATTTTGAAGATTCAGAGTTGTCGTTGTCATATGTAATAAATACATCATTGCCAATATCTAAGTTTCTCCAAATTTTATCAGCTTTTTCATCATAAAATTTCAAGTGAGTTTTTTGTTTTTCTGGAGCTTTATCAACCATTAATTCATCTTGAACTTTGTATAAGAAATCCATAAATTGTTTTTTAATAGTTGGCTCATGAGAATTTAGAACACTCATTAAGAAGAAATTATCTAAATATGCATCTCCTTGGTCTGTGGTTAATTGAACAGAATACATATCGTTAATATCTGCCATCATTTCAGGAGTCGGAGTTGGTTTTGCATGTTTTTTTACAGGAACATTTAAATTTGCAAGATTTTGAGTTTGAAGTGCAATTTCTTCTTCTAAAAGAGGCTTAAATTTTGCACGTTTTTCAGGATTTTTAATCAAATCTGGAATTTCAGCACAATATGCCATATATTCTGGTGTTTGATAAATCTTTTCATTATCATAGCTTTTTTCGCCAGAATCTAATTCTTCAATAAACATGTTCAAATTTAATAAAGATTGAAGATAAATATGGTCCATTGTTAGTTTTGTATGACCAAATTGCTTTGCAATTTCTTCAGCCATCAAAAATTGTTGCTGAGAAATTGGGGTAAAGTTTTCTTGAGCTTCAATAAATTTTTCTTTGTTAGCCTTTTCCCATGCACCTGTAAATGAAACTTGATAGTATGCAGGGTTTGTTGGTGGAAGTTCATTAATAGTGTTTGTTGTTGTCATTTGTGGCTTTTTTTGTTGCTCAAAATGAGCTAATTTAGCTTGTTGTCTTGCTTGGATGGGGGTAATTCTCATTATTTTTCCTCAAATAAATAGTTGGAGATACAAAATTTGTAAAAAAAATATTTTGCTAAAGTTTTTACAAAAATTAATAAAAAATATTTTCTTTGTTTAAAGTAAAATTAATTTTATGGAAATTTTAGAAAATATACTTAAAGATTTAATTTACTCAAACACTCTTTATGGGCTAAAAATTGAATTTGAAGCTCAAGGAGCAAGCTTGGATGAAGTTATATTTTTAAATAATTTAGCAAAAAAATATGATGTAAATTTTTCAGTTAAAATCTCTGGAGCAGAAGCGATAAGGGATTTAAACGATATAAAAAACTTAAATTTGCATACAATTATTGCTCCATTAATTGAATCACCTTATGCACTTGAAAAGTTTGTTAATTCAGTTGATAAAATTTATCAAAATAATTCGCCAAAACTTGAAATTAATGTTGAAAGCATAATGGGATTTAAAAATTTAGATGAAATAATTAATTCTGAAAAATTTAAAAGACTTTATGGTGTTAAAATTGGAAGAACAGATTTAGCGAATTCTATGGGGTTAAATAGAGAGTTTGTGAATTCTGATGATGTTTTTGCCATTGTTGAGAAAATCTCTTCAAAAATCGCATCTGAGGGGCTTAATTTGACGCTTGGAGGTGGAGTTGATATTAAAACTTTGGAATTTACAAAAAAAATGCCATATTTAACTCAAATTGAAACAAGAAATGTTATTTTAAATTTGAATAATTTTGATAATTTACCTAGAGCAATTGAATTATCACATAAATTTGAAATTGCACTTATAGAAAATAAAGAAAAATTTGGCATCAAATTAGATAAAAATGATTTAGAGAGAATTAAAATCTTAAGCACTAGATAGGAGAAGATATGAAAATCAGAAGCATTACAACAACAAGATTTACAAATAATGACAAAAAACAAGAAAATAGAGGGCTGAAAGTTGATACACCTACAATTTGCCACAAAGAATATTTCAAAAATGGTCAAATAAAAGAAGAAAAATATACAGATGGCACTGTTGTTGGCTATAATGAGCAAGGAGATGTTGTATTTCAAGTTAAAAGAAAAACATTTTAGTTAATTAAGCAATTTTTGTACTAAAAATGTTTTTATTAATACAAGGAAGTACAAAAGAAAAGGGAATTAATTATGTCAGTTGGAATGGTTAGTCAAAATACTGTAAATGCAGTTAATTACACTCAAAATAATCCAAATTATAAAGAAATTAAACGACAAGAATTTCCAACCCATACTCAAATCACATATGAAACACCAGCAACAACAGGCAAAAAATGGGGTGTTGGTATTGCATCTTGGTTTGTTAATGGCTTAGGACAAGCAATTAATGGTCAGTGGCTAAAAGGTATCGCAATGTTTGCTGCTGGAGCTGTGCTCCCAACATTTATTGCACTTAAAGGAAAACACCTTTTAGGAGGACTAGTTGGGCTTGGCTTGAATATATTCAACACAGTTGATGCAGTTAAAAATGCGAAATCAAAAGAAAAAGTTAATATTCCAAAAAAAGATTATGATTTATGTATGCATGCATAATTAATAAACAGTATAAAAAATAAAATTAAAAAAGGGTAACTCAATGTTACCCTTTTAGTATGGTGGGCGTGAAGACTCTGCCGAAGAAAATGCGAATCATTGAGCATTTTCTGAGAGGGTAAATTGCGAAGCATTTTACTCACTTCAAGCCTGATACTAAAAAAGGGTAACTTAATGTTACCCTTTTAGTATGGTGGGCGTGAAGGGAATCGAACCCCCACGAGCTGCCCCACTAGATCCTAAATCTAGCGCGTCTACCAATTTCGCCACACGCCCATTTGGTTATTCTGTTTTCAAGTTACTATTTTAATCTAACAAATAAAGCTATGAAGTCAAGCAAAATAGTTATTGTATCTTTAAAAAATATTTTGTATAATAGCCAAGATGGAAAAATTAAGTAAAAAAACAATAACAGTTGCAACACTTTCAACAATTGGGTTAATTTTAACTCTTGAATTAGTGTATGTATATTTCAAAACAAACTTTATAGTTGGAGCACTTCCAAGCTTTTGCACAGTGAACAATTTTGTTGATTGTGATGGAGTTGCAAGAACAAAATTTGCCTCATTTTTAGGCGTTCCCCTTGCAATTTGGGGCATGATTTTATACACATTATTTTTAATGCTAACTTTTGTTGATAAAATTCAAGAAAAGTTCCCAAATAGCATATTTAAAGTGTTTAAAAACCCATTCTCATACATCTCAACAATTGGTTTGATATCATTTTTTATCTCAATTGCACTCGCAATTATTTCAATAACTGAAATCCAAAAAATATGCATTCTCTGCTTTATGACATATTTTCTTAACTTCGCAATTGCAATTGTTGCAGGGCATGGAAATAGCGCTTTCAAAGATATTAAAATCACTATCTTGGATTTTATAGAAGGAGCAAAGAATCACTTTGTACTTTTCTTGATTGTATTATTTTCTGGAGTTGGACTTTTAACATTCTTAACTAAAACAAACGTTTTATCTCCTGTTTTAAAAGAAAATAGAGAAACAATTGAAATGCAAAAATTTCAAACAAATAAATATAAAAAATCTGGAAATGTATTAGGCGAAAAAGGCTCAAAAGTTAGAATTTATGCCTATAGCGATTTAAGATGTCCATACTGCAAAATCACAAATTCCATGCTCAATAAATTACCAGATGACTTTAAGCAAGTTGAAATTATCCATGTTAATTTTCCACTTGATAATTCTTGCAATAAATATGTTCAATATGCAATGCACCCAGACGCTTGTGAATTATCAAAATTAGCATTAGCAGCAAGAAAACAAGGAAATTATTGGGGCATGGTTAATGAAATTTTTGATAGCAAAGAGGTAAAAGTTAAAGAAATTGCCCAAAAACTAAACCTAGACTATGAAACACTTAAAAAAGATGCCAAGTCTAAAGAAATTGAAAAAGAATTATTATCAGAAATTGAGCTTTCATATTCAAATGGAATTACAGCCACTCCAACAATTGTCATTAATGACATTAAATATATGGGGAGCATGGGCTATTCTCAATTACTGACAAGAGTTAAACAAGCACATAAAAGAGAAAAAAATAACAAAAATTAACAATAGTAGTGCTTTAAAAGCTTGTTTAAATAATGTATAATAAGATTTGTATTTGTTGAAAGGAACACTATGCACATTTATGTAAACGGAAAAAATGTTGAAATTACAGACGCAATCAAAGCCTATGTTAAAGAAAAAATCGGCAAAGTTGCATCTCACTACGACCAAATTCAAGGCATTGATACAATGCTAACAGTAATCAAAAACCCTTCCGTTAGTGATTCGCATATTGCTGAAGTTAATTGCAAAGTTAATGGCGAAATGATTAGAGTTGAAGAAAAAGCAGAATCAATGTACGCATCAATTGATTTAGTTGCTGATAAATTAGAACGTCAAGTTAAAAAATATAAAGAAAAAAATCTTAAATCAAAAGGTGGCTCAGAATCAATTAGGACAAATGTTCCAGAAGAAATCTCAGCCGAATAGATGATTAAGTTTTGTAACATTTATAAAAACTAGCAAAAAAATTTTTTTTCGTGGTTTACTATAGTGTTATGAAAACAAATTTTATTAAAAACGGGAATTATTTATCGCACCACCGAATGAACTCTGGGCAAAAAGGCTTTATGCGAGCTGGAATAATGCGACCAGAGAGAATGAACGAGAGTGCACAAAAGGATATTAATACGGACAGACCCACTACGAGAGTAAATACGAGTGGGTCTGTTTGTTTTAAGGGGATTGGAAATTTTGCCAACAAGATTGCAACGAGCAAAAAATTTAACAAAGCAGCAGCTTATGTTTTAAATAATGAGGCAATGTTCCAAGCAATTACAGTTTTAGGCTTAGGCATGACAGTTAAACCAGCATTAACAATGATTATGCCAGGAGCTGGCAAAAAAGATAAAACAGCAATTGCAGCAAAAAACATTGTTTCAGCTGTTATCAGCTACGGTCTTGCAGCATTGATTATGAAGCCAATCAACACTGCAGTTATTAAACTTACAAAAAACCCTGCAAAATACATTAAAAACGATATGGACTTAATCAACAGATTAGACCCAAAAACAACAATTTTAAAAGACAAAAAATTTCAAGACGCATTTACAGCATTTTGGAAAAACATTCCAGATTGTGCAATTTCTCCAATAAAAGCATCCTTATGCGTTCTTTTCACTCCTGTTGTTATTAACATTTTAAATGGTGGCAAAAAGAAAAAAGAAGAACAATTAGCAAAAATTGAAAAAGAAATAAACAATATGGACAACTTAAATGTTCAAAATAATCCAGCTTTTGAGAAAGTTGCAAAGGGAGGGAATAACTAATGATTAAACCTATCTCAAACAACACAAATCCAACTTTCAAAGGCAAAGATTCATTCTTATATAAAGCTGGCGACAAATTAACAGACGCAATTGCTTACGGTTTAGGAAAAATTGCAAAAACAAAACCAGCAAAAAAAGCTGTTGAAGGACTTGGACACTTTAAAAAACCATCTCCAAGAATGGGCGATATTGCTTCAATTATTTACACAATTAAATTAATGAGTGATACTGCAACTTCAAAAACAATTGAAAAAGAGCAAAAACCAGCATTATTAATTAACGCAGCACTTGTTACAGCACTTTCAAGCACATGTGCATTCTTGATTGATACATTTACAGACCCAATTACAAAAAATATTAACGACATTTACGCAAAACACTACGACACAATTGCAGACAACACTAAATGGCTTACAAAACCAGAGTTTGCAAAAGGTGTTAGTAAAATGAAATCTCTAACTATCTTTACATTAATGGTTAGAATTTTAATTCCTGTTCTTTCTGTTCCAATAACAGGAAAAATTAAGGAAGCTTTTGCAAAAAGAAGCAAGGCTAAAGAAGCAAAAGTTGAACAACCAAAACCACAATTAGACAAAAAAGCATAAAAGTTGATATTAAAAGAGCCTCATATTTGAGGCTCTTAAATTATGTAAAATTTTTAACTAAAGAAGTGCCCTCTTTTTGAATTTAGAGTAATTGTATCAAATGAATACAAGCCAGCAGGGCGTTTTGAACCAGCTTTAGTTTTTTCATCATGTTCAATAAGAATATGAGTTGAAAGCATTTTCTTTCTGAAGTTTCTTTTATCTAAATCTTTTTGCAAAATCAATTCATAAGATTTTTGAAGCTCTGTTAATGTGAATTTTTTTGGCAATAATTGAAACGCTATAGGGCAGATTTCAAGCCTTTCTCTTGTTCTTTTTAATGAATATTCAATAATTTCTTTGTGGTCAAATGCCAAAGGAGGCAAATCGTCAACTGCAAACCATTGAACTTCGCTAACTTCGTCAGAATTCATTGTGCCGATATTAACATCTTCTTCCCTAATAAGTGCAAAATAAGCACAAGTGATAACACGGGAATTTGGGTATCTTAAAGGTTCGCCAAATGTATAAAGTTGCTCTAAATAAACCTTATCAACATTAGATTTTTCTTTTAAAAGTCTTAGTGCAGCTGCGTCAAGATTTTCGCTTAATCTAACGAAACCACCAGGAATTGCCCAACGGTTTTTGAAAGGTTCTTTAGTTCTTTTAACCAATAAAACTTTCAACTTGTTATTATGAAGTGTCATAATAACAACGTCTACAGTAATTTCATGGGTTTTTGTTTCTTTAAATTGACCAACCATAAATCTATATTAAACTAAAAAAAATATTTAGTCTACAACTTTACCATTAAAAGCCTCTAAATACATTTTAGTCTTTTCAGAATAAAAATCATTAGATTGCTTTTTTTCATTTACTTCAGGCTCATCTTTTGGCTCACAAGGAGGCTCTTTTAGATATTTTTCCTCAGGAATTGGGGCTTCTTTAATTATTGAAGTTTTTTTTTCAACAATTTTAGGCTCTACAATTGTTTTTTGTCCTGTTGCATTCTGCATAAAAACAATTTGCACATCTGGGTTTAAAACAGTGCTAACAGCTTCTTTTAAGACTTGCATTTTTGCATTTGCTTGTGCAATAACATTTTGATTTAAAAATCCAACAGTTAAAATATTGTTATTCAACTCAACACTCAAAGGAACACCCTTAAAGAACGCTTGAGCAAATTTGCCATTAATTGAAGAAACTATTTCAGACCAAACAAAATTAATATCGCCAGCGTCAACAGTTTTTGGTGCTTCTTGTTGAATTTCTTGAGTTTTTACTTCTTCAATTTCATTAGAAACTTCAATTATTTCTTTATCTTCAGCAGTTTCAACAGGTTCAATAACTTTTTCTTCTATTTTTGGTTCATTTTTTTCAATAACTTCAACTTTTGCCTCTTGATTAATAACTGGAGCTTGCTTAGGAGTACTAACTGAAATATTTTCAACCTTAACGCTTGCAGGTGTTTCAACAACTTTATCAGACAAATTGCAAAGCTCAACAACCATTAATTCAGCCCATAAATATGGATTTGAGGCATATTTAATATCTCTATAAAATTCAATTGTAGTTTCTAAAATAGAATTAATTTTTGATAGTGCAAAGTTTGAATTTTTAACTAATTCCAAATCAGAATCAGGGAAAAGAGTAATTTTCTTAACAAATTCGGGCTTTTCGCAAGAAAGTGTGATAGAAATATTTTTCAAAAATTCAATGAAATTTTCAGTTAAATTTCTAGGCTCCGAACCACCTTCAAGAATTTCCATTAAAGAATTAACTGCATTTTGAACTTGTCCATTAATTACAGAGGTTAAAAGCTCAAACATAGGTTTAAATGAAATTTTACCAACTAATGCATCAATATCTGCCTCAGAAATTTCATTAGTCAAACCTAAAACACTCACTTGGTCTAAAAGTGCTAAGGAATCTCTTAGTCCACCATTAGAATATTTTGCAATTGCATAAATTGCTTGTTTGGTTATTTTAATTTTTTCTAATTTTGCAACCTCAGTTAGCTTTTCAGCAATATCATCAACTGTAATTCTTCTAAAATCATATCTTTGACAACGGCTAACAATAGTTTCTAAGACATTATGAGGCTCAGTTGTTGCAAGAATGAAAATAACATTTTCTGGTGGCTCTTCAAATGTTTTCAAAAGTGCATTAAAAGCGTCTGTTGAAAGCATATGAACTTCATCTATGATAAAAATTTTATATTTACCATTAATTGGTGCATAATGAACTTGAGAAATTAGTTCTTTTGCCTCATTAATACCCCTATTTGAAGCTGCGTCAATTTCAATAACATCTAGACCCGAAGCATTTGTAATATCAACACAACTTGGGCAAGTTTGGCAAGGCTCAAGTGTCATTCCTTTGGAGCAATTTAAAGATTTAGCAAAAATTCTTGCAGTACTTGTTTTGCCTGTTCCTCTAGGACCACAGAAAAGATATGCATTTGCAATTCTATTTAGCTCAATTGCTGTTGAAAGTGCCTTGATTAAATGTTTTTGACCAACAATTTCCCCAAAAGTTTGAGGTCTGTATTTTCTAAAAAACGGTAAATATTTTTTATCTTCTTGCATAATATGATATTATTATAAAATTGAAAAACTGTCATTAGGTTATTAAAAAATGCTACAAAAGTTAAAAAAAGGCGATAAAATTGCATTAATTGCACCATCTGGAGTAATTCAAGATGAAAATTTAATTAAAAAAGGTGTTGAGCTATTTAAAAAAGCAGGTTTTGAGCTAATTCCATTCCCAACCTGCTCAAAAAAATATTTAACTTTTGCTGGAAAGGATGAAGAAAAACTATCTGACATTCAAAATGCTTTTAAAAACAAAGAAATTAAGGCAATTTTGTGTGCCAGAGGTGGTTATGGGGCAATTAAGCTTATAAAAAAAATTAATTACCAAACAATTAAAAATAACCCTAAAATTTTTTGTGGATTATCTGATATAACAACTCTTTTACTTTATATTAATAAAAAATGCAACATTCCAACATTCCACACTTCAATGCTTTCACAATTAATTGAAAACAAAAATATTGAAGATTTTATCCAAACAGTTAATCTTGAAAAAGAAGAAATTTTACCTAATGAACACTTTTTGTCAATTAACCCAAAAAAAGCAAAAGGTGTGCTTTTTGGTGGAAATTTAGCAACTATTTCTGCTATGGTTGCAAAATCTGATTTTGTTCCAAATAAAAAAATTATTTTATTTTTAGAAGATTTAAATGAACCTGTTTACAAAATTGATAGAATGATTCAAACTATTTTTCTAAACAACAAACTTAGAAAGCAAGTTTCAGCCATTGTTATTGGCGAATTTACAGGAATAAAATTTGAAGAAATTGAATACATTTTTAAAGATTTATCAAAAGAGATAAAAATTCCAATTTACTACGGCTACAACATAAACCACAACAGCTCTAATATAGGGATTCCAATTGGAGTTAAGGCAGAAGTCAAAATTGATGGCAAAATAATTTTAAAATAAAAATCAACCTTTTAGAGTTATTTTAAAAATTAATATTTGATATGATTTTTATATGAATTTAATTGAGTTTGAAGAATTATATTCAACAAACGCCTACGCCAAAGATAATTTCAATAGCTTGAATAATTTTGACGTAGTTTCAACTAATCTTCAAACAAAAGGACATGGTCAATTTGAAAGAAGTTGGTATTCTTCAAATGAAAATGGTGGAAATTGCTATATAACAATTGTGCTAAAGCCTGAAAGCATTACCCATATAGATAAATTAACAAGATATGCAAGCAATATTGTTGCAAAAACTCTTGAAAAATATAATCTTAAACCAATGTTCAAATATCCAAATGATGTTTTAATAGATGGCAAAAAAATCGCAGGAATCCTTGCAGAATCCACTTTTAAAGGGTCAGAATTAAAAGGAATTGCACTTGGTGTTGGGGTAAACTTAAATCTTCAAAAAAAAGACCTAAAATACATTGACCAAAAGGCTACATCAGTATTTTTAGAAACAGGAAATAGGGTAAATAAGCTTGAATTTATGACCTGTTTGTTAGATAATTTTTATGTTTATTATGATGGATTAATAAACCACGGTATAGGAGGAAATATAGATGTCTAGTGGATTAGAACTACTCAAAGAAGGTTGCATAGTAATGGTAATTGGCTTAGGAATGGTTATTACATTCCTCACAATTATGGTGTTTTCAATTGAAATCATGCACATTATTATTGAAAAATTAAACAAAATTTTTCCACCTGAAATTAAAGAGGAAGTTAAAAAAGTTGTGAAAGCAAAAAAACCAACAGATGATGAGCAAATTGCAATTGCAATTGCGGCTTCTAAAGTTTAATAAGATTAGTATTTTAAAGAGGATATAAAAATGGCTAAAAAATTAATCAAAGTAATGGACACCTCATTTAGAGACGGTTTTCAGTCTGTTTTTGGGGCAAGAGTTTTGGTTGATGACTTTCTTCCAGCTCTAGAATCTGCTGTTGATGCAGGAATTAAACACTTTGAAACAGCTGGTGGTGCACGCTTCCAAGCTCCAATTTTCTTCTGCAATGAAAATGCATTTGAAACAATGGATAAAATTAGAGCTGCAGCTGGCCCAGATGTTACACTTCAATCATTGGCACGTGGTGTAAATGTTGTTGGTCTTAACTCTCAACCTAGAGATGTTATAGATTTGCACGCAAAAATGTTTGCAAAACACGGCGTAAATGTTATTAGAAACTTTGACGCATTGAATGATGTAAATAACCTTATTGACAGTGCAAATTCAATTAAAAAACACGGTCTAAAACATGAAGTAACAATTACTATGATGGAACTTCCATATGGTTGCGAAGGTGCTCATGATGTTGCTTTTTACGAAAAAGTTTTAAGAAATATCTTAGATTCAGGACTTCCTTTTGATTCATTATGTTTCAAAGATGCTTCTGGAACATCAAATCCAAGAAAAGTTTATGAAACTGTTAAAATGGCGAGAGAAATCTTAGGAGCTGATGCTCATATTCGCTTCCACTCTCATGAAACAGCTGGAACAGGCTTGGCTGCTTATCTTGCAGCACTTGACGGTGGTGCAGATGGTATTGACCTTGCTATGAAACCAGTTTCAGGTGGAACAGGTCAGCCAGACATTATCTCAATGTGGCACGCATTAAAAGGCACAGACTATGACCTTGGCTTAGATATTAAGAAAATTATGAGAACAGAAGAAATCTTCAAAGATTGCATGAAAGATTATCCAATTTCTCCAATTTCTTTAGCAGTTAACCCAATTCTTATCCAAGCACCTCTTCCAGGTGGAGCAACAGCAACAACTGTTGACCAACTTAAAGAAATGGGTATGCTAGACAAATTCCCTAAAGTTATTGAAAACATGAAAGAAGTTGTTGAACGTGGTGGTTTCGGAACATCAGTTACTCCGGTTTCTCAATTCTATGCACAACAATCATTCTTAAATGCTATAACTCCAAATCCTTGGGATAATGCAAACCCAGGATATGCAAAAATGGTTCTTGGCTATTTTGGCAAAACTCCTGTAGAACCAGACCCAGAGCTTGTTAAATGGGCTTCTGAAAAATTGGGTATGGAACCAACAACTGAAACTGTTGTTGATTTAAACGACAAAGACCCAGAAAAAGGCTTAAAAGCTGCTGAAGAAAGACTTAAAGCAGCAGGGCTTCCTGTTACTGATGAAAACTTATTCATTGCTGCAGCTTGCAAAGACGGAAATGTTGATAAAGGCATTGACTTCTTATTAGGCAAAGGAACTGTTTCTGTAAATAAAGTGGCAGGTGGAGCAAAAACAACTCAAGGTGCTTCAAAAGATGGCTACACAGTTAATATTAACGGCAAAAAATATGGCGTTAAAATTGAAGGCAACAAAGCAACTGTTAATGGAACAACTTATGACATCTCAATTACAGATGGCATTGATGAATCTACTACATCAGCTCCATCAGCTGGTGCAGGAGCTCAAACAGTTACAACAGGTCTTCCTGGAAACATTTTAAGAATTAATGTTTCAGCTGGCGACACAGTTGAAGAAGGTGATGTTTTAGTTGTTGTTGAGGCAATGAAAATGGAAACAGAAATTAAATCTAATGTTTCAGGAACTATTGCTTCAGTTGAAGTATCTGTTGGCGACCAAGTTAAAGCAGGACAAGTTCTTGTAACATTGAATTAGGAGTTTAGAAAATGGAAATATTAGAATCGTTAGAAAAATTATGGTCCACAACTGGTTTTGCAAACTTTGTTCAACCAGCAGACCCAACAATTACAAACTGTGCTCAACAAGTTATGCATCAATATGGTGCACCAATTATGTTGGTTGTTTGCTTGTTCTTAATGTGGCTAGGAATTAAAAAACAATTTGAACCACTTCTTTTAGTTCCAATTGCGTTCGGTGGCTTTTTAGCCAACATTCCTCTAGCAGGAATGACTGGCGACACTGGTATGCTAGGGATTATTTATAATGCAGGTATCCAATCTGGTTTATTCCCATTGTTCATTTTTATGGCAATTGGTGCAATGACAGACTTTGGACCACTTTTAGCTAACCCAAAATTGGCTCTTCTTGGTGGTGCTGCTCAATTTGGTATTTTTGGAGCATTATTATTAGCACTTTGCGTATTTGGCTTCACTATGCCAGAAGCTGCTTCAATTGGTATTATTGGTGGTGCAGATGGTCCAACATCAATTTTCGTAACATCAAGACTAGCACCACACTTATTGGGTGCAATTGCAGTTGCTGCATATTCTTATATGGCTTTAGTTCCAGTTATTCAACCACCAATTATGAAAGCTCTTACAACTGAAGCTGAAAGAAAAATTAAAATGACACAGTTAAGAGAAGTTTCTCAAAGAGAAAAAATTGTATTCCCAATTTTGGTTCTTTCTCTTTGCATTCTTTTCTTGCCAGACGCTTGCCCACTTGTTGGATGTCTTGCATTTGGTAACTTAGCAAAAGAATCTGGAGTTGTTGATAGACTTTCAAAAACTCTTCAAAACGAATTTTGCAACATTGTAACTATTCTTTTAGGCTTAACTGTTGGTTCAAAACTTCAAGCAAACCATTTCTTAACTCTTCAAACCTTATTCATTCTTCTTTTAGGTATTTTTGCATTTGGTTTTGCAACAGCTGGTGGTGTTATTTTTGCAAAAATTATGAACTTATTCTCAAAAACAAAAATCAATCCACTAATTGGTTCAGCTGGTGTTTCTGCTGTTCCTATGGCTGCTAGAGTTTCAAACAAAGTTGGCTTAGAATATGACTCAAGCAACTTCTTATTAATGCATGCTATGGGTCCAAACGTTGCTGGTGTTATTGGTTCAGCAGTTGCTGCAGGTGTTTTACTTTCACTTTGTAAGTAATTCAAATCAATATATTAAAGGTGCTAATTTATTTAGCACCTTTTTTAATGCCAATTTTTAGAAAAAATGTTAATATTTAAAAAAAAGAGGTTAAAAATGAATATTGAAGAATTAGTTGAAAAATATAACCCTAAAAAAGGCGATATAGCAAAAGCAAGAGCAATTAAATTGCTTGTTATGGCTCAGCTAATTGATGACGGGATGGATGAATTTGAGGCTAAAAAAATCGCATTTGAAAAAGCCTTAGAAATGGTTGTTAAAGGGATTGGGCCTACTAATAAAAATTCTAAAACAAAAACAAAGTCTAAATCTAAAAACAAAGAAGAAGAAAATATAGAAGCTCCAAAAGAAAAAGAAAAGAAAGCTAAAACAGAAAAGAAAACTTCAGATAAAAAACCTAAAACAAAAGAAAAAGCAGAAAAATCTGAAGATAAAAAGCCAAAAACTACAGCAAAAAAAGCTAAATCAACTGCAGAAAAGAAAAAATCTACAACAAAAAAGAAAAAATCAGAGTAAGTTATTCAAAAATTGCTTTGAATTTTTCAAAATCTTCTATTGTGTCTATTCCGATTAAATTTAATTCAACAGGCACAACATTTATTTTATAACCATTTTGAAGTGCTCTTAATTGCTCTAAAGATTCTGCAATTTCTAAAGTTGTTTGTGGAAGTTTAACAATATTTAAAAGTGCAGACTTTGTATAGCCATACATTCCAATATGCCCAAAATACTCAATATTTTCAGCATTTCTAGGGTATGGAATTGGAGAACGCGAAAAATATAGTGCGTTAAAATTATTATCAAAAACGCATTTAACTAAATTTGGATTATTAGCCTCATTTTGAGGAATTTTGCGAATTAGTGTTGAAATATCAGCACCAGAGTTATAAAGCCCCTCAATGAGCCCGTCAATTGCCTCTGGTGTAATCATTGGTTCATCACCTTGAAGATTAATTACATAATCAAATTCTTGGTGGCGATTTAAAACTTCAGCAATTCTATCTGAACCACATTTATGTTCAGTTGAAGTCATTTCAACATTAGCACCAAATGCCCTAGCACAATTAAAAATTCTATCATCATCAACGGCTAAAATAACTTCGTCAGCGTATTTAGAAGCTTTTGCTTTCAAAAAAACATGTTCTAAAATCGTTTTTCCATTAACCTCTAAAAGTGGTTTTCCAGGAAGACGAGATGAGCCATAGCGAGCTGGAATTATAATTGCAACTTTTTTATCTTTAATCATTTTAAACCTTTTGGAAAATCATAATGTATTCATGTTCAAAAATATAAAAACCACCAGCAAGAGCACGATAACGCCATAAATTAGCAGTTTTTCCTTTTGCTTTTTCATTTCCTGTGATGTTTTTAACAATTGTTGCTTTGCAAACAAAACCAACATTTTCCATTCTTTTCATGCATTCAAAGCCAAGAGGAATAAATCTTGAATTTGCGTATTTGTCGCCAATAATAAGAGCAGCAAATCTACCTTTTTCAAGGGCGTCATAGCCATTTTTTGCAACACGTTCAAATAAATCGTAAAATTCTTCTGTTGTGGCACAGTTTGATAAATCTTCTTTAGAATCGCTAAATTTAATGATGTCATCATATGGTGGGTGAAGAACTAAAAATTGAGCAAAATCTCTGCCCATAATTTTTAAACGGTCTTGAACTCTGATATTTATGCTATCTGAAGCACTATCGCCACAAATTATATTAACATCTTTAACTAATTGTTTAGGGGTAAATTTTTGAGAAACATAATCTACAACAGACTTTTGAAGCTCAACTCCAATACATCTTCTCTCCATATTTAAAGCTTCAATTGCTGATGTTCCGGAACCTAAAAACATATCAAGAATGATGTCATTTTTCTTTGTAAAGCGTTCAAACAATTGAGTTGCAATTTGAGGAATGTAGTTTCCATGATAATCATAAGAATGACCATTGGATTTATCACGAGAATTAAACTCCCAAAGAGTTCCTGTTTTAATATGCGAATATAGCTTCCAATTATTTAAATCAATGTCGCTATAAGGCTTTGTTTTAGGCAATTTAGGAGTTTCAACCACATGCAAAGGTTGAATATTTGCCACATTTTTCTTCAAATTAGTTCTTTTCAAGTCTATTCCCCTTAATATTTCTTAATAATTTTAATATTATTTGTAAAAATTTAAATCATTAATTTGGTGGAATAATTTTACTTGATTTTTATAGACATTTGTCTATAATATAAATTATGAAAGATTTAACCAACAAACAGCAAGAATTTTTTGAAAAAATAAAGGAGAAATATGGAAACAATTATCTTCCCAGTTTTGAAAGCATTGCCAAAGATTTTAATTTCAAGCACAAAAATTCTGCTTTCCAGTATATTAAACGGTTTAGGGCTTTAGGGCTTATTGAAGAAAACAATAACCGATTTAAAATTAAAGATGAACATTTTGGTGCAAAAATGTTTTCTTCGCTTGTTAGAGCAGGCTTTGCAAACGCCATTGAGGATGATATTGAAGGCAGAATTTCCCTAGATTGTGAATTAGACATCAATTCGCCCTCAACTTTTGTATTTAAAGTTGCAGGAGATTCAATGGTTGATTTAGGCATTTTTGAAGGCGACCTTGTAATAATTAAAAAATGTTCTGAGGCAAAAGACGGCGAAGTTGTTCTCGCTAATCTTGATGGTGGGCTTACGCTTAAAATCTTCAAAAATGAAAATGGCAGAGCTTATCTTCGCCCTGCGAACAAAAATTACCCAGATATGTATCCTGAGGTTTCTCTTTCAATTTTTGGCAAAGCCTCTGGAATTGTCAGGAAATTTGATTAATGCCAAAAATCGCCTTAATTGATTGCAATAATTTTTTCGCTTCTTGTGAGGTTTTGAAAGACCCAAGCTTAATGGGGAAGCCTGTTTGCGTTTTAAGCAACAATGAAGGTTGCGTTGTAGCACGTTCTTATGAAGCTAAAAAACTTGGTGTTCCAATGGGAATTCCTTATTTTATGGCAAAAAAACAATTCCCAAAATGTGTTTATTTAAAAGGAAATCACCCTCTCTATATTGATATTTCAAAAAGAGTTATGGAAGTTATTAAAAGTTATTCTCCAAAAGTTGAAATTTATTCAATTGATGAAGCCTTTATAGACCTTTCTAACACAGAAAAAACCAACAAGGGCGAAGCTTTTGAGATTATCAAAAAAATAAAAGAGGACATTAAGGAATCTGTTGGAATTGATGTTTCAATTGGGCTTGCACCAACAAAAACTCTTGCAAAATTTGCCTCAGATAAAGCAAAAAACATTTCAAACATTTTTTCTGAAACCCACACTAAAGGGCTTTATGTTATTAAAAAAGAAAACATCCTAGAAGAGCTAAAGTGTGCAAAAATTGAGGATATTTGGGGAATTGGTAAAAGAACAGAAAGAAAACTAAAAAGCTATATAATTAAAACTCCAGAAGACTTTGTTCGCCAAAATGACACTTGGATAAAGAGTGCAATGGGTGTTGTTGGGCTAAATTTAAAAGCAGAGCTTACTGGAAAAATTATTCATCCTGTTTTAGAAGAAACAGCACCACCCAAGAGCATCCAAAAAAGCGAATCTATGAAAGTTTCAACAAATGATAGAGGGATTTTGCTTTCAGAATTATTTAAAAATTCTCATAGAATGTGCAAAAAAATGCGTTCCTTAAACCTTAAAGGAGAAATTTTAAGTGTTTACCTTAAGAAAAAAGATTTTGAAATTGTTGGCAAAAAAATTATTATGTCATCACCTCAAAATTCAGAATTTGAAATTAATGAGCATATAACTAAAATTTTTAAAGAAATATATTCGCCATATTCACTTTATCGTTCAACAGGAGTCATTATTTCAAAGCTTTCTAGAGATAATTTGCAACAGTTGAATATTTTTGAAATTGAAAAAAAACAAAAACAAGAAAAATTATCTAGTGCTTGGGATAAGCTTGAGAAAAAATTTGGCAAAAATATTATCCATTTAGGCAATAATGGAATTATCCATAAAGAAGATGAAAATAATTAATAAACTTTATTGGAAATATAAAATATGCTATGATAATTCCATTATAAAGGAGCAAATATGTCTGAAAATAATGAAAAAAACCAAAGATGGTATGACAAAGACCCAATTTTAAAAGAAGCGCTTGAACTTTTAAGAATTTCAACTGATGAAGAAAAAGACCAAGCGAAAGCATTTATATTAAAAATGCAAGAAGAGGTTGCAGCCGAAGTTATTGAAAGAATACATGAAATTGTAACTCAATATTCAGGCACAGGAAATCGTTGGTATGATAAAGACCCTATTATGCTAAAAGCAATTGAAATGCTTAGAGTTGCAGACCCAAAAACGCAAAGAAAAGCTGCACTTAAGCTTCTTTTAGCACTTGAGAATAATGATTTTAAGGGCGAAGAATAAATGCTAGATGTTCAAAATTTTCAAGACAGCAGAAATATTGATATTCAAAAAGTTGGAATTAAAGACATTGAAATTCCTTTAAATATCCAAAGAAAATTAAAAGACGGAAAAATAGACACTCAGCTTGTTTACGCCAAAGGCAAAATTAGTGTTATGTTGCCTAAAGAATACAAAGGTGTCCATATGTCCCGTTTTATGGAGATTATTGAGGAATATAGAAGAAAAAATCTAATCGGAATAGATATTAAAAAAATGCTTGAAGATGTTAGAGATAAGCTAAATTCTAAATCTTCATATTTAAAATTTGAGTTTAAATATTTTATTAAAAAAGAAGCACCAAAGAGCAAATTAACATCTTTAATGTGCTATAAATGCTTTTTTGAAGGTAATTTAGACGAAAATGGTTACAAATTCTACTTAGGTGCAACTATCCCAATTACAACACTTTGCCCATGTTCTAAAGAAATTTCAGAATATGGTGCACATAATCAAAGAGCAAATGTAAAAGTCAAAGTTTCCTACAATGAAAACGAGCACATTTGGCTTGAAGATTTAATTAAAGATGTTGAGACATGTGGTTCTTCAGAGCTTTATTCCCTATTAAAAAGAGAGGATGAAAAGGCAGTTACCGAAAGAGCTTGGGAGAATCCAAAGTTTGTTGAAGATGTCTTAAGAGATGTTGTTGTTAAGCTTCAAAATAATGAGAAAATCAATTTTTATGAAGTTGAAGTTGAAGCAATGGAGAGTATTCATAACCACAGTGCGTGGGCATATCAGCTACACAAGGCTTAAAAATCAATCTTTAGATATTTAAAACTTAAATCCATAGATTAATCCAATAAAATGCCAAATTTTCTAAACTAAATATGTAGATATTTGGGTAGAATTTTGGCTAGCGAATTTATAACAGATAAAGAAAAACTTGCAAAATATACACAAAGTGTTGGCTCTACTTGCCCGATTTGCGATAGAGCAGACAAATTTATGGTAAAGAACCAATACAAAAAAGCGATTGGCGAATATTTATCATCTTTAATGCAAAAACAAAACAACACAAGAGCCTTGAAAGGCGTTGCAAAAGCCTATAAAAAGCTAAAACTCTACGATTACGCAATCAAACATTTAAAATCTGCTTTAAATATTACAAGTTTTGATTCTGAAATTTATTATGAATTGGGGATTAATTATTTACTAAACGCAGAGCCAGAGGGAGCAATTAAAGAATTTAGAAAGTCTATTAGACTTGATAAAAAGAATGTTAACGCACAAATTCAGCTTGCAATTGCACATGAATTATCTGGCGAAGAAGAAATGGCACTTTCAATTTACAACAAAATTTTAGAAGAAAACCCAAAATCAACAACTGTTTATAACCACCTTGCAGGGTTATATATGGAAAAAGGCGATTTTGCTTCTGCTAAGAATGTTTTTATTCAGATATTAAAAATTTCTCCAAATTACCATAGAGGCTTTTTAGGGCTTGGAATTTGCTTAGATAGGCTAAACGAGCCAATTTCAGCTGTTCGCTACTACAAAAAATATATTGCACAAAAGCCAAAATCTAAAACTTCTTATGCATTAGTTAATAGAATTTGTGAAATATATTCTTCAAAAACAAAGAATAGCAATAATAATGGCTTGAAGGTTTTAAGTTTTTAATTTAGCCTGCTTTAACAACATCAGCAAAAATTTCTTTTTCCATATCAGAAATTTTTGAACCAGACAATTCTAGAGTGTCTCCGTCTGCGTTTTCTGCTTTTTTCTTGCCATCAACTGCGTTTGTGATGATTTGATTTAGCTTAGATAAGCCATAGCCCAAAAGGAATACAACAACACCCCAAGATAGGTATTTAATTCCAGCTGTAACAACTTTAGAGTTTTTAACAATTGGGTTTTTATCAGCGTCATCTAAAATATCAATTACATTTTTAACTTTATCTGAATTAGCAGGATTTTTAACTCCAGCAATGATTTCTTCTGGTTTCATATCTTTAAATTTGTCGCCAAATAATTCAGAAACTGCAGCAGATAATGGTCCAACTTTGCCTTTTTTAGAGTCAATAGTTAATAACTTTTTAACATCTCCACCTTGTTCTTGAACTGAAGTTAGCATTTTTGCCAATGTTTCAGAATCATTGATTCTAGTATATTTTTGCAAAATCTCTTCTGTACTGAAAACAGATACTCCAGAATTTGGAGAGAAAAGATTTTTCAATTTTTTACCTAAAGATAAGTTTTTATAATCTTTTGGTCCATTTGTTAAAACAAGACCCATTTTCTTTTCAGCACCTTTTGCAATAGCACCTTTCATGGCTTTCATAGCAAATAAAAGTGTTGCAACTGTAGGAAAATCACGAATTAAAACTTCTCTTCTTTCAGTTGAATTTCTTGCTTTAAAAAATCTTGGAAGAGGAACTGCAGTTAGCATAATTACAGACAAAACACCAGCAGAAACTGCTTTTCCATTTGGGTCAATGAAATTTCCAGCTTTATTAATTAATGAGCCAGATTTCTTGTAGCTTGTTGCAACTTTATTAGCGATATTAGGCAAAACTTTTCCAACTGACATTATTTTGCCTCCTTAACTTTTTTATCGCCTTTATCTAGTTGATATAATTTTGGAATATTAACTAGAGTTAAAACTGTTGCAGCAGTAACGGCTGCACCTGTCAAAATACGGCTTGCAATTCTATTATTGGCAAATTGTTTAGTAAATTTATCAACATCAATGTCGCCTGTTTCTTTTGAAACTTTTTTAGAAAAATCTTTCAAGAAAGATTCAGCATTAATGAATAATTTTGAGAATAAATCTGGCTTAGAACCTTTTTTCAAAGAACCAGAATCAAATGAGGCAGCATAATCATCCATAGCATGTTGTGTTATATATGAAAAATTAGAGTTAATTCTTGAAATTGCCTCATCTAGGGAAGTTCCATCACCTTTGCCTGTTAATTTTTTAATAAATCCTTGTTTTTTAAGCTTGCCTTGAGTAACATCAGCAACATCTTTAGCAATTTCTTCTAATCTTGGTTGGTATGGAGCAAGGTCAGCACCATCAAAATTAGCAGTTTTAATTGATTCCATAACATTTGAATAGAATTTAGCTCTGAATGCCTCAGGATTGCTTTTAGCAGCGTCTGGACCTAATTCTTGAAGAGTTTTCTTAGCAATTTCTGAAAAGTCTTGAATTTGAGTTACTGGGACATTATTAGCAGAACCAAATGCCTTTGACATAGCTGTCATAACGGCAGCAGGAGCTAAGAACATTGCAGGAGAAGTTGTAAATTCACGAATTGCAGTTTCTCCAGCGCCAATATAATTTAATTTTCCTGTTTCTCCGGAATTTCTTGTTAATTCAACGCCAGTTCTTGTAGCACCAGAAGCCAAGTCTTGAACTAGAAAATTAGCAACCGTGCCACCTCTATCAATAGCATCCCAAAATCCGATTAATGCATTGCCTGCACCTCTGAAATTTGGATTATTGCTCCTCATATTGTTGTTAATGTTAATTGGATTAATTTTCACTTCTAATTTGCCTCACTATATAATTAAAACAAGAAAAAAATAAAATTTGCTTGTTTTGTTAAGAAATTTTAAAAAAATTATTATTACAAGCCAATAGACAGTTGGGTAAGAGAAAAATTTTATGTAGAAATTAAAATAAATCTCAAGGAGTGGTAAATGATTATTTATAAAATACAAGCCTACATGGCAGCAGTGTGGGGGCTATTTGTCCTATTTGTTCATATTACATTTAGTTAATTTTGAATAAAAATCTAGTGCTAATTTTGTTTGATAAACATTGTGCACTCTAAGATATTGAACGCCTTGCAAAGCTAAATAAAAACTTGAAATTGAAGTTAGAATATCAAGATTTTCGTCAATTTTTGGAGAAATTTCTCTTAAAAATCTTTTTCTTGAAACGCCAGCCATGATTTGATAGCCCAAAGATTTAAATTCAGAAATTCTATTTAATAATTCATAATTTTGAGAAGAGTTTTTATTAAATCCAAAACCAACATCAATAATTATATCTTCTTCATTAAAGCCTTTAAGTTTTAAAAAGTCTGATTTTGTCTTTAATTCTAAAAATATGTCATCAATAAGATTACTATATATGGCATCATCAGCAGAATTATCTGAAATTGAGTGAGTTAAGATATATTTTTTCTTAAATTTTAGTGCAATATCAACGATTTTTTCATCCCAATTAAAGCCACTAACATCATTTATTATGTCTGCACCACCTGCAATTGCCTCTTTTGCAGTTTCAGAGTTTCTAGTATCAACGCTGATTTTAATATTTGGTGCAAACTCTCTTAATTTAACAATTAAAGGGACAATTCTTGCACATTCATCTTCCCAAAAAACAGGATTAGAATTTGGAGCAGTAGATTCTGCACCAATATCAATAATTTCAGCCCCATTTTCAACCATATTTAGTGCGTGTTTAATAGCAATTTCTGGATTTATATATTTGCCACCATCTGAAAAAGAATTGTCTGTAACGTTTAAAATGCCAACAATTTTTGGCAAAGCTGGTTTTATTTGAATCTCAATTTGATTTTTTATTTCTTCAGACAATTTTGGAAGAGAAAATGGCTGAAGCTTCATTTTTTCGCAAACAGTGTTAATTTGGCGAATTGTTCCAGACAAAATAGCGTCTGTTTTTGAAATACTCGCAGTTAAAATTTCCTTATTTAATGAGCATTCGCAACCAGCAGACAAAGCAGTTTGCTTTAAAATATTTGCCTGAGGAAGTGATAAATCAAAAATTTTAAAGGTTAAAAAATTGTGCTTTTCCTGTGCTTTTTCAACATAAGAAGAGTCAAAGCCAATTATTTTATGCTCATTTAAAATAAAATCTTGTGTAATTTTTTTAACAACAAATTGCATACACCTATTCTACAAGGTTTAGCAAATAAAGTCATTAAAAACTAAACAAGCGACATTAATATTTTTGCTCTATTTCGTTTTTTGGAAATTTTTTGAGAAAATAAGTATTTCTTTAACATCGTGCTCATACATTAATAAAGTATTTTTCAAACTCACAATTTCAGAATATTACATTTTTGTTACATATATTAACTTTTGTAAATTTTTTGATGAATCATGATGAAAAAGCATGCCAAAAATTATAAACTAGATTTGTGGATATAATTAGAACAACGGATGACTATTTAGGAACCGAAGAAGATGCTGATTTAGCAAGGTTTCTAAAAAATAAATTACGCACTGACATTTGCGAAGTAAAAATAACCAATAGAGATTATATGGTTAAAAGTCTAGAACCCCTTAACGACTTCGTTATTCACACAACTGCAATGCCAGGCGCAGAACCCTATCGCTTGTTAGGGTAGTTTAAAATACTTAAAAAGAGCCAAAAGGCTCTTTTTTATTGAAGCAAATCCGGTCTTTTAGCTTTTGTTCTTAGGATTTTTTGTTCATTGCGGAATTTTTCAATTTCTTGATGATTTCCATTTAACAAAACTTCAGGAACTTTCATTCCTCTAAATTCTCTAGGCTTTGTATAGTGTGGGTATTCAAGAAGTCCATCTGCAAAACTATCAAACTGAGCAGATTCGTCTTTACCTAAAAAGC
>JAZSMU010000077.1:0-31714 GCA_045536045.1 Candidatus Gastranaerophilales bacterium
CAACAAAAAAATACGAAAGGGTAAAAAGTATTCTTCTTTTGCACTCTATTTTTTTCGTAGCAGGGATGATAACATTTTTAATAGATTTATAAAAATCAGTTCTAATTGCAGTAAAACTCTTTAAAGGAATATCTTCTATTGATTGATTACTAGAAATTGAAATACCATCCGAAGTAACAGCAAGTGGTGTTGCTAACGCTTCGCTTTGGCTATTTTGCTTGTCTTGCGTTGCAGAATTTGAAAAAATTTGGGGCTTATTTGTGGTTTCTTGTTGTTGATTTTTTGTTGTTTTAGTAAATGAATCCAACAAGTCAAAAATAGCGTAAACTGTTTTTTGTAGTTGTGTTAAGTGGAGAAGTAATTCATCAGAATTTCCTCTTAACGAGAAAAACATTTCATTGGTTGAAACATAGATATACAAATTATCATGTTCAAGATAACAAATATTTTGATAAGTGTTTGCTATTTTTGTAATATTTATAAAAACTTCTGGATTAAGTGCCTTAGCAAGATTTCCATCTCTCAAAGACCAAATGATGTATTTTTTATTTGTTTTTTTGTCATGCAAATCATAGTGCAATTGGCTCGGCATAAAAACAGGCTTTGGACAACCATCTTTAGTCATTACAAAGTTGGGAAGATTTAAGCTTTTAACTGGTATTTTTATAAACATTCCAGAAAAATCCGTGCTTAAATTTGAATTAGAAGTTTTACCTGTGTATAAATTAAAATTAAATCCATTTTTACTTCCAGCAAAAGTGTATTCAGAAGAAAAAGTGCATTCATTCAAGTTAAGAAGTTTTTGGACAATAGCATTTTGTAGTTTTTGTTCTCCTTTCACAACTCTAACGCCACCCAAATAAGCAGAAAAGAAAGAAATTGTTTTTTTCATAAAATCTTTATATTTTTTTACACAATAAAAATTAAATAAAAACAGATATGCAAATAGAGAAAGAATAATAAACAAAAATAGATTTCCAATAAAAAATTCAACAATTTCTTCTTCTGGTATTCCACCAATACTAACAAAAACTGCACAAATAGCTATTGCAACAAAAAAAGATATTATTATGATATTGCGTTCTAGCTTATCCATTTTCTTTCTAAAAGCAAGATATGTATCTTTGAAAGCTGTTTGGAAAAAGCTTTTTAAATTCTCATTCTTGTCGTTCAAAAAATCATTTTGTGAATTTTCAGCCATAATAACTCCATTTTAGTCAATTAATTCTACCATTTTTTTTTAAAGTAAATCATACTCAAAATACTTGATATTGACTTAACCTTAAAAAAGGCTAAAATTAAGATATGGGTGTTGAATTTGACAAATATTCGCTAATTAAAGATGGCAAAAGAATATTTTTAAGAAGTGGTTCTATCCACTATTTTAGGACACTTGGCGAAGCTGAGTGGTTAGACAGACTCTCAAAAATGAAAGCTGGTGGCTACAATTGTGTAGACATTTATTTCTATTGGGGCTTCCATGAGGCAGAAGAAAACAATTTTGATTTTTCGGGCTACAAAAATGTTGAAAAGTTGCTTGAAATTGCCAAAAATTTAGATTTATTTGTTGTTGCAAGACCAGGACCATTTATAAACGCAGAAGTTAGTGCTGGTGGCATTCCATATTGGTTTTTAAAAGATAAAGAATGTATCCATAGAAATAGAATAGATGGAAATTATACCTACAGCCCAAAATATATGGAAGGCGTTAAGAAATGGTATTCAACAATAATTCCAATTATTAATAAATTTGATAATGTAATTTTATTTCAAATTGAAAACGAATATTCAACAAATGGTGGAGAAGATGAATACATAAAAGAGCTTTACCAGATTTCTAGAAATTTAGGAGTTAAAGTTCCAATATTTCATAATGACGCTTATATAGCTGGGCTTTACGCAGATGTTGTTGATATTTATGGTTGCGATATTTATCCATACATAAACCCAAAAAATAATTGGAGAGAAGACACATTTTCTCTAGATACTCTTGATAATCTTGAAGATATGGTTGGTTGCTTTAAAGAAAATGCACCAACATACATAGCAGAAATGCAATCTGGCTGGTATGACAAATGGCTTGGATATGGCTATGACCATATTAGAGAAGATATGGGCTATGACCATATTAACATCATAACTAAAACAGCAATTTCTCAAGGCATTACAGCATTTAACCACTATATGGCAGTTGGTGGAACAAACATTTCAAACACAAGCTCAGATGAGGTTTACACAAGCTACGATTTTGCAGCACCAATTAGCGAATTTGGAATTATTAAAGAAAACTTTAAAAAAAGCAAAGAGATTAATTACTTTTTAGAAAGTTTTAATTTATGCCAAACAGAAAGAGTTGAGACTGAGGAAGAAATTCCAGATAATTGCTTCTTGCGTAAAAGAAAAGACCTAATAAACAATTGCGAATGGCTTTTTGTTCGCAATTTGAATTTTGCACAAACGCAAGTTTCTGGAATTAATTTGAATCCTTTTGATATGAAAATTGTTCCAAAAAACCTTGAATTAAAAGGTTGTAAAATTTTAAATTCAGGGATAGAAATATTTTTAAAGCTTGAAAATAAAGAAAAAGAAACCATATTTTTAATAGCTGATGAAAATAATTTTATTGAAATTGAAGATAAAAATGGCAAAAAACAATGTATTTCGGGGGATAAGGAAAACTTTGAAGAAATAGAGTTTGAAAACACAAAATTTATCTTCTTGAATTACGAAACTTCAAATTCCTGTTGGAAATTGAAAGACAAATTAATATTTAACGCTGATTTTGTCTATCCAACAGGCGAAGTTGCAATTTCAGATAGTAAGGTTCTTATTACATACACGATTGAAAACGGTTTTGAAACAGATTACAAAGAGCACAAAATTAAAAATGCAAAAATCAAGCTTACGGATTTTGAGGTTTCATTCTGTGCAGAAGAAATTGAAAAAGGATATGATTATTCAAATTGGAAATCAGTTGAGCAAAACGAAGATGGTAGCCTAGAAGATGCATTTGCATTAGATGTTTATAGCGAATTTATTTGGTATAAAGGCAAAATTTCAAACAAAGTTAGAGAAATTTCAATTACGGCACGACATATTTTTGCAATTTACATTAACGGAAGAGAGCTTTTAAACAGAAATAGCTATAAATATGATAACTTAATGCAAATTGATGAACATATTGAAGTAAATGTTGATGAAAGCTATTTTGACTCAGAAAATGATAATGAAATCACAATTTTGGTTCAAAATTTAGGCTTTGATAGAGGCTTTTCTAATAATTTAAATTCGCCAAGAGGCTTAATTTATTTCAACTGCAACACAGGTGAAAAAGTTAAGTGGCACATTAGAAATAAAATTTCAAGAAAAATAAGAGAAACACAAGAAGGGCAAGCACCATATATTGCAATGCTTAACAAAGATTTTGAAATAGATAAGAAGTACTTTGAAAAAGATGTCTTGGCACCATTTGTTTTGGATATGGGCAAAACACCATTCAGAAGAGCAACAATTTATTTAAACGAAGTTAAAATCGGAAGATTTATAAGGAGTAACTCGCACCAAACAAAATTCTATCTTCCACCAGAATTTTTAAAAGAGAAAAACAACATAAAAATAGTTATTTGGGAAAAAAGCCATAGAATTAAATCTGCGTGGGACTTTAAAAACTACATACGTAGTGCTATAATAAATATAGAGCCCCATAAAGTTTATCAACTACAGAAAATTTGAGGTAAATATGGCAATAGTTCCTGATTTTTTAATTAAGAGAATTTATAAAAAAGGTTCTCTAAGGCTTGCTGACGGTGCAATTGAGTTTGACCTAAAAAATGTTTTAGGTCCTGGTGCAATATCAGGATTTGAATATGTGCAAATTAATGGACACAAATTTAAAAAAGAAATTACTTATTTTGTAACTCAAGGGGCAAAAAAACTAGCAGAAACGGTTTCTGAAATTAACCCAATTCATTTCAGATTAGGACAAGAGGGAACATTTAGACTAGAAGAAGAAGTTGAATGTATTAAAAAAGGATTAAATCAAATCATAATTGAATTATCAAACCCAGAAGCTGGAAGGATGAAAATTCAATTTGAAGATAATTTATAGTGTAGCTAAGAGGTTACTTTATCCATACAATGTCTTTGTGTTATCATAAAAGACATGGAAAGCACTGCATTAAATTTAAAATTAGAAAAAACATATGACATTAAAAGCTACGAAGCAAATGTTAAAGGCAAAGTTAGACCAAATGTAATTTTTCATCACTTAGAAGATGTTGCATACGAAAGTGCTGAAAATCTTGGCTTTGGTTATTCTCAACTATATCCAAAAGGCTTTGCTTGGTTTGTTTTAAAATATCACTTAAAATTTGATGTTTTGCCAAAAGCTTGGGAAGCAATTACTCTCACAACTTGGCCAAGCGAAAATAAAGGCATTTTATGCAGGCGTGAATTTGAAATAAGAAACGATAAACAAGAAAAAATTGCGACTGCAACAAGCCTTTGGGCATTAATTAATTTTGAATCTAAAAGAATAGTAAACGCAAAAAAAACAGTTGATTTTCCTCAATTGCCAGAAGAATATGCACTAAATAGCGAATTTAACAAGATTGAAACATTTGATTCATACGAAATAGAAAAAAATATTTCAATTAATTTTGATAACATAGACCTTAATGGACACGTAAATAATTCAATTTATATTTCATGGGCAAGCAATTCGCTTCCTTATGAATTTCTTATTGAAAATTCTATTTCAGAAATTCAAATTGAGTTTAAAAACGAAGCAAAGTTTGGCGAAGAAATTATATCTATGGCTCATATAGATAAAGAAAGCAACATTTCATACCATAAATTAACAAGCAAAGAAACAGGGCTTGAAGTTGCATTTCTTAAAATAAATTGGTCAAAAGACGAAAATTAGTATTTCTTAATTATTTTATGTGCTTCTTCGGCTAAAGGTGGATAAGAGGTTTCAAGGGCACGCCCAATATGAAATTTGGCTCTTTGATATGCCCTAGATTTTTTATTTACTTTCTTTAAATAATCCAAAAGTTGAATTTCTTCTGGATTCTGTGTTACTTCACCCAAAAAACCAGCATAATTTAGTTTTAATCTATCAACAGAAATATTAAGAGCACCCTCAAAATCGCCTTTATCGGCTAATTCTTTTGCAACAATAGCTAGTCTATCAACCTCATCCATAATTTCTTTAGCAGATTTTACGCTTGAGCTTTTGAAAACCAATGGCTTATTGAAAATGCTTATAGGACGAATATTAATAATAACCTCACAATCCTTTATTGAATTATTATAATTTAAAAAATAATATTATGATATAATTTTTCTATGCTTAAAAAACTCAAAAAAGAAATAAGTTGCCAAGTTTTGTGGGAAAGAGAAGAGGTTTTTCCCTATGCCTATGACACTTCTCCAAACACAAAAGAAATTCTTTTGCCAAAATTTGTTATTTTTCCTGAATGTGTTGAAGATGTTCAGAAAATCGTCAAATTTGCAAATGAAAATAATATGGTAATTATTCCAAGAGGAGCAGGAACTTGCCACACGGGGGGTTGCAGGGTAACAGAAGATACACGCCAAGCAATAGTTATTCATTTTTCTAAGATGAATAAGATTATAAATATTGATACTGAAAATTTGCTTGCAGTTGTTCAACCGAATGCAACAGTTGGCGAAATTCAAAAAAAAGTTGAAGAAAAAGGACTATTTTTCCCACCAGACCCATCAAATTTGGAAGTTTCAACAATTGGTGGAGCAATTGCATTATCTTCAGGAGGACCAAAAACATTTAAATATGGCTCAATTAAAAATTATGTATTAAGCCTTGATGTTGTAGATTATAGAGGCGAATTAATTAAAACAGGGCAAGACATAAGAAAAAGCGTTACAGGATATAACTTAACAGACCTTTTTATAGGCTCAGAGGGAACTTTGGGCATTGTTGTTGGAGCAACTCTTAAATTAATTCCAAAACCAGAAGTTAGAAAATTAATTTTAGCTTATTTTAAAACTCTAAAAGAAGCAGGGGAGTGCGTTAATAAAATTGTAACTTCTGGAATTACACCTAGTGCACTTGACCTTTTAGACGACAAAACACTTTTAACAATTGAAAAATTTAACCCTTGTGGGCTTTTAACAAGATATGAAGCTGCCCTTTTAATTGAGCTAGATGGAAATAAATCTGGCGTTAAAAGGGATTCTGATAAACTTTGCGAAATTTTGTATGAAATGAATTCTGCAAGCATAGTAAATACAGAAAATCCAGAAGTTAATGAAAATATCTGGAGAGCAAGAAGAAGTGCTTTTGCAAGCTGTGCAAAACTTGCACCAAATATAATCACTGAAGACATTGTTGTTCCTGTTGAAAAAATAACAGAAATTATAAAAGAAATTAAACTATTATCAGAAAAATTAGGAATAATGGTTTGTATTATGGGGCACGCTGCAGATGGTAATATTCATCCAAATTTTGCACTTGATTTTGACAACCATCAAGAAAGAGATAATTTTTATAAACTTAAAGATGAACTTTTTGCAACTGCAATTAAGCTTGGTGGAACATTATCTGGAGAGCACGGAATAGGCATTGAAAAAAAACAATACCTATCTGATGCTATAAATGCAAACAGCCTACATTTTATGAGAAAAATCAAAAAACTGTTTGACCCAAATAATATTTTTAATCCTGGAAAATCTATTTAGTTTTAATTATTCTTCAATATAATTAATCAATTTTTCAATGTTATTTTGCATTGATAAAATCTGATTTTCAATTCCGTCAATTCTTGAAATTAAAGCATTTGTCTGGCGTGCGTTAGCCTCAATTAATTTAGTTATTGAAGAGAAATTAATAGGCTCAGCTTGTTTTTGAACTAAAGTTGCCAATTTTTCGTCAATATTTTCAATTTTAATTTCCTGAATTTGTTGCTTTTTAGATAAATCAGACCTAAATTCATCAATGGCTTCCATAACTTCTGCATTATCAACAGAAGATTCTGCTTGAATCATTCTTGTTTTAATTTCTTGAAGATTTAATTTTTCAGCTTTATCAATTTTGTCTGAAATTACTTGCAAAATTTGAGAAACACTGTCTATCCATTCATTAACAGAAGCCAATTGTTTATCAGATTTTCTGTTTAATTTAATGTTTTCAAGACCAATGTTTCTAATTTCTTCAAGTCTAACTGGCAATTCGCCTTTATGTTCAGATTCCAACATATCTTTAACTTTTTCAAAGTCAGCTTCAATATTTGTAAACCAATATCTTGGAATTTTTTCTTGTGCTTTAGATTCTGCCAATTTCTTTTCAATAATTTCAGCAACCAATTGTTTAACAATTTTTGGATTTAATGTTTCCAAAATTTCAGTCTTTGTTTTTCCTAAAGAAGCAGTGCTGTCTTTAATTTCAGACTTAATTTCATCTAAAAGATTAGATTGTAAGAACTCAATGCCTTGCATAAATGTTTTCAAATCATCTTCAGATAAATTTTCAGTTGATTTAACAACATTTACCAAAGTTGAAATTTTATTTTCTAAAACATCAATTTTTGATGAAATATTATTTTCAACAGAGTCTGTTTTTTCAATTATTGCTGAATTTTCGCTTCTTAAAGTATCAAGAGCAGAAACTTTTGCTTCTAAATCTTTAATTTGTTCAACAATTTTTTCTTCAGAATCTTTTGCCTTTGAAACTATTTCATCATTTTTATTTTTAATATTTTCAATTGCATACAAAGTGCTTTGAACATCTACTGCAATTTTGTCAAAACTAGAATTGATACCAGACATATCAATTTCTGCTTGTTGTTTGCTATCTCCTAAGCCATTTAATAATGATTTTAGTTGTGCTAAATGCTCATAAACATCTTCAATTTTTTCTGAAAGATTAGAATTTGTTGTGCTAATTGACTTAATTTCAGATAAAATTTTAGAATTTGATACTACAATTTCATCTTTAATTTCTTCTTGAACAACCGTTTTCAAGGTTTGATTTAAATCGGCTTTTAATTGTTCAACAAGAATTGCAAATTGGTATAATTTTGAATCAACATCATCATTTTTTTCAAAAATTTCTTTAACAGATTTTTGAATATTCTCAATTACAAATTCTAGTTTTTCATTTGATTCAACAAAAGTATTTTTCAAATCATCATTTGAGTTAATAACTGTTTTAATTTCATCAACAGTACTATTTATTGAATTTAAAATATTATCAGCTTTATTTTCAAATTTTTCTGAATTTTTCTCTAAAATTGGAGTAATAGTATCAACAATTAAAGAATTATCATCAGGTTTTAAATTCATGGAATTTAAAATTTCTTGCTTTAAGCTATCTAATCTTTGGAAGATTAAATCAACATCTTGTTCTGAGCTTCCAACCAATTTTGAATAGTTTTCGTCTGCTTTTTTAGCAAACATAGTGTAATTTTCATCAAATTTTTCAGACAAACTTTCAAAATTTTCTGAAGATTTTTTCATAATATTTTCAAAGTTTTCTTTTGTATTAAATAAAAGCTCATTAATTTGAGTTGCCATATTTTCAGATATGGCTGTATTTTTGTTATCTGAAATAATGTTTAAGAAATTTCTTAACTCTGTATTTTGGTTTTTAATTTCTTCTAAATCATAGCTAAAGTTTTTAATTTCTTGAGCTTGAGATTTAACTTCGCCTACATTTGTGTTAATTTTTTGAATTTCAGAATATGGGATTGAGCATTCTTTTAAATCTTTGATTCCATCTGTTATTTCAGCATTTTTAACTGCATACTTAGTTTCAAAATCTGAAAGAATGTTGTAGAAAATATTTAATTTATCTGCAACAGAATCAGAAACTTTTGAAAATTCTTCATAAATTGGATTATTTGAATTTTTAATATCATTCAACAAAGTAGTCAATTTTTCGTCTGTTGAAGTAGCAACTGAAGAATTGAGCTCATCAAGCTTATCTGACATAATTTGTTCAATATTTTTAGAATTTTCATTTAATTCAAAAAGAATTTTTGTAACTTCAGATTTAACATCTGAAAGTTTTGAATCAATGGCAGAAGTTGAAACATTTTTGAAATCTGTAAATTGATTTTCAATTTTTGAAATTGAATCAACAACTTGAGCTTTAATTTCTTGAACAACATCTTGGTTCTTATCTGAAAAGTCCATCAAAAGTGAGCTTAGGGTGTTTTCAAGATTTGAAGTTTGACTCAAGATATTTTGAAGCCCTGCAAGGCTTGTTGATAAGTTTTTGTAGTTATCTTCAATTTGAGTTTTAATATCAGAGCTTGAAATTGAAGCAATTAAAGACCTAATTTCGTTAGAAACGGTGCTTAAATTTTCAACATTTTGTGCAAGCTCATCTGCCTTTAAGGTTGATTTTTCATCATAAGCAGTTAATTGGTCTTTGATTAAATTAAGTGCAAACAAAAATTTAGAAGTGTTAGTTTTTATGTTTAAAGAAATATTTTCTAAATTTTCATCCATTTTGCTTGCAAGAACAGATGTTGTATTGGAAATTGCACAATCAATTTTTGATAATTTGTCTGCAAGTTGCTCTTCAAGACTTGATAAAGAACTAGAAATTTGAACTTTAACTGTTTCAGCCTGGTCAATTGTTGCAATTTTTTCTTCCATTTCTTTTGTGAATTGAGAAACTAAAGATAAAATTTGTGCTTTAACATCATCTAGAGAGCCAATTTTGTCAATTTTATCAATAATATCAATAGAAATTGCATTAAGTAAGTTTGAAATCTTGCCACCAAGCTCATTTAAGGTTGAAACATCATTAACATTTGAGATTATTTCATCTTTAATAGTAGTCAAATTTCTTAGAACAAATTCGCCAAATGAATCAAACTTATCAAGAGAAGAAATTTTCGTGCTAACTGTTTCTGCATATGTTAAAAACATTGAAGAAATTTTTTCTTCTAATTCGTCATATTTTCTAATATCAGCAATATTAGATTCAACTGCAGAAGCCAAAAGAGCAAAAGAATTTGAAACTTTGCCTTCAATTTCTTCATATTTTCTAATATCATCAAATTTTTGAGAAAGTATATCAACAGCACTTCTGACTTCTGTTGTAACCTTTTCTTCAAGCTCATTGTATTTTTTAACTTCATCCATTTTTGCTGAAAGATAATTAGCCAATTCAACTAAATTTGAAGAAACAGTTGCCTTTAATTCGTCAAGTTTTTTAAATTCTTGGAATTTTTCTTCCAATTGTTTTGTATATTCAGCAAAAGAAATATTGATTTTGTTGTCAATATTTTCAAAATGAGTGCTTGCGTCTAATTTTTTAATAACTAAATCTGCAAATTCAGATAGAGAAGTTGCAATAAAATTATTTAATTGAGCAAATTTTTCATCAAAGTGGGTATGCTCAACTGCCCCTTGAATATCTGTTAATCTTGCCAAAATGTCTGCAAATTTCATACTTAATTGGTCTTTTGTTGCTTTATCTAAATTAGCAACAGCAGCAAAACCAACTTCCATTTTAGAAGCAAAATCTTCTAGGCTTTTAATCAAATTTTCAGTTGTTTCATTTTGAGGAAGTGCAGAAATTCTTGTATTGCAATCTGCAATTTGTTGATTAATTCTATTTAGCCAATCATGTGCTTCAGAAATTTTAAGCTCGTTTTCAGATAATTTTACAATTAAATTTTGCAAGTCTTGATATTTGTGGTCAATAATTGAAAGAGCCGAAATGATTGAATTTGTGTTATTGTTAATTCCTTCAATATCAATTGAAAGCTTTTTGAACTCTTCTTTTGCACTTGTTTGTCTATATTCATTTAAAAATTCTGTAAAATTTTTGTTAATTAAAAGGGTAATTGAGTCAAATCCACGATAAAAATTGCCCAATTCATTCATAATTTTAAGGATATTATTGCCATCTTCTTTAGAATCAATTGTTTTTAAAAGGTCTGCAATATTTTGAAGTGCGTTATCTTGAGAGGTAATTTTTGCATAAACAGTGTTTAACTCAGCAGAAATTCTTGTCATATCAAGAATTAATTTTTGGTTATCTGAAGTTTCTGAAATAGTTCTAATAATATCAGTAAAAGTTTTTAAGCGTGCTTCAATTTGCCTAAATTGGTCTGACACAACATTTTGAATATCAACTAGAGTAAAATCTCTAATATCAACTTTTAATTTTCTTGTTGCGTCTGTGTCAAAAAATGTATCTATTTTTGATTTAAAATCATCTAATCTATCATCAAAATTTTCGCTCATCCAAAATACCTCAAAATATCCCTAATAATAAATATATTACTATAAAAATAGGTAATTTGGCGAATATCTTAACAATATAACATTTTATTAAGAATTTTTAATAAAAAAGTGCCAAATTGTTAGTCAATAAGGCACTTTAGTCTTTAAAATTTGATAAGTCAATTAGCTTTTATATTCTTTTTCAAATCCGAATAGTGATGAAACACTTTGGTCATCGTGGATTCTAGAAATAGCTTCCCCTAAAAGTGGAGCAACGCTAAGTTGCGTAATTTTTGGAGGAATATAGTCGTTTGATAAAGGAATTGTGTTTGTAACAATAACTTCTTTAATTGGTGCTTCATCAAGACGTTTCAAGGCTGGACCAGAGAATACTGGGTGAGCTGCACAAACATAAACTTCACGAGCTCCGTGTGCTTTTAGTAATTTTGAAGCTTCGCAAATTGTTCCAGCTGTATCTATCATATCGTCAATCATAACGCATACTTTATCTTTAACATCCCCAATAACATGGGCAGCAATAGCAACATTGTGCTTATCGCGTCTTTTATCAATAATTGCAAGAGGGCAATTTAATTGTTTTGCAAAAACCCTTGTTCTTTGAACACCACCTGTGTCTGGGCTTACTGCAACAATTGATTCAGGGTCTAAGTTTAAATTTTTAATGTAATTTACAATAATTGGAGTTGCATAAATATGGTCAACCAAAATATTAAAGAAACCTTGAATTTGCCCTGTGTGTAAATCCATTGCAAGAACTCTGTTAGCTCCAGCAGTAGTTAAAAGGTCTGCAACAAGTTTTGCCGTAATTGCTTCTCTACCTGAAGTTTTTCTATCTTGGCGAGCATAACCATAATATGGAATAACTGCTGTAATTGTTTTAGCACTTGCTCTTTTAAATGCGTCTATCAT
This sequence comes from Candidatus Gastranaerophilales bacterium, assembly GCA_045536045.1. GTDB lineage: Bacteria > Cyanobacteriota > Vampirovibrionia > Gastranaerophilales > Gastranaerophilaceae > RGIG1918. The sequence goes on from JAZSMU010000077.1 coordinate 12,157, forward strand.
AACAAGAAGCTCAAACAGGTTGTCATTAACAGGTTCGCAGGTAGGTTGAACAATAAATACATCATCACCCCTAACAGAATCTTCAATTTGAACATAAATTTCACCATCTGAAAAATTCTTAATAATCATTGGTGCAACTCTTGTTCCAAGGTAATCTGCAATTTCTTGCGTTAATTTAGGGTTAGAACGACCAGAAAAAATTTTGATGTCGTGAGTTGGTAAAATTTCTCTGTTTCTGTTCAAATCAAATGTCATTTTATTGCTCCTTAATCCAATTTTTTATTTCTTTTTGTTTTTCTCTAGCAATTGCTAAAGAATTTTTTTCAACATTTTTTGTAATGGTTGAACCTGCTGCTATAAAAGCGTTTTCTTCTAATTCAACAGGTGCAACAAGCACACAATTTGAGCCAATTGAGACTCCATCTTTTAAAACCGTGTGATTTTTTTCTTTTGTTAGAGAATTATAATTTGCAAAAATTGTGCCAGCACCAATGTTAATTTTTGAGCCTAAAGTAGCATCTCCAACATATGTTAGGTGTGCAACATTAGTATTATTTCCTATTTTTGCATTTTTTAATTCAACAAAATTTCCAATTTTGCAATTATCTCCAACTTCAACATTCCCTCTTAAATGAGCCATTGGACCGATTTTACAATTTTTACCAATTTTGTTTTTTCCTTCAATATAAGTTGATGGAAAAACTGTTGTGTCTGGTTCAATTGAGCATTCTGGGGAAATAAAAGTAGAATTTTTATCAACTATCGTAACACCCTCATCCATAAGGAATTTCAAGTGTCTTTGATTCATAATTTTTGTAGCCTCTTCAAGATTTTCTCTTGAATTTATGCCATACAATTCAGTGTCGTCTTCAATAACAAAGCATGCTTGCTTTAAAGATTTCTTATGTGCCCAAGCAATAATGTCTGTTAAATAGTATTCACCTTGCTTATTATTATTTGAAAGCTCACTAAAAGCAGGCAAAACTTCTTGCCAATTAATTAAATAAACACCCGTGTTAACTTCATTGATAGCTTTTTCATCTTCAGTTGCGTCTTTTTCTTCAACAATTCCAGCAAGATTACCGTTATTATCTCTAATAATTCTGCCATAACCTTTTGGATTATCTACTTTAGCTGTCATAAGAGTAATTATTGCATCATTTTCACTGTGGCAATTAATGAATTTTGAAATTGTGTCTGATGTAATTAATGGGGTATCTCCACACAAAATTAAAAGATTACCTTTGAAATCTTTTAGGGCATCTTTAGCACACATTACAGCATGACCTGTTCCTAATTGTTGCTCTTGCAGAACACAAAGAGAATCAGGATAATTTTTCATATACTCTCTAACAAGCTCTGCCCCATGTCCAATAACCGAAATTGATTTTATATCTCCTAATGCTTTCAATACCCAACCAATTAAAGGAACTCCAAAAATTTCATGCAAAACTTTTGGCTTTGAAGATTTCATTCTTGTTCCTTTGCCAGCTGCAAGAATTAAAGCCAATATTTTTTCTTCTGAATAATTCACAATTAAAAAACCCTAAATACAAAAAATATTTTCTCATAAAATAGAATTTCCATGCCAAACTAAAGAAAAAATATTTACAAAAATTTATTTATTTTTAAAAGCAATAAAAAAGGCTCAAAGCATAAGCTAAGAGCCAGATAACTTCTTATTTCCCTATTCCCAATTTAATTCCTTACTCATTAAACAAATTTTGGTGCTTCATCTTTGATGTGGCTGCTGCAAGCTTCTTTAACTGAATCATATTCAGCTTTTGCAGCTTCAGCCTGCGTTTGAATTTGTTCTTGTTGCATTTCAAGTGCTGCTTCTTTTCTTTGGTTTTCTTCAGTTAATTGTTTTTCTTGTCTTTCAAATAATGAAGTCCAATATTCTTTTTCGGCACTTTGTGCTTGTTGTAATTCTGTGATTTGATTATTGATATTAGTTTTATCTTTATCTTTTTTAGCATTTTGAGCTTGGTTTGAGAGATTTTGGATTTGAGCATTATATTGAGAATCCAAGTTCTCTAAAACGGCATTTTTATTTGTTTGAAGCATTTCAACTTTATATGCTCCTTGTCTTTGTTGAGCTTGCAACTGTTGACTAATTTGCATCATTCTATAGTTAAGTTGATTTACTCTGCTTTTTAATGTTAACTTTCTAATTGAAAATGTTACCCAAGTCATTTCTCTAATCCTCTTGTGTGTTCTCTCTCTTATATAAAGTTTTTTTGTTTTCAAAAATTGCCTTTTTGTTTTATAATTGTAAAGTTTTGTAAAGTTGATTTTTTTATGATATAATAAAACAAGGATATAAAAGGCTTTCAGGGGTGTTATGGGAAAAATTATTGGACTATCTGGTAAACAATATTCAGGAAAAGATACTGTAGCTAAAATTATTTTAGAAAATTTTAAAGAATTTCAAAGAATCGGAATAGGTGATGCCATTAAAATTGAATATGGCAAAAAACACAATTTAACCTTTGAAGAAATTGAAAAAAATAAACATCTATATAGAGAAGATTTGATTGCACTTGGCAATTGGGGAAGAAGTATTCATCCTCATTATTGGCTAAAACAAATTGTTAATATGGACAAAAATGTTATTGTTCCAGACCTCAGAGTTATTGATGAAGTTAAACTTTTTGAATCTAAAGGCGCATATTTAATTCGTGTTGAAGCAAGCTTAGAAGCCAGAAGCAAAAGAGGAATAATTACAAACGGAGATGACCCAACAGAAATTGGATTAGATAACTATAAAGAATGGAGCTATGTTATTCAAAATAATGGGGATTATGATGAACTCCTTAAAAACTCAAAAGATTTGCTGACTAATTTATATGGCTGGGTAAATATATAATTTTTGTAAACTTTTCTTAATATTCCACTAATAAAAAGCAATTTTTAATCTTCATTGTCTTAATTAAAGCGTGGAAAGTGGAATTGAAAGGAAAGAATTATGATGATTACAGGAATTAGACCTTATGCAAACGCAATTGGTTTTGGCACAACTCAACCAAAAAAACCACAAAAACCATCAGAGGAAGAATTAAAAGCTGCTGGCTACCCTATGACATACGAAAAAGATGGGGAAACTTGGCACAGAAACTTAGCTGCAGAATATGGCAAAAGCGACGATTTTGACTGCGACCGTGCAGGCGACCCAGATTATATGATTTATCCAGGACAATATTATTTGCCAAACGATGTTTGGGAACATTTACAAAAATCAATCAGACACTAATTGAATAATAATGTAGAGAAAGGAAATAAATTATGATGATTTCAAAAATTAATCCAGCAGTTGCAAAAGTAGGCTTTGGAACAACACATGCAGAAGCCAAGAAAGCAGAAGAACAACCAACATTTATTTATGACACTGATAAACTTCCAGAAGGTTATCATTGGGAACAAGACTTAGACCATGACAAATTTGTTGCAGTAAAAAATGGTTACACATTTGATGAAGACAAATTCATTGCAACTCCAAACACACCATATATGCCAAACATTAATTACGCAAAACCACAAGCAAAAGATGCTAGCTTAATGTATCAACCAAAAATTGGCGAACAACCAAAAGCAGGCTATCATTGGGAACACTACCTAGATGGCGACAGATTTTATGCAGTTAAAGACGGCTATCATTTAGACGACAACGGAAATGCTGTTCAAAACTAAAACAAGTATCAATTCCACAAAAAAAGACGAAGTTTATGACTTCGTCTTTTTGCATATAAATAATAAATTAAATTGATAAAAATTCTGTTTTGTTATAAATTATAGTCATACGGTTATTTAAAAAGGAGTAAAAGATGACTGAAAGAAAATTAGTTAGCACTAACGAAATGTTTAAAAAAGCTCTTGAAGGCAAATATGCTATCGGTGCTTACAATGTTAACAACATGGAAATTCTACAAGGTATTGCAGAAGCAGCTGAAGAAACTCGTTCACCAATTATTCTTCAAGTTTCAGCAGGTGCTAGAAAATATGCAAACCAAACATACTTATTAAAACTTGTTGAAGCTGCTCTAGCTACAACAACTGTCCCAATTGCACTTCACTTAGACCACGGTGCAGATTTTGAAATTTGCAAATCTTGTATTGATGGTGGATTCTCATCAGTTATGATAGATGGATCCAGATTCCCATTTGAAGAAAACGTTGCAGTTACTAAAAAAGTTGTTGAATATGCTCACGAAAGAGGAGTTTCAGTTGAAGCTGAGCTTGGTAAATTAGCTGGCGTTGAAGATGATGTTAACGTTGATGCCAAAGACGCTAAATATACAAATGTTCAAGAAGCTGTTGAATTTGTTAAACAAACAGGTTGTGATTCATTAGCAATTGCAATTGGAACATCACATGGTGCATACAAATTCAAAGGCGAAGCTAAATTAGACTTTGATAGATTAAAAGAAATTAAAGACGCATTAGCAGAAGCTGGATACCCAGACTATCCAATCGTTCTTCATGGTTCATCTTCAGTTCCAAAAGAATTTGTTGAAAAATGCAACAAATATGGTGGAAACTTACCAGATGCACAAGGTGTTCCAGAAGACATGCTAGCATTTGCTGCTAAAAATGGCGTTGCAAAAATCAACATTGATACAGACTTAAGACTTGCAATGACTTCAACAATTAGAGAATTCTTTGTTGAACATCCTGAAAAATTTGACCCAAGAGAATATATGGGACCAGGAAGAACAGCTGTTAAAGAAATGGTTAAACACAAAATGCAAGTATTAGGAACTGCAGGACACGCTGACGACAAATAGGCAATAGCTTAAAGCCATAAAATAAAAGCCCTGAGAAATCAGGGCTTTTTTAATAAATATTTATAAATTATTCATACATATCAACTCTTTTAAGATGTCTTTCGCCTTCAAATTCTGCACTGAGCCAAGAATCCAAAATATCTTTAGCTAAATCAGCACCAACAACTCTTTCTCCTAAGCACAAAATGTTAGTGTTGTTATGCCTTTTAGACATTTTAGCTGAATATGTGTCAGAGCACACAACAGCACGAATTCCTTTTTGTTTATTTGCAACAATACTCATTCCAACACCAGAGCCACAAACAAGAATTCCATTTTTTGCAGTCCCTAAAGTAATTTCAGAGCATAATTTTTTAGCTATAACAGGATAATCGCAGCTATCTTTTGAATAAGTGCCTACATCAATAACGTCAAAATTCTTTTCTTTTAAATATTCAATCAAAGTATTTTTTAAATTATAGCCACCGTGGTCTGAACCAATTAAAATTTTATCCATATTTTTCTCCTTGAAATCATTATATATATATTTATTTTTTTGGTAAATATTTTTATTTAAGATATAATTAACCTATGATTAAAGATTATTTTATTAAAACAGTTGAAAACGCTATAAGTGCCGCAATTAAAGATAATGCACTTGGCGAATTAAAAGAATTTAGTGGAACAATAGGCTGCGAAAAGCCTAAAAATCTTGATTTTGGAGATTTTGCAATTAATGTTTCATCTTTAGCTAAAGGTGCTAGAATGGCACCACCTAAAATTGCCGAAGAAATTGTTAAAAGAATCCAAAAAGACGATTTTGAGGTCAATATTATTGGTGGCTTTATAAACTTCAAAGTTGGAAACAAATTTTTAAATTATATTTTGAATAATATTTCCAACAAAAAAGAAGAATATGGCAAATCAGAAACAGGCAACGGCAAAAAAATTAACATTGAATATGTTAGCGCAAACCCAACTGGTCCTTTCCATATAGGTCATGGCAGATGGGCAGCTGTTGGCTCATCTTTAAGCAATGCTTTAGCTTTTGCTGGCTATGATGTTTTTCAAGAATTTTATATCAATGACGCAGGAAATCAAATTCAAAAACTCGGAAAATCTTTAGAATCAAGAGTTAAAGAGCAATTAGGCGAACAAATTGAAATGCCAGAAGATTGCTACAAGGGCGAATATTTAATCCCCGTTGCAAAAGAATATATCAAAGAAAAATCAACAGAATCTTATGCAGACTATGCAAAAAGAAAAATGCTAGAAATGCAAAAAGAGCTTTTAGAAAAATTTGGCGTTCATTTTGATTTATTCTTCTCGGAATTAGATTTATACAAAAATAATGAAGTTGAGGGTGCAATCAATAAACTTTCAAACTATTTATATGAAAATGAGGGTGCTACTTGGTTTAAATCTTCAGAATTTGGAGATGACCAAGACAGAGTAATTAAAAAAGCAGATGGTGCAAACACATATTTAACAGCAGATATTGCATACCATATGAATAAACTTTCAAGAAGTGATGAATTGATAAACATTTGGGGTGCAGACCATCACGGCTATATTGCTAGAATTAAAGCTGCAATTGAAGCTTTGGGTGGCAACCCTAATGCACTTACTGTTCTTTTGGGGCAATTAGTTAACATTGTTCAAAATGGCGAAACGGTGCGTATGGGCAAAAGAAAAACAATGGTAACTTTAGATGAGCTTGTTGACGAAGTTGGAGTTGATGGCACAAGATTTTGGATGCTAATGCGTTCAATTGACACAACTCTTGATTTTGATGTTGACCTTGCAAAAAGCCAAAGCGACAAAAACCCTGTTTTCTATGTTCAATATGCTCACGCAAGATGTGCTTCAATTTTAAGAAAAGCAATTGATAAAAGATTTGATACAGTTGATAAAAAAGAATTACCAGCATTTTTAAGCCAATCTGAATTTGTTAATGCAAAAAGAGAAGCTGACTTAAATGGTTTGAAATTAGACGAAAAATCATTAGCAAGCCTTAAAAAATTAATCTTGAAACTTGAAGAATTTGAAGAAGTTATTGAAAATATTGCAAAAAATAAAACTCCTTATTTGCTTTGCAAATATTCTTTAGAGCTTGCAGGTGATTTTCACCAATTCTACAACTGGACAAGAGTTTTGTCAGATAACAAAGAAGAAACAAAAGCAATGGTTAATGTTGTTAACGCAACAAAAATCGTTATGGCAAATGTTTTAAAACTTATTGGCGTTTCAGCACCTGAAAAAATGTAGCTTTAATTTAAAAAATAACCAAATTCCTTAAATGCCCTTCTGCAGTTGGCAAATTATATGGAATAATTTTTGGTGCAACTTTTTTCTTGAATTTTACTTGAAATTCACCCAATTCTTCTTGAATTAAAGCTTCATCTGCTTTCCAAAAAATGTATAAACCAGATTTTTTTAAATGTTTTTTGGAAACATCAAATACATAAGAAATTCTGCCAACAGCCCTAGAAATAATTAAGTCGGCATTGCAAGTAGGCAAATTTTCAGCTCTTGAGTTAATAACTTCAAGATTATCAAGGCAAAGCTCAGACTTAACAAGACTCATAAAATTTGTTTTTTTGGCAACACTATCAAGTGCAATAAAATTAATTTCTGGCAAAACTATTGCCAAAATTACAGATGGAAAGCCACCACCAGCACCTATATCAAGAATTTTTTTGAAATTTTTATATTCATCAAATAAAAAAAGTGCGAAAGAATCAAAAATATGCTTTTCAAAAAGAAGCTTTAAATCGCCTTTGCTCATAAGATTTGTATGCGAATTATATTCCAAAAAAAGTTCTTCAAATTTAGTTAGTTTTTGACAAACTTCAGAAGAAAGGCTGATTTTAAAATAATTTTCAATTGTTTCAATTTGTTGATTATTCATAACGAATAGCAATTACCTCAAAATCTTCTTTTGTCATTTTTTTCTTCATATCTTCAATTCTAGATAATATCTTTGGAAGATTTCTTTTGTCTTCTTTTAAAATCTTTTTAGCCTCAAAATAGCTTGTTAATGCTTCTGTATTTTCGTTCAAATTATAGAAAACATCTCCAATTTCAACAATTGCCATTGCAAATTTAAAATTATCAGGAATCATTTTAGCACTGTCCATAGCATCCATAAAATGCTTTACAGACCTTTGAGGATTAGAATATTTGAATTTCTCACCCAATCTAAAGTAAATTTCAAATAATTCTTCTGAATTTTCAGCATTTTTAAAGCACAATATTGCATTTTCTAAATTTTCAGAAGACCTTGTGTAATCCCCTTGAATTTCAAAAATATCAGAAAGAGCAAGGTGAGAGTAGCCTGCGAAATTATCTTTTTCATTTTTATTTTTGCAAGACAATTCATAATACAAAAGTGCATCTTTATAATTTTCTTGTTTTTCATACAAGCTTGCAATTTTGAAATAGCATTTTGAAAAATATTTTTCGTCATTATTGTCAGATAATTTTTTGAAAAATTCTAAATAATTAGAAATGCTTTCATCAATGCTTTTTCTAGATAAAGTAAGCTCAAGCTCCTCAAATTTTGCTTGAATTTTTTGTTCATTATCAGCAAAATTGTCATCCAAAATTAAAGAATAGTCAGCCAAAGCACCATTGTAGTCAAAAATACTTTTCTTTAAATTAGCAATTTTAAATATTGTTTCAACATATTTTTGATAATTATCATTTTTATAAAATTTTGCAATTTTTTCTTGTGTTGAAATCGCGTTTTGAATATCTCCTAATTTTTCATAACACAATGAAACAAGCTCTAGAAAAGCTTTTTTGTCTTGCTCGGATTTTTCAATATTCAAAGCAAATAAAAGAACATTTAATGCTTTTTGATATTCATATTTAGAAATTAGAGCTATAGCTTCTTCTAAAACTATTTTTTTAGGGTCTTTTTCTGGTGCATCTTTTTGTGTTGCTAAACCACTAGAAACGGTTTGCATATTAAGCCCTAAGTATGTAAAGTCATTAGGAATAGCTATTTTTTTAGGGTCATAAACAGGAATTAGGGCTTTATAGTGAGGAATGATTTGCCTCATAGTTTCACGAGAAAGCCTCAAAGTCCTAACATTTGGGCTTAGAGAAATTTCATTTTCATAGATATCAATTAAATTTGAATAAATATCAACTTTTTCTTTGATACTCATTTTAAGTAAAAAATATTCAACAAAAACATCCGCTAATTTATATTCATCATTAATTTTTTCAAGAAAATTTCTTTTATAAAGATAATTGATAGCCTCAGGAGTCGCAATATTGTATTTTGAAATAAATTCGGATGGAACAAAATGCATAAGAACAGCAAGCGTTTTTGCTTCGTTTAAATAATTTGCAATTGATGAAGTAACTGCCTTATTTACCAAAAACTCTCTAAAATCAGCTTTTTTCTTGCGTGATTCTTCTAATAATGAAGAAATTGAAGTTTTTAAAACAGAATAAATAATTGAATAAACATTTATGTAACTTTTTTTAGTAAAAACAGCCTCTTTAAAAGGTTGCACCTCATTATCTAAAATATCTGGCTGAACCTTTAATAACTGCTTATCAAAGCTATTTATATCAGAATCAAAATTTACAACTTTGCATGTATATCCAAACGGAAAATGTATTTCTTTGTCTGTATTTATAATGATTTTTACATTTCTCAAACCAGATAGATAAAAAAGGAAATCTAAAACCTTTTTTTCATCTTGCAATTTTGAAAAATTATCAATAAAAATTATTGCAGAATTGTTCAGTTTTTCTAAATATTCAAAGATTTTTTCTTGAAAATTATCTTTATTGCTTTTCTTGAATTGAATATTTTTAACTTTAACCCACTCGCGAATTTTATCGTATAAGTTTAAAAGCATGTCATTTATTGTTGAATATTCAAAACAAGAATGTTTGAAAATGAAAGTATTATCAAGAGTTTGAAAAAATACATTCGCAAGCTTAAGCTTGTTGTAATTATCTTGTCCAACAAGCAATAAAATGCTATTGGAAGAAACAGAAAATTCCTGCATTTCTTGAATATATTTTTTATCACTCTCTAAATATGAATGGTTCATAGGAATATTTTACAAGAATTTTTAAGGAAAATATTAATTTTTAATTTGTTTTAACATTTTGTTACAAAGCTGGCAAAAAAAAGTATTCAGTGGTTTTATAAGCTTGTAACATGCTACAATTGGAGAATAGATGTCCAGAGTTAATGGTATCAAATATACTGAAGACCCATCAAACTACTACGTTAGGGACCCTAAAAAGCTTGAACAGATTGAAGCTAACGAGGATTACATTATTAAGGGTGGTCTTGTAAAAGATGCAAAAGTTGCTACAGATAAATTCGTAAAAGGAATTTTTGTATATCCAAAAAAAGGCTTAAAAGGCTCTAAAAACAGCAATTTCTACGAATTTTTAACAATGACAGCAGTTCCAACATTAGCTGGTTCAGCAACAATGATAGCACTATATAACCTTTTAAGAGGAAAAGGCGTTAGAGATTTTTCACAAGTAATTAAAGGTAATCAAGTTGCAGCAAGCGTAATTTTATACGCAGTTGGAAAATGGGCAGGAAATAAAGTAGTCAATGCAGGCACAAAAGCTCTTACAGGCGTTGACCTTGATATGACTTATAAATCATACAAAAGCAAACTTCCTGAGTTTAATGGCGATAAAAACCTTATCTCAGAAGAATTTCATAAAGTTTACGAAAGTGTAGACTTCCCAAGATGGGACATCATCAACAAAGAAGGCATGAAAAATGGCAATAAATACGAATATTACGACAAAATTGCCAAAAAAATGGGCGTTAAAGAAACTTTAAACGCACCAGACCAAGAAATTCAACCAAAAATTAAAAAAGTTGTTACAAAAGCAAGAGCTGCAAGCTCAATTAGCCAATACTTATGGGCAGCATTGGGTGTTTGTATAGGCTCACATCTAGGAACTCCAAATGATTCAGGCATGGGTCTAATTAAAACAATTAGAACACACTTCAAGATTAACAAAAACTTAAAAGACCCAAATCTTGAAGACCACATCAAAGAAAGCATTAAATTAACTAAAAAAGACCTTTGGCCAGATTATTTCAAACGCTTAGCAAAAACACCACAAAACCTATTTGCAAGATTAAAAGCAGCAGGTAGAGAATTTTATCAAGGAACAGCAGCTGGAAAAACTCTCAGCCCAGAGCACATTAAAAAGAATAAAATCTTTGCATACACACTTACAGGACTTGCACTAGGAACAACAATTTTGGGTATTCTAAATACTAAAATAGGCTTCAAAATTAAAGAAGACGATAAAGTAATCAACACAAACAAACCTTGGACAGAGGCATAATATGACAAAAGTAACAAATACTACGAATAACTACAACCAAGTTCGCACTAAAACTGCTGAACAAGGCTTGTTTGATGCAATTAGAACACAAAAGAAACTTGGTGCTAAAAAAGCTAAAGGTGTTTTAGTTAATAATAAAGACACTTTTGGCAACATTGTTTATGACGCTAAAGCTGGCGTTAGAGATTTTAAAAACATTGGAAAAGCACTTGTTAAAGGCGAAGCAGATGACTATGATTTAGGCAGAATTAATGATGTTGGCTTAAAACTTGGTGGTCTTGCAATTGCTTCAACTTTAGCAATGTCAAAATACACAACTGCAACAAAATTAATGGAATTAATTGGTGTTGGAACATTCTTTGCAACAATGAAATTGTGGCCAAAAGTTATGATTCACAAACCTCTTGAGAAAAAATATGGCTTTAACATTAATCAAAAATATATCAATTCTCAAGGCAAGAAAAAAGATTTCTTCCAAGATAACCAATACCTACCATGGGATTTATGGGATAAAAAAGAAATAAACAGAATTGGCAACTACATGGGCGTTGACAAAAACTTGCCAGACAGAGAAGAGTTTATTCAAAGAAAAATGCAAAAAGTTGCACTTCAAGGAAACACTCTAAATCTAATGACAGCAGGGCTTGCAACTCCAATTATGACAGCTCTAATTTGCAGAGTATTAGAAAAACCACTTGAAAAAGCTGTTGTTAGTGCAAAATTACACCATAGTGCATATCAAATGGAAAACTTTGATGAACAAGTTGAAAAATTAATGAGAAGCAGAAGATTTGATTCTGCAAACAGAAAAGAATATGAAGAGTTAATTGAAGCATACAGAAAAGCAGACCCAAGCAAGCTTGATTCAACTTTTGCAACAAAATACGCAAGAGTTACAAACCCAACAGGCGAGCTTGCAAAAGTTTTAAATCCAAAAAATAGATTATATGACCCAACAATTTCAGAAACAGATGTTAAAATCGCACTTGAAAGATTTAAAAAAGTTCCAGCTGAATTAACAGACAAAGAAGGCTTAATTAAAACATTCAAAGCTGAAATTACAAAAGCATATCCAGATGCACCAAAAGAAATTTTAGATGGCATTGAAGATGTTGTTAAAAAATCTTACGATTATGAAGATTTAGGCTGGAAAATGATTCATAAACTTGCAGATTTAGAAGACGAAGGCATTATTCGCAGAGCTAAAAAAGGACAAGTTGATATCTACACAATTGTTACAGATGTTCTAAAGGCTGCAAAAATTCGCACATCTGAAGAAATTTTGGCAGATTTAACAAATGGTGGCAAAGTTTATGCAGACCAAAAACAAGGAAGGGCAATAATCAAAGTTTTAGAAAAATTTGGCTACAACCTTGCAGGCGAAGCTAGTGAATCTCACTATACATTAGTAAACAAAAAATTCATTGAAGATATCTTTAGAGAAATTAGCCCAAGCCTAAAAGAATTAAAAGGACTAGAAAATCCTGACACAGCTGTTCAAACATTAACAAGAACATTCTCACAAGTTGCAGAAAACGCTGGTCCTGAAGGCAGAAGAGGAACATTAGAATATTTTGTTAAAAAAGTTGCTGAAGATATTTTAAGTATTCGCACACCATATGATGCACAAGTTGAAAAATTTGACGCAAAAACATTAATGGACGAAACTGTTGACCCAATTGTTAGAAAAGAAGTTGAAAACTATGGCAGACTAACAAAAGGAATCATCAAACGCAACAGAGAAATGACAGAAGCAAGAGGCATTCGCTTAATTCTTACTGCTGATGTTGAAAAGCGTTTAAAAGATGCAAACTTATCTGACGAAGTTAAGGCTGCAGTTAGAAAAGTTTTATATGAAACAAGTGGTGGCTTTGAGCTAGATAGAGAAGACGGCATTATGCGTCAAGCTCTAGAATTTATATTCAGAGGCAAAACTGACGAAAAAGTTACAGAAGAATTGGCACGCACAGGTGGCGCAACTCTTGTAGATATGTTTGAAAATTACAAAGGAAGATTTGGCAATTCTGTTTTAGAAGGCAGTGGAAGATTAACAGAGCTATTCGGAACAGACTTAAAAAGACTTGTTAAAAATTCAAGCACTTCAATGTATAAGAGCAAATTATGGCTAAGAGTGTTTGGAATTGCAGCAATAGGAATTGTTGCCATTACAAGTGTTGCACAAAAATTCTTTGGAAATATGAAAAAAGAAGAAAAAGAATTTTTAGCTAAAAAAGGAGGCTTAAATGGTTAATATTCAAAATACACGCATAAGCCCAATTTTAAGCAAAAAAATACAAGCAAACAAACCAGCTGAAAAAAATGTGTCAGCTCCAATTGTGGCAAACCAAATTCCAACAGAAACAAAAGCAATTGATAATGTTCAATTTCCAAATATGCCAATGAGCTCAAAATTAAAAAGCTACATTTTAGCTCATAGTGCAGTTAAAGTTGATATGAATAAAATGCCAGCAGTTCCAAATTACAAAAATAATTTAAGAACAATGTTTGTAAATAATGAAGCAAGCATTATGGCAGTCATCCCAAGAACAATGAACTCACAAGACTTAGACGGCAACGCTATTATTTCAGACAATGAAGTTAAAGGCAATTTCATGAATGCTGTTGAACGCCTTGATGAACTTAAAAACTTAGGAATAAACACTCTTCATGTTCTTCCAGTAAACACCCCTGGAATGGTTGAGCCAAAAGGAACAGCAGGCTCTCTATATTCTCCAAAAGATTTTCTTGAAATTGACCCAGAATTAAGAGATAAAAATGACCCAAGAGATGCAAAAGAACAATTCAGACATTTTATAAATGAATGCCACAAAAGAGACATTAAAGTTATGTTAGACTTGCCAAGTTGCGCTTCTATTGAACTTGCAAGAAAAAATCCTAACATAATTGCTAAAGAAAAAAATGGAGAAGACAAAACTCCAGGTGGTTGGCAAGATATTAGAATGTTAAGAGTTTGGGATGACGAAGAAAAAGGAATCTTAAACCAAGAAGTTCTACAAATTCATAAAGATTTTGTTGATATGTGTATAGATTTAGGTCTAGACGGTATCAGAGCAGACGTTGCAAGAGCAAAACCTGTTGAATTTTGGAACATAATTATTCCATATTCAAGAACAAAAGACCCAGAATTTGCTTGGTTGGCTGAATCATACACATATGAAGATGCTTCTCCAACTTTAAATATGACAAAAGACCGTCCAGAAGACTTATTAGAAGCTGGTTTTGACTCATACTATGGTCAATATCACATCTTCCATAGCTGGGGCAAAGCAAATGAATTACATGATTACGTTATTGAAAATATTAGAATGAATAATGTAATGAATAAAGGTGGAAAATCTTTAATTGGTTCATTTGCAACACACGACGACCCAAGCCCAATGTTCCATGGTGGCGGAGATTTTGTTAGATTAACAACAGGCTTACAAGCAACTCTTCCTCAAATGAACCCATATTTTGTTGACGGTGTTCAAAGTGGCGACTACTACTTATATCCATACAAAGACGCTGTTATTGAAGGAAAACCAGATGTTGCATTTGTTCATCAAGGTCAATTAGATATTTTCAATGTTTCAAGAAAACCTGGTGGAGATGAACCAGAGCTTGGAAACTTTATTAAAAGCTCACTAGCTTTAAAAGAGGGCGAATTTAAAGAAGTTATCAACAAAGGTTCATATATTCCATTAAACTGTGATGATGATGAAGTTATTGCATTTGCTAGACATTTAGACGGCAAAACTCTTCTTGTTGTCGCAAATAGAAATATGAACATGACAAAATCTGCAAATATTCAAATTCCAAGATTAAAAATTAATCAAAAACTTAATAACTTATTGCCAACATATGGAGAAAAAAGCAGATTCCAAACAAGCAATGAAGCCCTAAAAGCTGAGCTTGGAGCAGGAAGAATCCATGTTTTTGAAATTGACACACCTGCAATTGAAAAAAGTGGCTTAAATGTTTATAAGCAAAATTTTTAATTTGTTAATTGTATAATAAAAAAAGGCAATTTTTAGTCTTCACATGTTTTATAGAATTGACAGTTTAAGGTGTAAAAGTGAAGTTATCAAGAGTTAATTTTCCAAAAATTCAAAACAAAAATATTAGCTTTAGTGGCTATTCAAACAAAAAAGACCAATATGGCGAAAAGACCATTGAATTTTTTGCACCTCCATATGACAAAAATAAATATCAAATTGCACTAGAAATTGTTCCAGCTTCAAAAGGCGAAACTTCTGATAAATATTCAGTGCAAAGTGCAACATCTCCAATTGTTTTAAAACAAGGAAATGACGGCAAATTTAACTTGAGAGAAAAAAGATTAGAAGCACTTAGCACACAAGGCGAACATATTGGATACAGATTCAGCTTAACAGATGCTGAAGGCAAAAAAACATACATTACAGAGCCAGGTTTAAAAGACTTCAGAGGCGATTTTAATATTATTCCAAAAAATGTTAGTGCACCTCAAAAACACGGAACAATGTATCATATGTTCGTGGATTCTTACTATAATCCAGAATGGGCAGTAAAAAAACCAAGCACAACAAGAAATCACTTCAATTTACTCGGTGGCAACATTGCTGGAATGATAGAAAAAATCAAAGATGGAAAGCTTGATTCTTACGGGCTTTTGATGACAACTCCACTATTTGGCAAAGATGAAATTTCAAGCCACGGATATTGGACTGCAAACCCATATCAAATTGCAGGCACAAAAGGCACATTAGAAGACTTTAAAAACTTAAACTTTGAACTATTCAAAAAGGGCAAACAATATGTTGCAGACGGTGCTTTTACATCTCAAGGATACCAAAGCCCACAATTGCAAAATGTTCTAGCTTGGGGAAATGAATCTCCATATTTTAATTGGTTTAACTTAGATGAAACAAAAGAAAACTTGTCAGACACAGTTAAAATCAATTTGCCAGCACTACCTGAAAATGATAAAGCATTAGAAAATGTTACATACAAAATTGTTGAAAAGGACGGCAGAGTTCATTTACAAATTTTTGATAGAAGATTTGTAAGCGAAAAAGATGCTAAAAGCAATGAATTAATCAAAAAATACGACCTTGAAAAACACTCACAAACAAAAGATATTAACACTCACAAAGATTCTGTAAATTTATACCATTTTGATATCACAAATGAAAGCAAAGAAAAAATTAGAGAATTAAAAGAAAATGCTGGAAAAAATATTGAAAATGGTTCAATTAAATTAACTCACTTTAATATTACACAACCAAAAGAAGCTTCTGGTGCAAGTTTTTGGGACGGCAACTTAGACTTAATTAAAATGAATCTTGCCGAAGGAACACTAGGTTCAGAACAAGCTAGACATTACCTATTCAGAGTTGCAACATATTGGACAAAAACAATTGCCAATACTCTTGCAATGAAAACAATTGAAAATGGTGCAAGCGAAGCTGAAATTATTGAAATTGCAAAAAATAACAAACTATCAATTGAAAAATTAAATAGCATTAAAGAAAATATTCAATCTGGAGATTACACATTTAATAGTCTAAGCAGATTTGAAAATGATAATGACTTTTTATTGAATGAAATTTTAGAATACCCATTAGAATCAATAAATTTACCAGATGACATTACTGCAATATTAGCTGACGGTAGCATTACTCCAAACCTTAAAAGCATAGACGATAAAGACAAAAGCAATATTGAATTAATGGGAAATACTGAAGTTAAAAATTTCTACAACGAAATTATATTAAATGCTGTAAAAAATACTCTAAATTCAATAAATTCAACAAGAGGGGATATTTTTGAAGGTGGCAAATTAACTGACTTTGGAAAATTAATTGCACAAAATTTAATCCCTGAAATTATTGAATACACAGTTGTAAACAAGCTTGGTGGCATTGATTGTGTTGAAGTTTTAGACGGAAAAATTAAATATAATAAAGACACAATTTCAAAAATGAATTTGGGTGGAAAAATTCAACAAGGCTACAGCTATGAATCTGTTAAAAATCAAGTTGTAGGAATGCTAAATTCAAGCACAGGAAACCCAAATAGCGAAGCTATTAGGGCAATAGCTGATAAATACAAAAATATTGACGCAAATACACTTAAACTTATAACTGCAATTGTTGAACAAACAGGAGCAGGTCTAAACTGGAGATTTGATGCTTCTAAAGATGTTTCAAGCTTTGAATTAACTAAAAAAGCATATGAAGAAGGCTTAGGCAAAAGAAACTTTGAAGCCACAATGGATTCAACAATTAGTTTCTGGGAAGAATTTACAAGAAGAATTAAAGAACAAAATCCAAATTCATACATAATTGCCGAAGTTACCGACCTTGGTAAATACTATAATTGGGACTTTGGTGGCGAATCTGCTGAAGGCAACAGAGTAAATAAAAGAGATTTTGGAAAATATATAAACTCTTCAAATGCCGAAAAAGTATTCTTTGAAAAAACAGGAATTACAACAGGAAGTAACTACTCTCAATATTTTGGATTATACCCACAATTATTTGGTTCAAACATTGAAACAGGCGAAACAGTTGGAGTAGATGGCAAAAAAGACGAAATTACATTAAACTCAATCAAAAAGGCAAACGATAGCTTTATTGATTCAATGCCACTTCCATTTGTTACAAACAACCATGTTTTCACGGATAACCACGATAAACCACGCACAATTCACGGTTTCGCACTTGATATGAACGCATTTTTAAATGGAAACTTTGAAACAAAAATTTCTAGAAAAGGCTCTGGAATGGCAAAATTCTACAGAGAAACCATTGATAAAATTGACAAGAAAACTTTAAGTGTTGAAGTTAAAAATAAACTAAAAAATGCTGTTGGTTTAATGGAATTAGGAAAAACATCTGCTGACGCACCAGAAAACAAAGACAGAGCAAGAGCTTTTGGAGTTCGCCCAATTGAAATTACAGTTTATGAAATTTTAGATATGGCTGAAATTACAGACAAAGCTGAAAGAGAAAGAATTGCAAAAGCAATTTTAGAAACAGGCTTAAAAACTCCAATGGATAAATATAAAACATTGTGGCAAATAATGGTTGGAAATACAGGTATTCCAACAATATTTGGTGGTTCTGAATATGGTCAAACAGGACATGAAACACCATCTAAAAACCAAGAATTAGGTTGCAGAAATATTACAATGCACGAAAGAGAAGCTTCAAAAGATATGTTTGAAGATTTCTATAAACAAATTAATGCAACTTCAAACCTTGCAAACGAAAAAGGCTTATCTGCAATTTCTGGTGGCGTTCCTGTTAATTTTGACGCAATCCCATCTGGTTGTGGTGCTCAAAATGTTACAGGCGTTTATAAATATGACGAACACGGCTCAGAGGTTATAAATGTTTTATATTTAGGCGACAGTGTTGTTAAAAGCGAATATGGCAACACTTTAGGAACTGCCAAATTCAACCCTAAGAAAAATGCAATGGCAGACTTTATTTGGGTAAAAAGTGGCACAACTCAAGGAATTAAAAACAACATTTTCGTTGAAGGTGCAAAATACAAAAGAAAAGAATATAACCCAGAACTTGGAAAATATGTAGATTCAGAAGATGAATTTATCATCAAAGGCGATAAGCTTATTAAAGTTGATGGTGGCGAAATCAGAATAGATATTGGAAATAATATTTTCTACAAAGTTTAAAATTAAAAAGCGAGAATTTAATCTCGCTTTTTTATACCATATCAATTCTTTTCTTTTCTTCAATTAATTTGTCGTATACCCAAGCAGGGACAAAGTTTTTGCCCATTAAAATTGTGCCATAATTTAAAGATGGTGCGTGGAAATCTGAACCACCTGTAACAATTAGCCCATATTTTTCTGCCATTGAAGAAAAATATTCAACAACAGCTGGGGAGTGCTTCCTATGGTAGGCTTCAAGCCCACGAAGACCGTAGCTCATCATTTCTTTTGTAAGTTGCTCTGAAATATCAATATCAACAGGATGAGCAAACACAGGAATACCACCTGCTTCATAAATAATCTCAACAGCCTCATGTGGAGTTACTGTTTTTCTTTGAACATAAACAGGAGAATCGTCATTAATGTATTTTGCATATGCTTCAACAACGCTTTGAACACCACCAGCATTCGTAATTGCTCTTGCAATATGAGGACGACCAATACTTCCCTTTGGTGCAACAAGCTTTTTAATATCATCAAATTTAATTTTTATGTTTTCTTTTTTCCATAATAAATCTATCATTTGATGTGTTTGTTCAATTCTGGCATTTTGTTGAACTTTTAAAAGATTTTGGAAATCAGAATTATTAATATCCATAAAATAACCAAGAATATGAATTTCGTAGCCTTTATAAATTGTATTGATTTCAACACCTTGAATAATCTCTAAATTTGCACCAATTTCTTTAACATAATCGGTTGCAATTTTATGGGAGAGAAT
>JAZSMU010000114.1:0-5782 GCA_045536045.1 Candidatus Gastranaerophilales bacterium
AAAAAATCCCCAAAAAGCAAAATATCGCTTGCATTTAAATATTTATGTAATAATATCGTTTTAAGTAGTGCCAAAAAGAAAGGTAAAAATGGCGAAAGACGATGTAATTGAATTTGAAGGAACAATTCTAGAAGCACTTCCAAGTGCAATGTTTAGGGTTGAACTAGAAAACGGACATGAAATATTAGCTCATGTTTCAGGAAAAATTAGAAAAAATTTCATCAGAATTTTGCCAGGAGACACAGTAAAAGTTGAAATGACTCCATATGACCTAACTAGAGGCAGAATTACATTTAGAATGAAGTAGGCAAAGGGTATAAAAATGAAAGTAAGAGCATCAGTAAAACCTATGTGTAAAGATTGCCAAGTTATTAAAAGACGTGGCAGAGTTACAGTTGTTTGTAAACACCCAAAACACAAACAAAGACAAGGTTAATTAATTATTATTAGGAGAAAATAAATGGCAAGATTGGCTGGGGTTGATTTACCCCGTAACAAAAGAATAATCGTAGGTTTAACTTACATCTTTGGAATTGGACCAACAAGAAGTGCAAAAATTCTTGACGCTTGTGGCATTTCATATGATTTAAGAACAGACGATTTAACAGAAGACGACATCAGAAAATTGAGAGATGAAATTTCTCACTACTCAATTGAAGGTGATTTAAAACGTGAAATCACAATGAACATCAAACGCTTGGGCGAAATTGGTTCATTCAGAGGAATGAGACACAAAAGACAACTTCCTTGCAGAGGTCAAAGAACAAAAACTAATGCAAGAACAAGAAGAGGCAAAAAATCAGGCCCAATCGCTAACAAGAAGAAATAATTAAAGGAAGAAGATAATGGCTAAACCAACAAAAACTAAAAAGAAAGAAAGAAAGAATGTATTGCAAGGTGTAGTTCATATTCAAAGCACCTTCAACAATACCATTGTTACTTCAACTGACACTCAAGGCAACTCAATTGCTTGGGCTTCAGCTGGTGCGTGTGGCTTTAAAGGTGCTAGAAAAGGCACTCCATTTGCAGCACAATCTGCAGCAGAAATCGTTGCTAAAAAGTCAATTGACCAAGGCATGAAAAAAGTTGAAGTTTATATTAAAGGTCCCGGTTCAGGTCGAGAAACGGCAATTAGAGCTATCCAAGCTGCAGGTCTTGAAATTACATTAATTAAAGATGTAACTCCAATTCCTCACAACGGATGCAGACCACCTAAGAAACGTAGAGTATAAGATAAGGAACTCAAAAAATGGCTAGATACAAAGGACCTACAAATAAATTATATAGAAACTTTGGCGTTGTTGATTTATCTAATAGAAAATTAGCTACATCAATGCGTTCAAATCATTCAGGTCAACATGGTGCAAACAGAAAAAAACTTTCTGACTATGCATTACACTTGAATGAAAAACAAAAAATCAGAATGACTTATTTAGTTTCTGAAAAACAATTTGCAAAATATTACAATAAAGCATCAAGAAAAAATGGCGTTACAGGTACAATTCTTCTTCAAATGCTTGAATCAAGACTAGATAACGTAATCTTTAGAGCTGGTTTTGCAATTACAAGAAAACAATCAAGACAAATCGTTAATCACGGACATGTTCTTGTAAATGGCAAAAGAGTTGATATTCCATCATACTTATTAAAAGAAGGTGATGTTGTTACAATTCAAGCAAAAAGCTCAGAATTTATTAAAACTGTTCAAGATTCAATTGACTTAGCTCTTGCATATGCTTGGTTATCAGTTGATGCAAAAGCTCAAAAAGTTGTATTTGAAAGAATTCCTGCTCGCGAAGAGCTTGATCCTAATTTCAAAGAACAACTCGTAATTGAGTACTATTCAAAATAGTTAGAATTCAGGATTAAGGAGAAAAAATTAATGGAACTTAAAATTAAAAATACAAGCACAACAACTTCATCAGACGGAGCTCAATACGGCAAATTTGTCATTGAACCACTTGATAGAGGTTTCGGTGCTACAATAGGTAACTCATTAAGAAGAGTTTTATTGTCAAGCCTAGAAGGTGCTGCAGTTACATCTGTTAGAATTGAAGGCATCACTCACGAATTTATTTCAATTCCTGGTGTTGTTGAAGATGTAATTGATATCATCCTAAACTTAAAAGGCTTAGTATTTAAAGTTGAATCAAATGATGTTCATCATTTAAGAATTGATACAACTAAACCAGGACCTGTTTTAGCTTCTGATATTGAGCTTCCAGCAGGCGTAAAAGTTGTTAACCCAGACCACGTTATTTGCACATTGGCAGACGGTGGCTCACTTCACGCAGACTTAGTTGTTGAAGTTGGCAAAGGTTATATAACTCAAGAAATTACAAAAGAATTAAGAGGCTCAATGCCAATTGATATGCTTCCAATTGACGCATCATTTATGCCAATTAAAAGAGTTAGCTATCTTGTAGAACCAACTCGTGTAGGTGATGTTCTTGACTATGACAAACTTACTATTGAAATTTGGTCAAATGGTTCAGTTGATGTTAACTATGCTTTAAGCAAAGCTGCATCATTACTAATTGAACACTTCATGCAAATTGCTTCTATCACAGGCAAACCACAAATTGCTGAAACTGTTGAAGAAGTTGCTGTTGAAGCTCCAAAAGAAGATGAACCAGCGTTCACAATTGAAGATTTGGAATTATCAGTTAGAGCTTATAACTGCTTAAAAAGAGCAAGCATAAACTCTATGGCTGAACTTCTTAAAAAATCAGAACATGATTTATTGAACATTAAAAACTTCGGTAAAAAATCTTCTGATGAAGTTATTGAAAAACTTCATGAATTTGGTCTTGACTTACAACCAAATCCTGAAGGAATTGACGACTTAGAATTAATATAAGAAAAGGAATAAAAAATGAGACACCAATGCAAAAGACATAAATTAGGAAGGGCGCAAGACCAAAGAAACGCATTATTGCGTGCTCTTGCAACTGAATTATTTGTGCATGGCGAAATTAAAACAACTATGGCAAAAGCAAAAGCTTTAAAACCATATGCTGAATCAATTATCACTTTTGCTAAAAAAGGTGATGTTGCTGCTAGACGTCAAGTTGTTAAAAAGATATACGACAAAGAATTTGATAAGTATATCAATCTTGAAACAGGTGAAGTTGTAGATTCTTTAAAAGAAGGCGAAAAACTTCCTAAACTTACTGTTTTAAGACAGCTATTTACCGTTATTGGCAAAAAATATGCTTCAAGAAATGGTGGATACACAAAAATCTTCAGACTTCCTCCAAGAAGAGGGGATGGTTCTGAAATGGCGTTAATTCAACTTTCATAATTAATGAAAAGATATTTAGCGAAAATCAGATACTTGGGACTAAATTATAATGGCTCTCAAAAACAAGACCAAAATTTAGAACCAAAACAAAGAACCATTCAGAATGAGCTAGAAAATGCTCTTCGCACTTTGACAAAAAGAAATATTAGCACTATTTTCCAAGGAAGAACGGATGCAAAAGTGAGTGCTTACGCCCAAACTCTGCATTTTGATATGGATGATGAAATAGAAAATATTCAAAAATTTATCTATTCTCTAAATTCAATTCTTCCAAATGATATCGTAGTTTTTGAGATAATTCCTGTGGAGAGCAATTTCCACGCACAAATGAGTGCAAAATACAGGCATTATCAATATAAAATTCGTTCTTCAAAGACTAAATCACCATTTGATTTGAATGTTTTTTATATGCACGAAGACTTAGATATTACAAGACTCAATAAAATGCTTAGTTTTATTGTTGGCGAACATGATTTTAGTGCTTTTAAATCTAAATCCGACAACCCTGCAAAAATCTGCAAAATCTTTAAAGCTGAAGCTAAAAAAGATGGCGAATATGTCCTTATAGACATAATTGGAAACAGATTTTTGTATAATATGGTTCGCACCATAGTCGGAACAATATTGAGAATAGAAAAAACTTCAAAAGACCCCGAACTTTTTGAAACAATTCTAAACTCAAAAATGAGGTCAAAAGCCTATGAAACAATTGATGCCATTGGGCTAACATTGGTTGAAGTAGGTTATGACAATAGGTATGAAACATTACAGTAGAAAGGTAAATAAATGAAAACTTACAGTGCAAAACCGCTAGAAGTTGAAAGAAAATGGTATTTAATTGATGCCGAAGGTCAACGCCTTGGTAGGCTAGCAGTTGTTATTGCCGACATTTTGAGAGGTAAAAACAAACCACAATATACTCCAAATGTTGACACAGGTGATTTTGTTGTAGTTATCAATGCTGACAAAATTGTTGTTTCAGGCAAAAAAGAAACTGACAAAATCTACTACCATCACACAGGTTATGTTGGACATCTTAAATCTGAATCTTTCCAAGATTTAATGAAAAAAGATGCTAGAAAACCATTAGAAAAGGCTGTTAAAGGTATGCTTCAACACAACACTTTAGGTGATACTCAATTCCAAAAGCTTAAAGTTTATGCTGGTCCAAATCATCCACATGAAGCTCAAAAGCCTATAGCTTATGAAATTAAAGGAGATAAATAATGGCAGTTAAGAGTAACAATGAAATTGTTAAAACAGGCAGAAGAAAATGCTCAATAGCTGTTGCTAAACTTGTTAAAGGTAAAGGCAAAATTATCGTTAACGGCAAAACACTTAAAGGATATTTTGGCAACAGACCTACTCTTGAAATGATGATTTTCAGACCACTTGTTCTAACAGAAAACGAAAATAAATTTGATATCAGAGTTCGTGCAGTTGGTGGTGGTGTTTCAGCTCAAGCTGGTGCTATCAGACACGCAATTTCAAGAGCTTTGGTTGAAGTTTCTGAAGATTTTAAACCTGTTCTTAAACAAGAAGGTCTATTAACTAGAGACCCAAGAGTTAAAGAACGCAAAAAATACGGTAGAAAAAGAGCTAGAAAACGCTTCCAATTCTCTAAGAGATAATTTTCTAGGCTTAATACAGAAATTAAAGGTGAAATTATGCAAATTATACTTAAAGAAGATATTCAAAACTTGGGCGAAGTTGGCGATATCGTAACTGTTAAAGACGGTTATGCTAGAAACTACCTTCTTCCAAACAATATGGCAATTATGGCAACAAAAGGTGCTTTAGTTGCTAGAGAAAGAGATATTGCTAGAATTAAAGCTAAATCTGAAAAATTACACGCAGAAGCTCTTGCAACTGCTGAAAAATTAGAACAATTAGGTTCTATCACACTTTCTGCTAAAGCTGGTGAATCTGGCAAATTATTCGGAACAATTACAACTAAAAAACTTGCTGAAGAACTTTTAGCAAAAACTGAAATTGAAGTTGATAGAAAAACAATTACATTAGACAACCCAATCAACAAAGTTGGCGAATATTTAATGACAATTAAATTGACTTCAAAAGTTAAAGCTTCAGTTAAAGTTATTGTTGAAGCTTCTGAAACAGTTAAAGAATCTATTGTTGAAGAAGTTGAAGAAAAAGCTGAAGAAGCAGTTTAATTTTCAAAAAATATTATTAAAGCAGGCTTTATGCCTGCTTTTTTAGTTTAAATGAGGGATTTTTCTTTTTGTTTAAAATTTCACTTGAAAATATCCATTTATTAGGTATTATTGAATAGTGACCCAAAAGTCATCGACAATTAAATAATGCGCTTGTAGCTCAGCTGGCACGGTTTGATATTTTACAAAGTAAAATTCAAATCTATATAGAAAATATCTCTATCCAGCCGTTGCAAGAAATGAAAACTAAATAATGCGCTTGTAGCTCAGCTGGATAGAGTGTTTGGCTACGAACCAAAAGGTC
>JAZSMU010000010.1:0-2312 GCA_045536045.1 Candidatus Gastranaerophilales bacterium
CAAAACAATTAAAAATGGTTGTTGGTTGGCTTGCATTACATGAAGAAGAAGCCTATGCAGCGTGGAATCTAGCCGTTACTGGTGAGCATTTTGAAAAGATATCACCATTGAAGTAGCTTCGAGTTTGATTAGTTATCAAGCGCCTTCTCCAAAAATGGGGAGGGCGTTTTTTTTTGTGGAAAAATTTTACTATTCAATGTATATTTATATTTGGAGGTGTAGTATGCCACTAGCAATTTTAGAACAGAAATTAAAAGAATTTCCTGAAGAATATTTTGATGAAATAAATGCTTTTTTTGATTTGCTTTCATATAAAGTTTCTGTTCTGTCAAAAAAAGAAATAAATGGTGTTATTCCAGGTCTTACACAAGGGAAATGGAAATATCCCAAAGATATAAATGCTTTCGATGAGGATCTTGCAGACGAATTTGAGGCATATTTATGAAAATATTGCTAGATACTCATATTCTTATTTGGTTTCATACAAGAGATTCTGCGCTTTCTGACAAGGCTTGGGAAATATTGCTAAATCCTAAGAATGAAATATTTTACAGTTCTGTGAATATTTGGGAAACACAAATAAAACATTTGAAACATAAAGACGAAATAAATTTTTCGGGTGAGGAATTAGAGGAAGTTTGTAAAAAAGCAAGATTACAATGTTTAAATGTTGAACCTAAACATTGTATAGGATTAAAAACTCTTTCATATTCTGAAAATGCACCTAGACTTCATAAAGACCCTTTTGATAAAATTCTTATTTGTCAGGCAAAAACAGAAAATATGCTTTTGATGACACATGATTCTTTAATTCCATTTTATAATGAACCATGTATTTTGAGTGTATAATAATTT
The DNA here is from genome assembly GCA_045536045.1 of Candidatus Gastranaerophilales bacterium. Lineage (GTDB taxonomy): Bacteria > Cyanobacteriota > Vampirovibrionia > Gastranaerophilales > Gastranaerophilaceae > RGIG1918. The sequence goes on from JAZSMU010000010.1 coordinate 856, forward strand.
AATTATTAATGGTAACTTTGAATACGTTTTGTTAATGAACGTAATTGAAGCAAACGCCTTCTCCAAAATGGGGAGGGCGTTTTTTTGTCCACTTTTATTGACTGGTACATAATTATAAAACTTCGGGTGTTTTTATGTGAATTTTATTGCAAAGTTCGGGTGTTTTTGTGTATAATTTAACATATTATGAAACGATTATTGTATCAAAATCTTTTAGATTGGAAAAATAAAGAAAATAGAAAGCCTCTTATTTTGAACGGTGCTAGGCAAGTTGGAAAAACTTGGCTTGTAAAAGAGTTTTGCAAAAACGAATATAAAAATCTTGTTTATATAAATTGCGATAAAAATTCCCAAGTAAAATCACTTTTTGAAAACGGATATAACATAAAAAATATTTTGCTGGGGCTAGGTGCAATTTCTAATCAAACAATCATGCTAGATGAAACATTAATTTTTATAGATGAAATCCAAGAAATTCCTGAAGCATTAACTTCGCTAAAATATTTTTGTGAAGAAGCAGCGAAATATCATATTATTGCGGCTGGTTCTCTTTTAGGTGTAAGTTTAAATGTAGGAACTGGCTTTCCTGTTGGAAAAGTTGATATTTTGCATTTATATCCTATGTCTTTTTTGGAATTTGTGTTAGCGGCAAAAGGTGAACAACTTTTTTCACTATTAAAAGAAGGCACTTTTGATGATATTTCAATTTTTCATCCAACTTTTGTTGAACTTCTTAGGCAGTATTATTTTTGTGGAGGAATGCCAGAAGCGGTTTTAGCTTTTGTGGAAGACAAATCTGTTGCAGAAATTAGAACAATTCAAGAAGCAATTTTGTATTCTTATCAAAAAGATATTGCAAAACATCCTCACAAAAACGATATTCCAAAAATCCATCAAGTTTGGTCAGCAATTCCAAATCAATTAGCAAAAGAAAATAAAAAATTTATTTACGGAGCATTAAAAAAAGGGGCAAGAGCAAAAGATTTTGAAAATGCAGTTCAGTGGCTTTTAGATGCTGGTTTGATTTATAAAGTTTCAAATGTCAAAAAAGCTTCTATCCCATTAAAATTTTATGAAGATTTTAACGCTTTTAAATTATTTATGTTAGATACAGGGCTTATGGGGGCTTTGGCAGAAACTCCACCAAGCCAAATGCTTATTGGAAATAATATTTTTGAAGAATTCAAAGGTGCATTTACGGAACTTTTTGTTTTTACTCAGTTGAAATCTCTAAAACAATCTGGACTTTCTTCTATTTTTTACTACAATGCAGAAGATTCCAAGCAGGAACTTGATTTTATTTTTCAAAAAGATGAAAAAATTATTCCAGTGGAAGTAAAAGCAGAAGAAAATCTACGGGCAAAATCTCTTCGCCAATTTGTTCTTGACCATCCAGACACAAAAGGCATTCGGTTTTCAATGTCGCCCTACCGCGAACAAGATTGGATGACAAATAT
>JAZSMU010000048.1:0-17368 GCA_045536045.1 Candidatus Gastranaerophilales bacterium
TACCTAGAAGATATTAAAATTCCAAACATAAAACTAGAAGAAAAATTTAAAAAAGAGCTTGAAGTCATTAATATTAATGATGAAATTTATGAGGCTGTTTTTGGTGGAGATGTTTTAAATAGTTGGTTTATAACTCCAGAAGATAGCAATGAATTTGAAAAACTAACAGAAAAAATTACCTCAAAAATTGATATTCAAATAGAAGAAATTGAAGAAATAATTAAAAAGAATGCAGACAAAATAATTAAAGATAAGGATTTAACAAGAAAAATTTTATTTGAATGCTACTTTTTAACGCAAATTGAATTTACTCAAAGGGCAGATGTTTTATATTCAATTTCAAATAGCGAAAAATATTTAAAAAGATTTAAAGAAGATATGCTTAAAATCAGCCTATATCAATATTTCTTAAGGTTGAAAGATGAGAAAAACAAAGTTAAGAGTATTTTTGAAAAAAGCAAAAAGAAAGTAGATTACAAATATTTTATTAAGATGTTAGAGGATAAATGGAGCAAATAGAAAGATTTTTAGGGCTTGATATTGGAACAAAAAGAATTGGGAGTGCAATTTCAGACCCATTCGGTTTGTTTGCATCAGAATTAGAATTAATTCAAAGACAACCAGAAAACCTTGCTCTTCAAAGAATTAGAGAGCTTGCAAGAAGCTATCAAGTTAAAAAAATTATTGCTGGTGTTCCATATAATTCAGAAGGCGAAATTGGGGAACAAGCAAAAGATTGCATAAATTTTGCAAAAAAATTGGAAGATGAATTTGAAATAATTTTTGTTGATGAAACTTTGACATCATCTGAAGCAGAAAAGCTTTTACAAAAAGAAAAAAAACGTTATACTAAAAACAAAGGATTAGTAGATTTAAAGGCGGCAGCCTTAATTTTGACAGATTATCTAAATTCAAGGAGTAAATAAATGGAAGAAATTAAACAAATTACAACAATTGATGAAGATGGCAACGAGGTTAATTTAGTTCTATTAGATATCGTTACTGTTGATGACCAAGATTATGCACTATTAATGGCAGAAGAAGATATTGATTCAGAAGAACCTGAAACAGTGCTTATGAGATTAAAAACAGAAGGCGAAGAATACATCTTTGAAGTAATTGAAGATGATGATGAATTTGACCTAGTTTCTCAAGCAATTATTGATGATGCAGCTCAAGAAGAGGAAGAAGACGAAGAAAAATAAAAAAATAATAAATTTTATAAACTACCAGTCATAAGTTTCAACTGTGGCTGGTATTTTATATGCTTCTTGAGTTCCAATAACAATTTCCCAATCAGAAATAATGGCCTCTAATTCAGGTTTTAAATCATTCAAAAATCCTGGAATTATGAGTTTTTTATTCTTGATTTTTTTCAAAATTTCAGATTCATCAAGCATTTTTTTAACAATTTCTGCAGTAATTTTTTCAGCAGACCAAGCAGTTAAAACACTCATACCCTCAGATGGCGTAACAATCAAATATGAGCTTCTTTTTAAGCTTGATAATTCATTTGAAACTGCAAAATAAGTGAGTGCAAAATTTGTTGTCATAAATACAAGAGAGTTTTCATCTGGATTATTAAATTCATAAATCTTGGAATCAACTTTAAGAGGCTTTTCTGGGTTTGTGAATATATTTAAGCGAAGAGTTATTAAAGATGACAAAATAGCCTTATCAAACTCTTCTAAAACAATTATTGAAGCATATTTACAAATTAAAGATGAAGCAACAGCACAAACTTCTTTTTTATCTTTTGTATCAACAAAAGCTAAAATTGGGTCTGAATATTTTTCATTTCTATCAACAATTGCAAATTTTCTAATTTTAGAAAGCTCTTTAATTAATGGTGCAACAGAAGAATAGTCCGAATATTTGAAAACTTGAAATTTATCAAAATCATTTTCAATAATGGTGCAAAAGCCGTCATTTTCAACTGTTTTAAGAATTTCAACAGTAGAATTTTCCAAGAAAAATCCATCTACTTTAAAAACATTTCCAACAATTTCAATTTCATAGTTTTTAATTTGCTCATATTTTTCATTAAAATCAGATTTTGAACAATCTAATTTAATAAAAATTCCTGTTGGATTAATAAAAGTTTTTTCATGGCGAAACATAACTTTTTCGCCACCAAATTTTTTGCCATTTAGCTCAATTTCTTTTTGTTGAATTTTGTTGGCTTCGTTAAGCTTTTCAAGCAATTCTTCTGGCATTTCTGGGCAAAGTTCAGGCTTTGCTTGACCTTTAGCCAATTTCAACGCAAACATCATACAAGTTGGCGAACCACATTTTTTGCAGTTTGAATTTGGGAGCTTTTTAGAAGCTGGTAGATATTTAAAAATGTCCATTGCACCTAGCATAAGCCTTGAAAACTCCTTTTTAATTCATCAACAATTTCAGGGTGCCACAAAATCGCAATATCAACACCAGCACAAATTAGAGCAGATGTTGTTGCAATTTCCCAAGCAAAACTTCTAACTTCATTATCGCCCCAAAGAACACCTAAATTCATGCTTTTTGCCTCTTTTGCTTTATAGCTTTCAAGTCCAGAAAAAACAACAATTGGAACATCAAGCATATCATCGCCATTGTTTTTAGCTTCAATCATTCTTTCAATAATAGAATAGCCATAATCTATACCATAGCCAATGCAACCCGTGTCTGGGTCAACAATAATGTCTTCTTTTTTAATTCCTGCATCAATTGATAGAATATTTAGTTCTTTTGTTAAATTAATATCAATTGGCGTTCTTAAAATGACTTTATGACCTTTAATATCACTAGATATAATTGCAGAAATAATTTCTTTATAATTTTCATCTTGAATTGGAGCAAAAATAACAGGGCATTTTGTTCCTTTAACAAGCTCAGGCAATAGGATTTTATCTATTTTTTTATTTCCAGAACCTTTAATAATTAAAGAAACTTTTGCTTCTGTTGTAATTTTTTCAACAATTTGAGAAAGACCAGAAATTTCTTCCTCATCTTCAATATTAAACATCAATGAAATGTAATCAATTCCTTTTTTAATGGCAATTTCTTGAGCAGATAAAAACCAAGAATAAAAATCTGAAATTAAATCTCTACCCCAAAAATCAGCCAAAATTTCTGGGTAATTTTCATTAATTTTATAACAAATTTCTATGCCAAACTTCGGAAAATCAGGAATACTAGCCAATTTGACCTCTTTGAGATATTACTTCTTCCATAATTTCATTAAATTCAGTTTCGTTAATTGTTTCTCTTTCTAAAAGCTCATTTGCAAGTCTATCAAGCAAATCTCTATTGTCGCTTAAAAGCTTGATAGCTCTTGCATATTGCTCATCAACAATTCTTTTAATTTCTTTATCAATATCTGAAGCAATCTCTTCGCTGTAATCTTTTTGATGACCAAAATCTCTGCCCATAAATACATTTTCTTGAGATTTTCCATAGGCAAGATTGCCCATTTTTTCACTCATACCCCACTCAGTAACCATTTTTTTAGCAATTAATGTTACTTTTTGAAGGTCATTAGCAGCACCTGTGCCAATTTTATTTGCACCATAAACAATTTCTTCAGCAGCTCTGCCACCAAGAGCCATAGCAATTCTTGCTAAAAGTTTTTCTCTGCTATCAAATGCTCTTTCAGATTTTGGCTTAGTCCAAGTAATTCCAGCAGCCATACCTCTTGGAATAATTGAAACTTTGTGAAGCTCATTTGCTTCAGGCAATAATTTATCAATTAAAGCGTGTCCTATTTCATGATAAGAAGTAATTTCTTTATCTTCATCAGTCATAACTTTGCTTTTCTTCTCAATACCAGCAATAACTCTGTCTATTGAAGAATCAATGTCGGACATTGAAATTTTATCTTTATCATTTCTAGCAGCTAAAAGAGCAGCTTCGTTTAATAGGTTTTTAAGGTCTGCACCAGTAAAACCAGGGGTTCTTTTAGCTAAAACTTTTAAATCAACATCATCATCAAAAGATTTATTTTTTGCATGAACTTCTAAAATTTGTTCTCTACCTTTAACATCTGGCATTGAAACATAGATTTGCCTATCAAACCTACCAGGACGTAATAGAGCACTATCTAAAATATCTGGTCTGTTTGTTGCAGCAAGAATTATAATATTTGTATTTTCGTCAAAACCATCCATCTCAACAAGAAGTTGGTTTAGAGTTTGTTCTCTTTCATCATGTCCGCCACCTAAGCCAGCACCACGTTGTCTACCAACTGCGTCAATTTCATCTATAAAAATCATGCAAGGCATATGTTTTTTAGCTTGTTCAAACAAATCACGAACTCTACTTGCACCAACACCAACGAACATTTCAACAAAATCTGAACCAGAAATTGAGAAAAATGGAACGCCAGCTTCGCCAGCAACAGCCTTTGCCATAAGAGTTTTACCCGTTCCTGGAGGTCCAACTAATAGAACTCCTTTTGGAATTTTTGCGCCTAGTTTTGTATATTTTTCGCCATTTTTGAGGAAATCAACAATTTCTTCAAGCTCTTGACGTTCTTCATCTATACCAGCAACATCATTAAAGCGAACTTTGATTTTGTCTATCATCATTTTAGCTTTACTTTTGCCAAAAGATAGTGCTTGAGAACCACCTTGTTGAATACCTTTGAAAATCATAACTAAAAGCAAAATCAAAAATAGTGGCATAACGAAGCCAGCAATTTGAGAAAATATGCTTTGAGACTCTTGAGGCTTAATATTAACTTCAACATTGTGTTCTTTTAAAAGTGGATACAATGAGTTATCAACTTCAGGAATTGAAACTTTATAAACAAAAGCTGGTCTATCTTCTCCTGTTAAAGAGGCTAATGAATTTTCAGGAGCAGGTTTTTCTTCTTTTTCTGAAACAGGAATTGCAATTAGGTTAGACTTTTGAATTGTAACTTTTTCAATTTGATTTAATTCAACCTTTTTAACAAATTTTGAATAAGAAATTGTTTCAGATTTGCTTGTAGGTTCAACAAAAAAAGTTACTGCCAAAAGGAATAGAACTATTCCGATTATTATATAAAACCCCGATAATTGATTTTTATTCATAATCCACCTTATAAAACTGATTATTGCCATTATAACAAAAGAATTATAAAATGTTAAGAAAGGATATAAAATGGCTATTGCATATTTGTCGTTAGGTTCAAATATAGGAGACAGGCTCTCAAACATTCAACAGGCAGTAAATTTGCTTGCTTTGGATGAAAAAATTACAATATTGAAAACTTCAAGGTTCTACGAAACGGAGCCATGGGGCGTAAAAAATCAAAATTGGTTTGTAAATGCAGTTATAAGAATTGAAACAAACTTGAAACCAATTGAGCTTTTAAGGGTCATAAATCATGTTGAAGAAAGATTAGGAAGATGTAGAGCCCAAGAAACACGCTGGGGCGAAAGAACTTTAGACATTGATATTCTTTTTTATGATGATTTAATTTTTGAAAATGAAATTTTAACAATTCCACATAAAGAATTGCACAATAGGGCTTTTGTCCTAGTTCCTATGTTAGAAATTGCAGAAAATTTTATCCATCCTACTTTAAATAAAACAATATCAGAGCTTTATGATGACCTAGAAAACCCAGAAGAAATATTTTTATATGGAACAATCAAGGGGGATAGGTGAAAAGCATTGCAATAGTAGGTGGTGGAGCAAGTGGCGTTTTTTGTGCTTTACAAATTTTAGATAGTATTCCAAATGCGAAAATTACAATTTTTGAAAAAAATGGAATCTTGAAAACGCTTTTGCCAACAGGTGGTGGAAGATGCAATTTAAGTCATTATATTGATAATGCCAGAGATTTAGTTGAATTTTATCCAAGAGGTGGAAGGGAATTAATTTCAATTTTTTCAAAATTTGGTGTTTTAGATACTATTGAAAAATTTAAAGAATTTGGAATTGAAACTTATACAGATGAAAAAGAAAGAATTTATCCCACTTCAAATAGCTCAAAAGAGGTGCGTGAGAAGATGTTTCAGCACCTTAAAAAATATAAAAACCTTAAGATAGTCTATAAAGAAGTAAAATCTATTAAAGAACTTGATAATTTTGATATTAAGGTTATAGCAGGTGGTTCAAAAGGTGTGTATGGGCTAATTTCCGACACAATGCACTCCCTAACAGAGCTTAGAAGTGCACTTTGTGGATACATAACAGATAGGACTTTTAAAGCTGGAGTTTCAATTGATATAAAAGGAGAACCACTATTATTTACACATCAAGGAATTTCAGGTCCATACATATTTAAATTAAGCTCAATATGGGCATATAAAGATTTTCCATTTGACCTAAATATTGAAATTATAGATAAAGACAACTTAAAAAGTGCGCTTAATAAAAATCCAAAACAAGAATTTGGAACAATTTTAGGAAAATTTATCCCAAAATCGCTGGTTGCAGAAATTTTAGAAGAAAATCTTCGCCACACAAAATGTGCTAATGTTTCTAAAAAAATGATAGATGATATTTGCACAATGAATTTTAAAGTTTTAGATGTTGATAAAAAAGGCGAAACAGTTAAGGCAGGAGGAATTCCTTTTAAAGAGCTAACTCCAAATTTAGAATCAAAATTTCATGAAAACTTATTTTTTACAGGCGAAATTTTAAATGTTGACGGTCTTTGTGGTGGCTTTAATTTACAATTCGCTTGGAGCAGTGGCACAGTTGTTGCAAATGAAATTATAAAAAAAATAACAAATTAAAAGCCCTTAAAAATAAGGACTTTTGTGGTTAGTGCAATAAATATTTAGTGCAAAATTAAACTGCACATTTAACTTTGTTAACACAATCAATTAAAGTTTTTGCAACTGTTTCTTGTTCTTCAGCAGTAATTTCAGCAAACATTGGAAGCGATAGAACAAGCTCTGTATTTTTTTCAGTGTGTGGCAAATCGCCCATTTTGTATCCTAAATGTTTGTGAAGTTTTTGCATATGAAGTGGAATTGGGTAGTAAATCATAGCACCAACGCCATTTTCTTGAAGAAGTTTATGAACTTCATCTCTGTTCGGAACTTTAACTGTGTATTGGTGATAAACTGCGTAAACATCATCAATTTCTTTTGGAGTAACAATGTCTTCGCAAGAAGAGAACAAATCATTATATCTTTTTGCGTTTGCTCTTCTCATTTCATTCCATTTTGCAATATGTTTTAATTTAATTCTTAAAACTGCTGCTTGAATTTCGTCAAGACGAGAGTTGATACCAACTTCATCATGATGGTAACGAATTGCACCACCATGATTTCTTAGGGCAACTAATCTATCTTTTAAGAAATCTGAATTTGTAGTTGCAAGTCCACCATCTCCCATGCAGCCTAAGTTTTTAGTTGGGTAGAAACTAAATGCAGAAATTTCACCAAATGTACCAACAGATTGACCTTTATATTTTGCACCAATTGCTTGGCAACAGTCTTCAATAACAACTAGATTATGACGGTGTGCAACATCCATAATAGCGTCCATATCGCAAGGTTGTCCATACAAGTGAACAGGCATGATTGCTTTTGTTTTTGGAGTAATTGCAGCTTCAATTTTTTGAACATTGATATTGAATGAATCTGGGTCAATATCAACAAAAACAGGAGTTGCACCAACAATTTCAATTGATTCTGTTGTTGCAACAAATGTAAATGCAGTTGTAATAACTTCATCTCCAGCGCCAATATCTAAAGCTCTTAGAGCAAGATGAAGTGCGTCTGTTCCAGAATTTAGCGCAACAGCATGTTTAGCACCAATAAATTCTGCAATTTCTGCTTCAAATGCTTTGCAGTTTGCACCAAGAATATATGAGCCAGAACGCATAACCTCAACAACTGCTTTTTCAGCTTCTTCAGCAATTGTTTCATATTGTCTTTTTGAATTAATAATAGGTATCATATAAAACTCCTTTTCCACTAGTTAACTACTATTTTAACACACAACACCATGCCTTTATAAAACCTTAACATCAATAATAGAATATCTACTACACTATTAACAAAAATTATTATTGTAAAGAATGTAAAAACTTTAAAATTCAATTGCCACAAAGGGCATGGTCAATGTAACAAAAAAGTTTACAATATTACACTCTACTAACTTAGCCTATTTGTTATTTAATTTTATTGTCAAAAAGGAATGAGAACAAATTAATATCAGGAAGGAGTGATGGCGAAGTCGCTTTCAGGAAAAGCAATATTAATTTAGAGAGATTATTAACAAGATTATTAACAAAAAACAAAATCTAAAAAAACAATTAGGTGGTTACTAGATTTGAGAAAAAAATTAGGAGATTTTTAAGGGGATAAGTCGTCATTAGACGGCTTTTTTATTATCCTTTTTATTTAGCCAAAATATATGTGCATTTATTTTATTTTGTTGCTAAAATAGACTTAACTAGAATTAGGGGATTTATTCACATGAAGAATAAAGTGATTACTTTTTGGGCAATATTTGTTCTAATAATTATTTCCGTTGCAATAATAATTACAAAGCCAACAAAACTAGGGCTAGACCTTGTTGGAGGTTCAAGAATCATGCTTGAGGCTCAAACAACAGAAAATATTAAAAAAATTACTCCTGATATGATGGATAGTTTATTATTTGCAATTGAAAACAGAATTAACGCACTAGGTGTTTCTGAAACAACGGTTCAAAAAGTTGGAGATAAAAGACTTTTAATTGAAATTCCAAATATTTCAGACCCAGCCGAAGCTAAAAAATTCATTGGCGAAGTTGCTGAATTGGAATTTAAAAAGCCAATTGGAGTTGACAAACAAAACAATATAATCTGGGTTTCAACAGGATTATCTGGGAATGACCTTAAAAAATCCATTGTAGAAAATACAGCTTCTGGCGAATGGTCTGTAGGGCTTGAATTTAATACAGAAGGTGCTAAAAAGTTTGCAAAAATTACAAGAGAGCTAAAAGGACAACAAATGGCAATTTTCTTTAATGGAGAATTGCAATCTGCACCTATGGTAAATGAAGAAATCACGGGTGGCAGAGCTCAAATTACAGGTAATTTTGAATTTAAAGAAGCAAAAAGAATGGTTGACCTATTAAACGCTGGGGCTCTTCCTATCCCTGCTAAAATTATTGAAGAAAGCACAGTTGGACCAACACTAGGTGCAGATAGTATCCAAAAAAGCCTTGTTGCAGGGATTATTGGCTTAAGTTTAGTTATGATATTTATGCTTGCTTATTATAGACTTCCTGGTCTAATTGCAAACATTGCACTTATAATCTATAGCTTAATGGTATTTGCACTATACAAAGCAATTCCAGTAACTTTAACATTGGCTGGCATTGCAGGCTTTATTTTAGGTATTGGTATGGCGATAGATGCCAACATTCTTATTATTGAAAGAACAAAAGAAGAATTAAAAGCAGGAAGAAGCTTATTTACTGCAATTAATTCAGGTTTTGACAGAGCTTGGACAAGTATTTTTGACTCAAACATGTCAACAATTATCACTTGTGTAATTCTATATATTTTAGGAACTGCAATTGTTAAAGGTTTTGCAGTTACTCTTGCAATCGGTGTTGTTGTTAGTATGTTCTCTGCTATCACAATTACTAAAAACTACACTCACCTCATATTTGGAACAGGCGAGCTTAAATATCCTCAATTGTGGGGCTTAAAAGAAAGTGATATTCAAGTTGGATATCAAGCACAAGAAACCAAAAAAGAAAAAGCTAAATTTGGCGTTATAGACTAATAATTAAAAAGGAAATAAATATGGCAAATCCTAACTTAATGAATGAAAAACAATTAATTAATGTTGTTAAATACAGAAAAATATGGTTTATATTATCTGCAATAATGATAATTCCTTGTCTTGTTGCAATAATTTATTCAATGATAACCTATGAAAACCATTCTCCGTTGAATTTGGGCATTGATTTTAAAGGTGGAACAATTCTTCAATATGAAATTGACAGAAAAGTTACATCAGCAGACCTTAGCGAAATCAGATTTGAATTAACTAAGGCAGGAATTGAAAACCCTGTAATTCAAAGCGTTGGTGGGGAAGAGAAAAATTTCCTTTCAGTTAAAACAAAATTTATAGATGAAAAATCTCAAAATATTGAAAAAATTACATCTGCAGTTCAAAAAGATTATAAGGGAGCAAAACTTGTTCAAACAACATCTGTTGGGCCAACACTTGGTGCTGAAGTTTTGCAAAAATCTTTAATTGCACTTGCTATTGCATTTATCGGTATCGTTATTTATGTAACAATAAGATTTCAACTAGACTACGCACTTGCAGGCTTAATTGCCCTTTTTCATGATGTTATTATTGTAATTGGTGCATTTTCAATTCTTGGCTTATTCTGCAATATTCAAGTGGATAGCTTGTTCATTACTGCACTTTTAACAGTAATTGGTTTTAGTATTCACGACACAATTGTTATTTACGATAGAATCAGAGAAAACAACAGATTTTTAGCTAAAAAATATAGCTTTAATGAAATTGTTAACGCAAGTGTTAATCAAACATTGGCAAGAAGTATAAACACTTCTCTAACAACCTTATTTACACTATTTGCTCTATATTTCTTTGGTGGAGCAACAACAAAAGATTTCGTTCTAGCAATGATAATTGGTATGGCTGTTGGTTCATATTCAAGTATTTTTATAGCTGGTGCTACACTAACCCTTTGGGAAGATATGAGAGCAAAGAAAGCAATTAATGAATAAAGAAATAAAAGAAGAAATAATATCTTTAGGGCAATTTGTTTCCCAAACTAGAGAAAAGATGGGAATAACTCAAGCTGGACTTGCTAAAAGGTGTAGTTTACCACTTACAACAATTGAAGAAATTGAAGCTGGGATAGATTTATTTTTAGCAACGCCAATTAGGCAAAAACTAGCAAAAGGATTAAAAATTGACCCAGCTGAAATTAAAAAGCATGAGCCAAAAGAAGACTTTAATTTTGCACCAGAAGGAGCAATTGAGCTTCTTAAAGAAGAAATTTTAGAGGGTGCAAGCAACAAAAATTTAGTTTTAAGGTGTCCAAAGTGTGGCGAAGTTTTAATTACAAGAATTGCCAAAATGTATGATTTAGAAGACAATTTAATGCTTCATCCTAAAGCAAAATGCCCAAAATGCCCTTTTCAAATTAAATAATTGTAACGAATTGTTAACAAAAGGCAATTTTTTTTGAAAGCAATTGTTTATTAATATGTAAGGAACGGGATTTAAAATTTAAAAGGGAGAAAGATTATGCCAGTTGGAGCATGTGACGAATTAGATGTAGCATTAGTTAGAAAATACGCTTCTATGAAAGTTGATTGCCCAATCGCATCATCTGCCATAGACCCAAGCAAAATGTATGAGGCAATGAATGATTATGCATCAATGCAAAAAATGATGTTTAACATAAACGGCAAAATCAAGAAAGCCTGCGAAAAATCTACTGCAATGGCTATTCAATATGTCAAAACAAAACCACTATCAGGAAGAGCTGAAGTGTGGTAATATTAACGAATGAAGTTGATATTAGCGTCAAAAAGTCCAAGAAGAAAAGAAATTTTAGAAAAATCAGGATTTCAAATAACAATTGAACCCTCTGGTTTTGCTGAGAAAAAAACCGAAAATTTTAACAAAATTGAAGAAATTGAAAACTTAATAAAATATAATTCCGAAGGAAAAGCAAAAGAAGTTTTTGAAAGAATTAATAGTGAAGCTCTAGTTATAGGAGCTGATACAGTAGTTATCCTCAAATGTGTGTGTATGAATAAACCTCGCAACTCTAGCGAGGCTTTTTTATGCCTAAAAAACCTCTCAGGTGAAGTTCATTTGGTTAAAACAGCAGTTAGTGTAGCTGGAAAAAAGGGTGTAATTTCTAAAATTGATACATCAAAAGTGTATTTTAGAGAGCTTGAAGATTATGAAATTGAAGAATATATTAAAGAAAAAAATCCATTAGACAAGGCTGGAAGCTACGGCATTCAAGACTTTATAAAAGAAGATTTAAAAATTAGCGATAAAAGTTTTATCCAAAAAATAGATGGTAGTTATTATAACATTATGGGAATTTGCCCAGAATTTTTGAAAAATCTAATTGAAGAATATGAAAATTTAAGCTAAATTTCTTCTTCAGGTACTTTTAATTTAATAAATTTGATATTTTCAAGCTTGTCCCTTTTTCTTGAAACATGAGCAGGGTCTTTAACTGTCAATTTATCAAATTTAGTTGAAAACTTATCAGAGCCTAATAAGAATAGAAAATCAAAAGTTGTGTGCTTCCTAATAGTATCATGAGCAACCATAACTTTTGTATCTTCAGGGCCAACCATAACATAGATTCTGTTTTCAGTTATTAGGTCGTCTTTATAGTTATCCTTAAGTGGCGAAATCATACCCCTATAGCCAATTGAAAGATATTTATGCAACTTAATACTTTCGTTTAAATAAATAGAAATTTTACCATATGTGTAATCATCCCAAAGAAGTGGGCTGGCATCTGCTGTTCCATTTATATTTATGCCAATAATAGAACCCCATCTATTAACTCTTGATTTTATATATGGTCCAATTCCAACAAACCCAGTTGCGTGTCCTGTTCCATATAAAGTTGCTGCAGCTCTTGCAACACCTTGAAGCTTCATCCAAACATCTTGCTCAGTGTCGCCCCATTGATAAATATCTTTTGACAACTCAGCTTGATATCTAAAGCGCATAGTGCCCAACATATGTTCTTGTTCGTCATTTTCTTCAGCATAATCAGCAACATAGCCAGCAGTAATTCTGTGAGCAAAATTTGAACGTAAATCTGGCACATCATAAGTTTTATGATAAACCAATTGTGCAATATACCCAGGTCGTCTGTGGCCAAAAAACCACTCGTCAAAATATGCATGGCGACCATAATCTATCCATAAATCTTTGTTAAATTTATATTTACCTCTAACAACTAGGTTTTCAGATGAAGATGCCCAAGCAGCATGCAATTTGTTTCTTTCGGAACGCAAACGAACAATTGCACCAACGCCAATTCCATCATCTTCAACAAGAGCAGGAACGACCTTAATTGTTCCACCGTAAGGCATTTTAAAAACTTTGCCATAGCCAATATATGAACCAAAATCAGAAATAGAACCTAATTCTGGCACATTTGCTTCGACATAATTTTGCTCTTTATCGGTGTATATTTGAATATCAGAAGCAGTTGCTAGTCTGAATTTTTTATAATATAAATCTGCATTTTTAAATGTGATTTCATCATGGTCTTCAAGTGGAGTAATGATAATTTCGCCAGTTCTGATTTTAAAATCATCAGAACGTTTTTTGGTTAAATCTGTTGGTTTAATTAAATCTGCAAAAATTTCTTCATCATAAAATCTACCAAAACCGTGTGATTCAAGAGCAGTTTTAACTTTTTGTGTAACCCTTAATTCGCCATCAATTGCAACAATTTGGTTTGCAAAGGCATGTCCTTCTTTTGCAGTGATTTTAAAATTTGCATAATCAGCATTTGGCTCATTAATTAAAACATTCTCATCTGCAAGATTAATTGACATATAATCGCCAACAATTTTGCCACCATCTTTGTATAAAACAACATCACCAAAAAGCTTAATTGTATTGTTTGAGCGAGAATAAACTGCTCTTTTAGCAGTAACTTTATTATTATCTGGCATAGTTACTATAGAAACATTGCCCACTGCTTCAACTTCATTTGTTTCTTGATTATAAAAAACTTCATCAGATTTAAGAGAAACTTCAGTTTTTGGCTTTTGAATTTCTTCATCTGGCACAACAGGCTTTTTTTCAAATGGATTTGGAATTTCAATTGGTTTTTTAGCTTCCAAAACTGCCACATCTTCAGCAGGCAAAGGTTTTTCAATAGATTTTGCATCAATATGTTCAACTTCAATTGCAAAAGCTTTTATATGCAAAAACATGCACACAAAGAAAATATATAAAAATCTGATGACAAGTCTATTCATTATGCTTATTATACCTCAAAAAAAGCTTATAAGATATAATTCAATAGGTTTAATTAACCAGGAATATAGTTTAATGGATTTGCAGTTGCACCATTTAAACGAACTTCAAAATGCAAGTGTGGTCCTGTTGAATATCCAGTTGAGCCAACATTACCAATTGTTTGCCCTTTTGTAACATTAGCACCTTTGGTGGTTCTAATTCTAGACATATGTGCATACAAAGTTGTTGTTTTCTTGCCATTTATTGTTCCATGGTCAATAATTACAACATTTCCATAACCACCATACCAGCCTGTAAAGATGACTTTACCTGAGTTTGCAGCCTTAATTGGAGTTCCCATTGGAGCACCAATATCAATTCCAGAGTGAAATTTCTTTTTCTTAAATATTGGGTGAGTTCTCCAGCCATAATATGAAGTAATTCCACCATAAACAGGGCGAACAAACACACCAGAAGCCTTTGGTGTTGTTGTGGTTGTTGTTCTGTTAATCATAGAAGCAAGACGTTCAGAATCTCTTGCTAGTTCTCTTTCAGCCTTTTCCCAAGCAGCTCTGTCTGTTTGAAGTTTATGAATTAACTGTTGGTTTTTCTTAATTGCAACTTGGATATTTTTTTGTTGCCTATCCATACTTTTGGCACTATCAGCAAGTTTCAGCCTTTGAACTTGTATTCTTGCTTTTAAGTCCATAATTCGTTTAGTGCGTTTTTGAAGCTTTGTTATTCTCTCCCTATCTTGGTTCATAACAATATTTTCAAAATAAATTCTATCTAGAAAATTATTAATATCTTTTGCGTTCATCAAAAATTCAAGATAATTTTTTCTTTGAATTTTGTATATTTGAACAATTCTGCGACCAACTGCACTGTTTAATTCTCTATAATCTGCCAAAGCTTCTCTGAGTTGACCTTCAAGATTTGTCATTTCTTCTTTTGCTTCAGATAGCTTCAATTTTGTTTGAGATAAATTTTGTTCAGTTTTTTCTAATTTTTGTTGGTTTGAATAAAGTTTATTTGTTTCAATTTTTTCTAATAATTTTAATTTGTAGATTTCATTTTTAACTTGAGTTCTTTGTGCATTAATTTCAGATTCAGTTGGTGCAGCAAAAGAAGAGTTTGCACACGCAAAAAACAATAAAACCAAAACTAACTGAACAACAACTCTCATGAATTAATCCACAAACATAGGTAAAATCATTGATAGCCCTATCATCCAAAAAATTACCGTAATTGCAATGACAGAAACTATAATTCTTTTATTCTTCCTAAAAAATTCCATTTTAAACTCATATTAACTACATTCTATATTTTACTTTTAAATAAGCATGATGGCAAATTTATGAAGAAAAATTAGGAAAAAAGGTTGATTTTATCTGCAAGCAGAATCAAATTTATCAATTTTACCATCAAAATCATTGTCAATTTTATCAAAACACGAATTTATAGATTCCTTGCTTTCTGCTTTTGGATTTTTCATAAGATAAATATTGTCAATTGAATTATAAAGTTTGAAAAAATGTTCTCTGTAGTTTTTTGAAATGGCAAAATCAGTTATTATCAAAGTATTTTCATCATTTCTTGCATAGCCACTTTTAGAAAAATTTGAGCTTCCAGAAATTAAAATTTTATTATCAATTAAAATATTTTTCTCATGATTTTTGCCACCATAATTTTCAACTTTAAGTTTAATTCCAGCATTTCTCAAAATTTTATGTTTAGATTTTGGATTTGAAGCACCAACGGCGTCTAAAACAATGTAGATTTTTGCACCATTTTGTTTAGCTAGAATTAAAGAATTTGCAATGTTTTGGTTTGTTAAATAAAAAGCACTAACTAAAATTTCAGACTTGGCATTTTCAACTAAAGAGCAAATTTTTCTTTCAATGGCTATATTTGGCGAAAAATAAACACTTATTTTTGAACTATTTAAAGAAATATTTTCAAGAGATAATTTTTCTTTAATTTTTTGAAATTTTCCCTGCCTCATTTGGTCAAATTCTTTCTTATAAATTAATGCAACTTCTTTAGAGTTAATTTTTAGAAGTGTATTTGTATTATAACCACCAGAGCCTGTTGAAGAAAGATTCATAGAGCCTGTTAACACGGTTTTATCATCTATAATAAAGAATTTATTATGCATAAGTGCTGAGTTAGAATCTGAAATAATGTCAAAATGCTTAGAATATTTTTGATAATCATCATAAATAGATTTCCCATATTCGTCAGAATCAAAAACACCTTTAATTTCAACTCCACGATTTTTTGCATTAATTAAAGCATCAAATAACTCATCTTGCCCACTAACACCGTAAAGAGCAAAATAAATAGACTCTTTTGCCTTATTAATAGAATTTATAATTTCCTCCCCAGCCTTTGTTTTCATTAGTTTTGATGGCAAAGTTGAATAATTTGGCTCAATGAAAATAATTTTAATATTAGAAGATGAGGGCGTTTTAAGGTCATAATTTTTAATGTGCGAATAAATTTTATCTCTATTTTCAAATTTAAAATAAGAATCAAAATATTTTGGATTATAAGAATAAGCCAAACCCTCGCTTAACAAGGTTTTTGCAAAATCTTCGCCATTTAAATAAATAGTTCCATAAGAAATATTTTTAGTTGTTTTTATATTTTTAATTTCAACAGTTTTATTTTTTAATTTTTCATTAGAAAATTTATGTGCAATTTTACCTAAATATTCTGCTTCAACTAAAGAAAGGTCATAAATTTTTAAAATATGATGAGGAATTTTATCTAAATTTGAAGAAAAAGTTTTAACCAAATTAAGCTTGACAAGCTCATCTTCGCCCTTTTTGCCATCCTTATTTAAATCAACATAAAAAGTATCGCCCGAAACGACTTCTAAAATTTTGTAGCTATCGCTTTTACCAAAATCAGCAAAATAAAAGAGTGCAAAAATTGATAAAGATATGAATAATAAAAATTTAAAAATTTCTCGCCATGTTTTGCCCATGAAGATAATATAACATGGAAATTATTTAATAAATGAGCTATTTATGAAGTTCAATTACAAAAACATAAAGAAGCAATAGAAGTGGAAATAAATACATAAAAAGAACAAAACATTTCGTGAGAATACGCTTTAATTGAATTTCTTGAACTTCGTCAGAATGTTTTGAGGTTACAAATTTATGCCCACATTTAGTGCAATAGAGGCAAAACGGATCCCTTAAGTTTCCGGTAATTACCGACATGGAATTTGCTTCATTATTTACAATGGGTATTACTTCGTCTGACATGCAATTTGGGCAAATAATTTTTTCTTCTTCCATAAACACCTAATAAAAATATATGGCGCGCTTGGAGGGATTCGAACCCCCGACCTTTTGGTTCGTAGCCAAACACTCTATCCAGCTGAGCTACAGGCACAAGGCTATATATATAATACAACATAAATTTTTATTAGC
>JAZSMU010000086.1:0-11920 GCA_045536045.1 Candidatus Gastranaerophilales bacterium
CAAGCTCAAAATTCGGCTTTCTTTCGCCATTTTCGCCTATTGCGAAGTATTTTGTGCGATAAGTTATTTCCATAATTGAATCTTTTTTAGCCTCAAAAAATTCAATTTTGCCGTCTCCTCCATAGCCCCAAAAGTTCGGTCCAGAAAGCTTAAAGCCATTTTTTATATAGTTTTTATCATAAGTTAAAGTTTTACCATCCAATTTGGCTGAAATAACTCTTTCTAAATCCTCAAAAACCTTGAAAGATGAGCCTTTTTCAACATTTTTTACAACTTTAATTTTCAAAAATTCCCAATCAAGTGCCCTGCAAACATTTTCGTTCGCCGTTTTCAAGGCTTCCAAAATTCTAAAATGCTCATTTTTGTATGCATTTTCAAATTTATCAAGCATATTTAGCCCCAATTCAAGCAAAACTTTATTCATTAGTTCAAAATAAGTCATTGTAAAATCCTTTTAAATCAATATTATTTGCCGTTTTTTATATAGTTAGATAGGTAGTGATAATGTATCTTATGTAAATTAAGCCAAAAAACTTTTAAAAATTTTTCATTAATTACCAATCAAAAAAATATAAAAACTCCCTAAAATCAACGCTTAAAGCCCCTTAATTTGCTTTTTTGCAAGCATTTTATTAATAAGCTTCTCATTTTTCAAAAATTCATCTGTGCTCATTTTGCCAATTTCCTTTGCAGTAAGCAGTTTTTCGGCTTCAAGCTCAGTTCCAGACGAAGTTCCAGCTAGAGAATTTGGAGCAGAAATTGCTTTCATTTTGTTGTCGTGCAATTCTTTCATATACTCTTCTTTAACGCTTGCCTCAAGGGTTTTGACTAATTCCATAATTTTTTCCAAGTCTGCAATTTCAAAATCGCACTCAAGACTTTTCAAATAATCTAAAACGGGCTTTCTCTTCTCAAAAAACGCATTTAAAATGTCGTTCATCTTCAAAACACCTTTAGATTCAGCGTTTTCTGGCAAAGCCAATGCCTCAGATTCAATGTTTTTCAAAGCTTCAGGCGAATTATTTTTGTTCGCAACGCCCAATTTTTGGCAAATTAACTCGCCCAAACCTTCTGAAATAAGCCCAAAATCGCATATTTTCTTTACCTGATTTCTAATTTTTTCTTCTCTATTTTCTTCTTTTTCAATTGCTCTAAAATCTTCTGGCACAGGCACATTCAGCTTTTCAAGCAATTTATTTTTATACAAAATTTTAAAAAGCAATTTACTATAATCATCTTCAGTAATATTCCTTTTTCCCTCAAAAAGCTTGCTGTTGTTAGCTTTTTCCTCTTTTAATTCTTCATTTTTTTCAATGTTTTCCATTTTCCCTCCCTTAAATAGATGTGGGCAAAAAGCCCACATCATAAGTATTTTAGCCAATTGTGCAAGTTAAAGTTGCAATTGCTTTTGGATTAACAACCATGCCACCAAACATGTAAAGCCCTCTAACAATTGAATTGAAAGAGCTTTCAGCCCTTAAAGTTTCAATTTTTGCAAGCTGTGAAGCATAGGTTATTCCTTTTTGTGTTCCAGCCAAAACAACATAGTGGTCTGAGTTTTTGCCAACATTGTTTGAAACAAAAACATCTAAGCCAGCAATTTTGCCAATTGCACCCTCTCTTGTTGCTTTGTCGGCTGCGTCTGTTGCTTTTGTGAATGAATCTGATAATAAAATCACTTCTTCAACATCAGGATGAACAACCACCCAGCCTGGATTTGAGCCATCTATCGCACCTGAAATTTTTAATTTTTTGGCTAATGCCACAAATTGCGCGTAAATGTTCTCTTTTGTAATCTCAACGGCATTTTCTGTTGAGCCAAGCTGGTTTTCGGCATCTGTTGAAGTGTATTGCCCAAAAAGATAAGAGTCAATTTTTTGCTCAATTCCCTTTTTGGCGTTCTCAACAACTGTGTCTAAAATTGACACATTGCTTTGAACTTCGGCAACGTCTGGAACTGTAATTCCAAAATAAATTTTTTGAGAAAGCTCCAAAATCGTTGGTGTAGTTGACATTGTGCCATATTCGGATATTGCTCCTGTATATTCAGAAGCCGAAATTGTGGTTGGTGTAATTATGTTAATTTTGCTAACGCCTTTGTCTGCATCCTGTTGCCAGTCGCGGTTTACGCACTGTAGCATGCAACAAGTTTTATCAAGTGCAGCATTAATTTTTTTGCTCCAAACTTCGCCAACAAAGCCTGAATAATCACTGATAACGGTCATTTTCAATCCTTTCTTTTTTACCTACTATAATGATGAAATTGGATGTAGAGCCCATTTTGTTGAAATGAATCCACAATTCCTTTTTCTAAAAGTGTTCTGAGAGTTGAGTTTTCGCCAACATACAAATCAACATTCCAGCCACTCAACTCAAAAATTAGCATTGTGCTTAAGTTTGTTGCTCTCCAAACGCTGTTTCTTGAAAAAAGCTCGCCTTTTGGCACATCCTTAATTGACACTATTTGCCCATTTTCAGCTTTTTTTGTGTCATTTTTTCTTGCAATTTGAGGACAATTTTTGTTTGAAGAAATTTTTTTCTCAACCTCCAAATTAAGCTCCTCAAGCGTTTTTCTGCTCATAGTAACAAATTCTTCAAGTTCCCTACTTTCGTTCATAAAATCCTCATTAATCTAAATTTATATCTGAAAACTCAACTCCCACAAGCCCAAAGCCATCGCCAATGGATTTTGAAGTTAAATTTAATTGAAAAGAAGTGCAAGAATCAAAAACTCCAACACGAACGCCCTCTTCAAAAGGCTCAGCCCAAGAAAAACCCTCATTTTCGTCAATTGCCCAAGTGGATAAATATTTTCCACCGTCAGATTCTTTTGTTGCAAAAACTAAGGTTTTTGGGCTTATTGTCCTTGTGTAGTCAACATCTTCAACAATATCTTTTTTGAAATTTTTGCAAACGCCGAAATCAAAAGAATTTTGAAAATTTTCATCCAAAATCAAATATGCTTCGCCAATTGTTTTTCTTTTTGCTGGCTCTCCAAAATGGAAAAAAGGTGTTGAAAACTTGAATTCTATTGGCTTTCCAGAAAATGTGTTCCCAACATTTTCAACAAAAATTCTTCCGTCTTTGCTTCCAGTTAAAATTTTTCCATTAACTCTTGCACAAGCCCGAATGTCAAACGGAATGCGTCTTTTGGTCCAAGAAGAGTTTAAATAATCATAAATTAAAACCTCGCTAATGCCCTCAGAGTCTTTATTTGGAGTGAAAAACCAAATTTGATTTTTTTCAAAAAACTTCAAAGCCGTTGCCAAATGTGCTTTTTTAGAGTCAAATTTTAAAAATTCAGGCTGAATATTCTCCGAAATTGTTGTGTTAAGCCCAATTTGCCCCAATTCTCCAAACTGCTCAAGTGCATAAATTCCAGAATTGCTCATAAAATATTGCTTGTTATTGGCACTAACCACTCCCCCCGTTGAGAGAACGCCCAAATTTCCAAGTTTGGAAATTGAAAAATCTTCAACACTAAAACCACTCAAAAGATAGACGCCATCTGCTTTATAGATGGCAAGCCTGTCCGAATAATCCTCCATAGCAAGGATTTCTTCTTCGCTTGTGTGAAAATTTGAAATATAGCCTGCGTTTTCAGCCTCATCCCAATTATCATGCGTGCCAAGTGAAGAAAAATAAAGAGTTGAACCATCTGAAACCCACACCCTGCCTGCATATTGGGCAATGCATTTTCCAAAAACTTCTCTCCCGTCTTTTCCTTTAATTACGACATCCGAAACTTCAAGCTCAGAGCCAAATTTGACGAATTGCACCCTATTTGTGCCTGTTAAAATCAATATTCCACCATAAAATCTAATAGCCGAAAAGCACTCAGGGCGTGCGTTTAAAGTCTTTAATTCTTTAACAACTCTGAAATCGTCTGAAAAATGGCATATTTTGCCAGATTCTGTTACAAAAAGGAAATCAAAATATTCTGCATTTGTTCCAACAATGCCCAAAATGCCGTCATTATCGGGAGTTTTGGCTATTTCCAAATTCCCTTTTGTAGTTGCAACACCAAAATTTTTGTAAATTTCAACATTATAAGAATCATCCCAAAATAATTTTTTGCTATTCGCCCAAAGCCCCACAGCATTTGCGTTTAGCTTGATTCCACCAGAAAAATTTGTTGTTGTAAAACTTTTATTTTCTTTGCTCATATAACTCTTGCTCCACCTCAAATTCAACTGTTAAGCGACTTTTCAGAAATTGCATCAAAGCACCAGCCCTGTTTGTAACACCAAATTTGGAATAAATATTTGCCAAATGTGCGTGCACAGTTCTAACTGAAACGCCCATGCATTCTGCTATTTGGGTGCTTTTTAGCCCACCCGTCAATAATGACATTACTTGTTCTTCTCTTCTTGTTAGTCTCATAATTCCCTCAACAACAAGAATACAATTAATTTTTTTAATTTTTTGGATATATATCCCAATGTTAATTTTTTCTAAAAAAATGGGGCAAAGCCCCACAACAGTTAGACTTACAGATAAATTGAGAAATTTTTATCCTTTGATAATCACAATTTATCTATTTTTTTTCATATAATTAATAAGCAAAATTACCTAAGTAATTTTACCTAATTTTCCAACATTTTCTAAAACTTTACATCAAATTCCAAAGCCTTGAAAAACTACACCCTTTTTGCTTTTCCAGATATTTTTTATAAATTTTGATAATTTTTTGCATGCTCTAAATAAAACTTTTGCCATGCTCTTTTTATTAAAAATTCTTAATAAGATATTTTAAAAAGCCCATTTTTCAAGTCTTTTAAGCTTCCCAAATTTAACAAATTAAAAATCGTTGCAACTATTCAATTTATCAACTAGCTCAATTTGCAACAGCCTTTGCTCTTCTCTTTCAAGGTTTTCGCGTTCTTCAGGAGATAAATTTTCAACATATTCAACCCCGTGTTTAATCATTGCGTTGCCCAAAGCTTTCCCAAAAATTGGGTAATAAAATTCAACAAGCTCATATTTTTTAACCAAAAATTTTGCCAAAGAAGAGCCATAAACCCAAGTTCCAGCTGATTTTATCCATTTTATTGCTTCTTCTTTGCTATAATTCCAAGGATTTATTGAATTTTTTGCGGCGTCATCCAACTTTTTAATATAATTTTGAGTAGCTTCACAAGATGGCACAGCCTTTTTGCCGGATTTTTCATAAAGCGAATCTGACCCAAATTTTGAAAAAGAAAAATTCTTAGTGTTATTTTTTTGTTCATGTTTATTTGTTAGTCCGACATTTTGACGGATATCAGAACCGACATTTTGACGGTGTTTGACAGACATTTTGACCAAAGTAAAAAATTTTTCGCTAAAATTGTAGTGATTTACCTTTTTAGTAGTCCAGCTTATAAGCCCCAATTCGCCAAGCTCTTTAACTGCTCTTTCAGCCGATTTTGTGCTCATTCCAAGCTTTTTGGCAACTGTCGCTTGAGAAGGAAACATATCTTCATTGTTAGGATTAAAATGCGTGCAAAGTGCCCACAGAAAGAGTTTTGAGCTTGCAGTCATTTTAATTTTTGAAAAAATTTCGCTTTCATAAATTGTTTTTGTTAGCTCAAATTGGGTGATATTCCTTTTAAATTCAATAATTTCTGCACTTTTTTGTGTGTTAATTTTAATTGAATCTAAGTCTGAAAAATTTGTGTTGTTTACCATAAAATTCTCCTAATTGTTGATAAATGCGCTTTTTCAGACAGCAAGAAAACACTTGCATTTTTGCAAGTAATCTATTATAATAATTCTTGTAGTTGATATGTGCTTCTTCGGAAGCGCATTTTTTATTGCTTTTTTTGTTCTCCTCTTGTCCCAAAAAAAACTATGCATTTAGAATAAAACATGTTAAAATATAAGTCAAGAGGTTATTCTATATTCATCCTTATAAAGGACAAGAAAAAAATAGAAATTCTTAGAAATTGTTAGAAATTACAGGAAAAGAAATGAAAAATTTAAAACTTACAATCGCAGAAGCACAAGAAATGCTACTTATGAGCCAATCTTCAGTTTATTCTTGGATAGATAAAGGAAAATTGCAGTCAATCGATAGTCCTAATGGAAAATTAATTGTAATTTCAAGTGATGAAGCTAATCAAATTAGAGATTTAAACTTGAAATCTAAGCGTAACAAGGCTTCTAAGTTTGCAGAAAATAAAAAAACAGTTTCTTCTCAAAAAGATTATGAAGAATTTGAAGAAGTAGAAATTTCTGGAATTTCTGAGAATTATCAAGCTGAAGAGCTTCCAAAATCTCTTACTGCTAAGCTTATTTCAGAGCTTAAAGAGTTGGCATTAGAAGCTGGCAAGTATAAACAGCTGGAAATTATTAGAAATGAAGAGAAAGAAAATTCTAAATATTGGGAAGAAAAATATTTTGAACTTTCTGCTGAATTGAATCGTAAAAATGAAGAAATTTTAAACTACAAAATGAAAATTTCTGAGCTTGAAAAAAGGCTAGAAACGCTTGAAAACAAAGGGCTTTTTTCTGGCTTTTTCAAAAAGAAATAATTTATTTTTGAATTAAAATATCATAAATTTTATCAATTTTATTTTTCATTTCAGAAATTTCTTCTTTCATCTCATTTGCCGAAAACATAGGCAAATAGCGTTTTTCCATTTCTTTTAAAATTTCTGTGTGCATTTTTTCTAGCTGTTCTGGAGTTGCAAAAAACTTGTTTTGCAAAAGAAAAATCAACAATATCAAAATGCATGGCGAAATTGCCAAAAATTCACTCATATTCCTCCTTTCAGACAATTGGAAAATAATATTCCACTAAATAACTTGCAGCATCAAATGGGTGTCCTAAAAATTTTTTATCTGCAGACATTTTAATTTGATGATATGTCGGCAAATCTATGATACAAGTGCCTTCACGGTATTTTAGGTTGTTGATGTTGTATAGTAATTTTTTACATTTTGGGTCAATAAAAAGGCTTTTTTTGCCATTAAAATTGCAAACTTTTGCATTAAAAGCATGGATTCTATTTTTAATTGGTGGGTTGAAGTTTCTTATATGAAATTCAACATTGCCAAAACCAGCTCCAGCTAAGGTTTTTCTGATAATGATGTAATTTGTCCATTCACTTTGTGGGCTTCTATTATCGCCAGAGGCGTCGCCATTTATGATGATTTTTCCTTTATGTTTTCCATATTTTTCTAAGAAAAATTTGCATGCTCCCTCTGTTGTGGTGTTTTCCAGTGCTATTTCATCAAAAAAATAGATATTATCATTAATAACATGAGCTAATTCCCAGCACATTGGGTCAACATTAAAGTCGCATGTAATGTGCAAATCGGCGTTTTGAGAATAATTCAATTCCAGTAAATTCCTGGAATCAAAATTTTTTACAACAAGCCTGTCGTCATTGTCTGCAAACTCTCCCAAGACATTCATTTTGTAATATTTTTCATCATAAGCATGCTTTAACTCTTCACAATATTCAGGAGGTAAAAAGCTGTTTTCCGTTGTGGGAGCTATAATAAAGCGATAATTTTCTTTTTTGTTTTGAACAAAAGTTTTATAAATCCACCCACCCTTGTTTTCTGGGTTCGTGTGCCCAAAAATTCTATATTGAAAATTTTTCCAATTAGGCTGTTTTGCTTGTCGCATCCTGCCTAGAAGCATTTTGAAAGTTTCTTCTGGAACATCAGACATTTCTTCAATTTCTACAAAACCCAAATTCAAAGATTTTAGCCTATTTGGTTCATCAAAGTGCCGAAAAAGCACAACAGAGCCATTTTTAAACTGCAATTTTTGTTGTCCTTTGTTAAAAATAAAGTTTTTTCCTTCAACAAAACCAAGCTTTTCTAAATGCTCAAAATAGCTAACAAGTGTCGTATCACGCACCAGAGAGTAAGTTTTTGCCCCTACAAGCCCTGTTATTTTTGGGTATTTTAAACATAATAAAACACCCAAAAGCGAGCCAGCAAAGGTTTTTCCAGAGCCAAATCCTCCTTGATAAACACAAACATCAAGTTTGTGGTTGTGTGGAATTTCTAAAAATTTTTTTTGACTTTTTAATAAAGTATATTTAAACAAATTTTCCTCAATTATTCTTTAATATTCTCAAAAGCCTCATCAGACAAGAATTTTGCAACATTTTCTACCCCTAATTGAGATAAAGTAAATTTGAAACACTCTTTCCAGTTTATTTTGCTGGAAAATTCTGGAATTTTTGAGAATGAAACAATGCTTTCTGCAATTTCTTTATACTTGTATTTCCTCTCTATGCTTGCTTTTCGGTCTGAATATTTATATTTAAAATTCCCAGCTTTTACACTCTCATCAACAAGAATTTTCTTCTTTTCATCTTTTCCAGAAATTTCCAGAAAATATTCTTCGGAATTAAAATTAGAAATCGTTTGTGCAATTTTTTTAACCATTGGAAGAATTATTTTTCTGTTAATTGAGTCTATAATCAAGTTAATTCGGGCATTTTGACCGTTTGCACTCTGCAACAATTCAGTTGCCGTGTGCCCTCTTTGACCAACTGCACCACCCATTGTGCGATAAATTCCCGTTGTATTTTCAATGCAATTTTTGAAATATTGAATAAAATCCCAGCCAGCAAGAGCAGGGCTAAAGTTAATAGGCACGGGCATTTGTGGCAAAAGTGATGAATCATATTCAATAATTTTCCCTGGTGCAACATCTTGAATACCCTTGAAAGAGCCTTTTGGTGCTAAATATGGAGGATTCATAATCAAAGAATAGGCGTCTAGTTGCTGATTTAAAATTTTTGAAGCAACATTATTCAAAGCCAAAACAGGCTTCAGAGGCGAAATTCCACGCTTTGTTTCTGGATTTTCAATTAAATTTGCATAAATAAACGGCGTTGTTATATAAGGATTTGGCTCAAAACGCAAGATATGAGTGCCTTTTGCAACAACAATTAGCCAATTTTTCAAAAGAGTGCCGTCTTCTAGGCGAATATCGCCCCAATACTCCAAAAGCTCAACAAGCCCAGACTTAAAGCCCTCTATCTCCTCGCCGTCTTTGCTCGCCAAAACGCCCTCTAGAAGCTCATTTTCAATTTCTGGAGTTAAAAATTTGTGCTCCCTGAAGCTTTTTATCTCCCCTAATTCCAAATATGTTCTATAAATTTTGGCACAACTTTCCCAATTATCGGCTCTGTTGTAGTCAAAAACGAAGTCTTGAGATTGCACACTTTTGATTTTTGGCCCGTCATAAATAACATTTGTAACGACTTCAAAATCCCCCTGAAACTCACTCCATTTGCGTTTTTGCTCCGTTTTTGTTTCCCAGCCAACAAAAATTATGCTCTCCCCTGTGAGAATCAAATTTTCAACAATTTTTTCAATTTCTTCTCTTATGTTCATTTTTTCAAAATAGTCGCAAAGCATTGCTTTGTGGGCAATTGCAGCTTCTGCGTTTTCAAATTTTTCAGCCTCAACATCAAAAAGCCCCTCTGGGTGAGAATAAATGATATCAATTAGGTGTGCTTTCATTGTCTGGTGCTGTTCCCAAAGGTCGGGCAGGTCTAAATCGCTTGACCAGCTTGAAATATTTTCATTTGTGTTGCCAAAAGTCTTGTCTTGCAACACTTTTATCTCTTTAAGTTGCCCAGCTCTTTTTTCGTCTAATTTTTTAAAAGTTGTTTTAATTTGGTGTGCAAGTGCACTAAAATCAACGCTTTTGCTTGTCATATTCTCTCCTTAAATTTTTTCACAATTTACTCCAATAATGGCTGAAATGTCCTCTTGATGTGAGTTTTCGCCGTTTTCTTTCCCACGCTCCAGAAACTTCACTAAGCCCTCTAAAGCTCTCAGCATGATAGTTGGGTCCTTTGGTGCCTTAAAAGCCCGAACAGGCTCATTCTGAGGGCTATTTTCATCTTCAAAATTTTCAATTTTTTCACCCTCATCAAAATTCCCTAAATCACTTGTAATTGAAGCTTTTTCAGCACTTTCGCCAGATGCCCAATCAATCAATTGAACAAATTTTTTAATAATAAAACTTTTTGGAATTTCAAGATGCTCAACTTTCTTCTCTATCAAGGTATTCAAGGCTTTTAGATATTTTTCTTTAGATAGAAAATATCTCCCTTGCTTCAGTGCAATTTTTTCGCTATATTCTGCAAAAATCGCACTCTGCTTGATGTTCAGCGTGTTTGCATACTCTTCCAAAAATTTTTTTTGTTGTTTCGTTAATTCACTCATACTTAATATTTCTTAATAACACTTTATTTTTTTGAATTATGTTGCTATAATAATTCTGTTGTTAATGCTTCGGCTAGTAAAATCAAGGGGTTATGCCCCTTTTTCTTTTGCAAATTTTCGGCTATTATTGGCTTTCGGGCGTTTTTTCGCTTTCTTTTTTGAATTTTGCACGCCATTTTTCTTCAAAAAGTGCCCAAATTTCAACATTTTCGGGCTTGCCCCTGTTTATTGTTTCCCCTTTCAAAACTCCCTCGCAAATAAAGTCAAATCGCTTTAAAATGCCCTTTACATAAGGATTAGAGGCAAAAATTTCGCACTTAATTTTTTTCAAATTTTCTTTTTCAAAAAGCATGCTCAAAATCTCAGAAAGAATTTTTTTGCTTTTTAATCCCCAAAAATTCTTTTTCAAACACCCTGCAAGCACTGCTGTGTGGGGCTTTTTGATGTATTCAATTTCATTTTTTGATGGATTTTTTACAGGATGAATTAAAGAAATTACATCATAAATGTAGAAAAATCCAGCAATTTCGCCATTTTCGGCTTCAATTACCCAAAAATTTCCATTAGATGAATAAATAATTTCAAAAATTCTAAGAGCAGTATAAAAGCCCTCAAATGCTTTTGTTTCCTTATTTTTCGGCTTTTTAAAGCCGTCAAACATTAATTTGTTATATTTAATTGCGAGGTTGATAATTTCTTTAATAACCTCATAGGGCAAGGCTTTTGCCCCTATAAAACCATTTGAAATATACCTTTGCAAAGCTTTTCTGTCGTCTTTGCCGTTAAGCTCTAAAAGCCCAGCAGAGCAAGCCTTTTCAGGTATTGAATTTATAATAATTCTTCTAAATTTAAACATATTGAAAATCCTTAAAAATTTGTATATAATTTTTTTAAATAAGTGAGGTAAAATATGCAAAACAAAGACTACGAGCCAATTTTGGAGCAATATAAAAACTATACATACTCTAAAGAACAATTTACGAACCGTTCTTTTTCTGCAAACCGTTACTACATGGGCGTTTGCATGGTTTTGTTGCTTGCAAGCTACATTTTAACAACCTTTACCCCAGCTTCCCTAAGCGTGCTTGTTGCAAGCTTTTTGGGCGTTTTGGTTTCTATAATGTGGTGGCTCAATGTTGATACTTACAACATTTTTATCAAAATTAAATATAAAAATGTTTTAGAATCGCTTGAAAAAGATTTGCCTAAAAGCCCTTACACAGACGAATTTGAGGCTTTTTCTGAAGTCAAAAACAAGAAATTTACTTTTGTTTTTGCAGATGTTCAGAAAACAGTTGCGTCGCTTATGTTTTTAGCTTTTTTGGTAACTTTAATTCTTCAAATAGTTAATTTTGTAAAATTTTATTTTCCTACAAAATTTTAGCCAAAAGCCTTGCCTAGCCTCTTTTTAAGCGAATTGCTGGGTCAACTTCAGCACAAACTGCAGACGAAAATATCAAATTTCGCATTGCGTTTTTTCTCTCCCTCTCCCAAACGGCGTATTTCGGCACTGTTGGCGACTTTGTGAGCATGCAAGCATCATAAACCAAAAGATTTTTTGCAAGGCTTGGAAGAACACTTTTGTCTTCTGCAAGCTCAAAATTCGGCTTTCTTTCGCCATTTTCGCCTATTGCGAAGTATTTTGTGCGATAAGTTATTTCCATAATTGAATCTTTTTTAGCCTCAAAAAATTCAATTTTGCCGTCTCCTCCATAGCCCCAAAAGTTCGGTC
>JAZSMU010000073.1:0-2563 GCA_045536045.1 Candidatus Gastranaerophilales bacterium
ACCAAATCAAACTTTAGATGGTTTTAAAAAGGACATAAAAAAGGCAATCGAATTAAATATTCAACATATTTCAAGCTACGGTTTAAAAATAGAAGAAGACTCTTTTTTGGGTAAAAATATGCCATCTGACTTACCTGATGATGAAATGCAAGCTCAAATGTTTATTGAATTATGCAAGATTTTAAAAAACCATAATTTTGAACATTATGAAATCAGTAATTTCGCAAAAAAAGGCTATAAATCTAACCACAACTGTGCTTATTGGAAAAATAAAAATTATTATGGTTTTGGGCTTAATGCAAGTGGCTACGAAGGAAATATAAGATATAAAAACACAGAAAATTTTGAAAAATATATAAAAAATCCTTCTACAAAAGAAGAAGAAATCCTTTCTGAAAAAGAAACAATGGAAAACGAAATTTTCTTAGCATTAAGATTGAAAGAAGGAATTAATATTTCTGAAATTAATCAAAAATACAAAATAAACTTTGAAAAAAAATATGAAAAAATAATAGAGAAATATACTAATCTCAAACTACTAAAAAAAGAGAATGAAACTTATTCACTAACAGAAAAAGGAATCCTTTTAAGCAACGAAATTATGAGTGAATTTCTTGACTAACTTCAACTTCTTCTTTTGGTTGTTGTTTTTGTTGAATACCTGTTTTAATACCAGAAACTAAGAAAGTTGCAGGAAGAGCACTTATAACAAGATTTGAAAGATTTTTAACATCTCTAAGAACCATACTGCCAGCCAAACATAAATCATCAGCATGAACTATCATATCTTCTGGTTTTACTTCGTGTTTTACATTTTCTTTGAATACAAAATTATTAAAGTCATTAACAACTTTATTACCAACATGTGCACCACCAAATAAAGATGCAAATGTTACTACGACTCTTGGAAGAACACCTAACACAGCATTTGCTACTTTCGCTGGTTTAGATGTTGATTTGAATTTTGGTAATTGGAACTTACTTCTTTCTAATAAATCCATTGATGCTGCTAAAGTAGCAACTGGAAAGAATGTACTACCAACTAATTGTTGAGTTGCTTCTCTTAATTTTGGTTTGATATTTTCTTTATCTTTATCAGCAATAAGTCCACCGGTCAAACCGCCAAGAACAGAACCTGTAGCAAGTAATACAACATCCTTTTCTGCATATTTAAGATTTTTCAATGTTGCAGCAGGATTACCTTTTTTTGCCATAGCATAAACACCTGCAAGAGCGCCTGCAATACCAACAGCACTTCCAGCAACTGAGGATAGAACAACCTTTGCTTTATTGTTCTTTTTTGCTGTTTGAAGCTCTATATTAGGATTTACTTTACCTACGTTCATTTCGGCTCCTAGACCATCTTCACCAACAGAAAAACTCCTCAATTTTTATTTTTGACAGAATGTAAACAGATATTTACATTTTTTTATATTAAAATTAAAGAATGATAGATACACACTCACATATAAATTTTGAAGACTATAAAGAAAATTTTGCCAATTTCATTGAAGATTTAAAAGACAATGAAATAGACAACGTTATAATTCCAGGTGTTGAGCCTTCTACTTTTGATGAAATAATATCTCTTTGCGAACAATACGAGATGTTATATGGCGCTATTGGCATTCATCCTTCTGAAGCTAAAACGTACTCTGAAGAAATAGAAAAAGAGATGGTTCAAAAAATAAAAAACAACAAAATTGTGGCAATTGGAGAAATTGGACTTGATTATTATTGGGAACAAGAAACAAAAGAATTACAAAAAGAAGTTTTCAGAAAACAATTAAAAATTGCTGAAGAATTAAAAATTCCAGTATTAATTCACGATAGAGAAGCCCACGAAGATACTTTTGAGATTCTTCAAGAGTTTAATTTAGAAAATGTTATTTTCCATTGTTTTTCAGGGAATGCAGATTTTGCAAAAAAATGCATTGAAAAAGGATATTACATTGCTATTGGTGGTGTTGTTACCTTCAAAAATGCAAAAGATTTAAAAGAAGTTGCCAAAATTGTTCCACTTGATAAACTTCTTTTAGAAACAGATGCACCTTATCTAGCACCCGTACCATATAGGGGAAAACTAAATTCACCTGCATATTTAAAATACATCGCTCAAGAAATTGCAAACCTTAAAGAAATAGATATTGAAAAAATAAAAAAACAAACAACTCAAAACGCACAAAAAATTTTTGGAATATAAAATGGCAAAAGAGAGATTAGATAAAATATTAACAGATAAAGGTTTCTTTGAAACTAAAAGTAAAGCACAAGCTGCAATAATGGCTGGTGACGTAAAAGTTGATGGAGTAACCATTACAAAAGCTGGATTTCAACTTCAACCAAAAGAAAATACTATCTTTGAGATAAAATCAATGCCTTTTGTATCTAGAGGCGGTTTTAAATTAGATAAAGCTATTAAAGCTTTTAACATAGATTTGTCAA
Organism: Candidatus Gastranaerophilales bacterium; assembly: GCA_045536045.1. Classification (GTDB taxonomy): domain Bacteria; phylum Cyanobacteriota; class Vampirovibrionia; order Gastranaerophilales; family Gastranaerophilaceae; genus RGIG1918. The sequence goes on from JAZSMU010000073.1 coordinate 2,446, forward strand.
ATAAAATATGTTTAGACGCTGGTGCCTCTACTGGTGGTTTTACTGACTGCATGCTTCAAAATGGAGCAAAAAAAGTTTACAGCGTTGATGTTGGATATGGACAAATTGCTTGGAAACT
>JAZSMU010000093.1:0-5408 GCA_045536045.1 Candidatus Gastranaerophilales bacterium
CTTTTTTAGGAACTGATATGCGTGTGCCACCATTACCTGTAGACACTCTAGTGCCATTTTTTCCATTGCCAGTTGTAATGAAAGTCAATTGTTCGCCATTGTTTTTAACTTGGTTATTTGAACTATTTTCACCATTGTTTATTTTTATGCGTGTAACTTCATCATCTTTTTCTTCAGCTGTATTTCCTGAATTTTTAATTGAACTTGTTTCTGTGCTTTTATTGCTAGAGCTTATCATTACAACATCTTCACTATCTAGCATATTAGCAAAGCCAACAGAGCTTTCTTTAATTTCTGTAGTATCATACTTATCAAGAATTTTTTTAATTCTTGTAATTTTGTTCATAATATCTGTTGAAAAGTGGATTCCGTTCATTGCATACTCCTTGTCATACTGCTTGTTATTTCGTATTACGGAATCTTTCTTTAAAAGCTTTAAGTTTTTCTTTCTATAATTTACATTTCGTTACAAACTACGGATAAAATTTTATTAATCCCCTCTAAATCCAAAATTATTATTAACAAACCTACTGATTGTTTTCAGTTTTTCATTTGCTTCTTGAATTGAAATATTATTCCAAAGTGAAGAATTTTTAGGGTAAATTTTATAATTTTTGGCATTATCGCCTGTAACATTTGGCATAACAACATTCGCACCAGAATTTAGGGCGATAAATCTGCCATTTTCTTTAATGGTTTCCATAGCTGTTGTTGCTGGAATATTAATATCTTTTAAAATAATTCTAGTTAATGCCATTGTTTTAAAAGCAAGCTCAAAACTTCCACCAGTTTCATTGGCTAAAGGTGTATCTGGAGATGGTATAAAAGGTCCAATTCCTATCATATCAGCATTAATTTCTTTAAAAAACAATATATCTTGAGCAATGCTTTCTAAAGTTTGCTCTGGAAGTCCTGTCATAATTCCTGTTCCAACTTCAAAACCGGCGTCTTTAATGTATTCAAGGCATTTAAATCTATTTTTATGAGAAGAATTTGGATGAAGTTTTTTGTATAAATTTGAATCTGTGGTTTCAATTCTCAATAAATAACGGTCTGCACCGGCATTTTTAAAGGCTAAATATTCTTTTTTTGTTTTTTCGCCAAGACTTAGCGTTAGGGCAAATCCTAAATTTTTGATGTTAGAAATTATTTCTAAAAATTCACCTAAATCATATGAAACATCTTCTCCACCTTGAAGAACAAGAGTTTTGTAACCCAATTCTTTTGCAAAAATTGCCCTTTTTATAATTTCTTCTTTTGAAAGATGAAATCTTGAGATATTTTTGTTGTCCTTTCTAATTCCACAATAAAGGCAATTTCTAAAACAATGGTTTGTAAATTCAATAAGCCCTCTAAGATGAACTCCGTCCCCTTTGAATTCTTTGCGAATTTTATCCGCCTCTTGGGCGATTTCCTCTGTATTGTTTTTATCTTTTAATAATTTTGTTAGTTCTTTGTGGTTCATAATAATATATATATAGCAGAAAATTGAGCAAAAAAAAGCGATAGCCAGAGTGAAGTTTGAGCTTTTGTTGAAAAAGCGAAAACACAACTATTGATGGGCGATGTTGAAGTTTTAAAATAAAACTTTACAGGAGCAAAAAAAAGCGACCTTGCGGTCGTGATGGATAGAATTAGTATTACGGAGTTTATAGAGGAGTTTACATCAGTTTAAATAACCCTCAAAAAAATAATTTGCTAATTTTTTTTGAAATTTTGTCAAATTATTTACATTTTGTTACAAAAAATACAAGCAAATTGCTTTACAAAAAAAGAGCTCCAAATGGAGCTCTTTGTGTAACTTTTGAAATTGGGATTAACTAAAATATTTGAATGATTTTTCAGAATTTTTCTTAACAAGGCCTTGAACCGCATCTATTTCTGTTGAAATAGCACTGTGTTGAGTTTCAATTTGTTGTGCCTCCAAATCTAGAGCCGTTTCTTTTCTTTTAATTTTTGCCATTTCGCTATTGTATTCAGCTTCTGCAGCACCGTCATCTTCTGTGAAATATCCATCTTTGAAATCTGCGCAGCTTCCCATACTTACTTTATTGTTTTGACCGTCAGATGCCCATAATAATCCCGCCTCGAAAGCTTCATAAATTTCTGTTGAATTTAATTGTGTGTAATCTTTGCCAAATCTTGAGAAAATTTTTGCCGCATCTTGTTGTAGCCCATAGCTTGTGTTGCTAAATGCAGTAGCAATATTCGCACCTGTGATAACAACTTCTTTTCCATCAATTGTTGTTGTATATTGCCTGTTGTTTAATGCATTAGAATACTTTGTTGCAATTTCTTCTTCTTGCATAGCTAACATTTGTTTTGCATTTGTTATTTGCATTCTTCTAAATTCTAAATCTGATTTTCTTGCTGTTAACATTAACAGTCTTGCTTGTGATGCACATAATCCCATACTTTCGTCTCCTTTTATTAGTTACATATTCTATTACGGATTTATTGTTATTAAACTTTAGGTTTTTTCTTTATTTGTTTACATTTCTTTACAGTGTGTTACAAGAAGTACACAGGACTTGAGTAAACAGGTAGGGTTGTAATCCCACCGTATCCATTATTGCTAGGGTAAGCAGGCAGAGTTGTAATTCCGCCGTATCCATTATTGCTAGGGTAAGCAGGCAGAGTTGTGATGCCACCGTATCCATTACTATAGCCGCTATTATTGGAAGGTTCACTAGCTCCGTTAGCATACTCACCTTTTAGTGCGTTTTCTAGAATCTCTTTATAAACTTCGCCATATTTATCATCTTTGACAATTTCTGCAATTCTTGTTCTTATTTCTGGACATTGTTTTATGAGTTCTTCTGCTTGTGCAGCTGTTAGACCACAAATGGTACTGAATAATGTTGCAGGATTGTCTGTATTTTTTATTTTTTCTGCAAGTGCTATATAATCAATATTCATATTTGCCTTACTTGCAGTTCCACCATTAAATATGCACTCTACTACTTTTTCAAAACTACTGTCTTCTGCAACAAGCGAGTTCAGTGCTTCTTTTAGGCTGCCTTCATACATATATTCATACTTATTTGCAATAAGAGTAATTTCACTTTTTGTTAAACCAACAAGCTGCTCAAGTATTCCTTGAAAATATATTGGGTGAGTAGTAATTTTACTTGCTAAACCAATTGCTATATCTCTTGCTTCTTCTTCTGTAATAATATTTCCAGTTATATTTGAGCCATTACTTCCAGGTGCAACGATTTGAGTTGCAGTTTTATTATTTCCAATAATGGTATAAGAATTTTTATTTTGTTCAACTATTATGCTAATATTTTCATTGTTTTTAGCCGATACAATAGAATTACCATTATTGTTTGCGTTATTCTTTTCATTATTCTTTGCATTGACAATTGTGCTTATGTCGTTATTTGTTGAAAAAGAAACGGTGTCTAAATTGCTATCTGAATTAAAAGCTAAAACAGAGGAAGAATCTGTATTGTTTTTTACAATAATATCTTCGCTGTTCGCTCTTAGCGAAGCAGGTTTTACTATTGTACTAATTGTATTAAGCCAGTCACCCATGCTTGCTCCTTGTTGATTCTTACTGCATGGGTGACGGTATTTTGTTATTTAAACTTTAGTTTTTTTGTTTTGTTATTTACAAATGTTTACATAATATTTTATGGGTCTATATATTTTAGAAGCATTTTTTGAAGTTGACCTGAAGTATCTCCTTTGACAGCTTTTATTAGGTCTTTGCTATAAAGGTCTTTGTAAGCTTTTTTGACAGCTTCTGCCTGTTCAGGTGTAAGTCCAATTAAAGCGTCTTTTAGAGAATCTTCATCTGTGCCCAAGCCTTTCATTGCATTATAGGCTTGTTTCGCAATAGCTTTGGCATCTATAGTTTCTTTTGCTGCTGTGTTGCCTTGTGTAGCACTTAACAATGTTTTTTCAAGTTGTCCAGAAGTTTCGCTTTTAATTGCGGCATCTAAGTCTTTTCCGTACATACTTTTATATTGTTCTTTAACCAACGCTGCTTCTTCTGAGGTCATTCCAAGAAGTATATTTTTAAGTCCTTCTTCGTCTGTTCCAGCACCTTTCATTGCTGCGTATAGTTGTGTTGCTTTTTGTTGAGCTGCAGCAGTTTCAGAAGTTAGTGCTTTATTTGTTGCGGTTCCACCACTTATCGCACTCAACAATATTTTTTCAAGTTGACCAGAAGTATCACCTTTGATTGCTTTTTCTAATGCGTTTTCTTTGCCTTTGCCGTATAAATCTGCATATACTTGTTTAACTTCGTTTGCTTGTTCAGGTGTAAGTCCTATTAAAGCTTTTCTAAGAGCTTCTTCATCTGTGCCCCAGCCTTTCATTGCATTATAGGCTTGTTTCGCAATTTCTTCTGCGTTGAAATTGTCTTTTGTTGCAGTTCCACCTGCAAGAGCTTCTAACAATGTTTTTTCAAGTTGCCCAGAAGTTTCGCTCTTGATGGCTTTTTCTAGAGATTTACCATATTTGCTTTCGTAAGCTGCTTTAACCTGTGCAGCTTCTTCTGCAGTTAGCCCAATAAGTAGTCCTTTTAGAGCTTCTTCATCTGTGCCCCAGCCTTTCATTGCTTTGTTTAATTGTGTTACTATCAAGTCCACATTAATAGTATCGCCACTATTTTCATCAAATGGTTTTTGTCCTAAAGCTAAGAAGTTTGCTTCTGTTTTACCAGATGTTTCTGCCTTTATTGCACCATCAATATCTTTTTTGCCATCGTATGCTGTGTAGTAGTTGTTTGCGATATCTTTATCTACTGAGCCATTACTTATTAACTTTAATAATTGCTCCATAGCTTTTTCATCTGTTCCACTTTTTCCTCTGCCTGAGTCGTAAAAAGCTTCTGCAAAGGCTGCTTCAATATTGCCAGATAAATTATCTTGTCCGTTGTCATATTTACCAGCTAATGCATCCAATAATTGAGTTTCAAGTTTGCCAGATGTGTCGCCTTTGATAGCATCTTCAAGAGATTTCCCAAATAGAGCTTTGTATTGTTCTGCTACAAGTTTGCCTTCTTCTGCGCTTAAGCCTATTAAAGAATCACGCAATGAATCTTCATCTGTGCCAAGTCCGTCTATTGCTGCATGTAATTTGCAGGCCATAATTTGTGCATTTATTAATTTTATTTGGTCATCTGTCTTTCCTGAATTATTTCCTGTAGATGGTGTTTGTGTGGTTGGATTTTGAGTTTGTGGGGTATTGTTGTTTCCTGGAACGATAACGCTTCCGTTGTTGCTGCCTCCTGGGGTGACAATAGTTCCATTTTGGGTATGACAATTGCATCCACATCCATTATTATTGCCATTATTTTGTGCAGGTGGGTTTTGAACAGGTGGATTTTGAGTTTGTGGAGTATTGTTATTGTTTCCACATCCACATCCATTATTATTGCCATTATTTTGTGCAGG
>JAZSMU010000005.1:0-4682 GCA_045536045.1 Candidatus Gastranaerophilales bacterium
GAAGAAACAAAAGTAGTTGAAGAAGTTAAAACTGAAGTTGAAGAAGTTGAAAAAATTGATGTAGAAGAAGCTAAAAAAGAGTCTAATGCTAATCCTAAAAAAGAAAAAATAAATAAAATCAAAGCTCTAAAAAAACTTAAAAAAACACCAGAGCAAATTGTTAAAGTTTTAGAAGATAAAATTGAAGAAAGTGTTAAAACAAGAGAAATTTTATCTGAAAAAGAAATATTAAAAAGAAGCACAAGACTTCATAAATTAAAAGAAATAGTTAAAGAAAACAAGCCAGATACTTTATTTGAGCAAACATATAAAAGAAAAACAGACTTAATTATTGCACCTCAGTTTGTTAAATACAGAGATTGGGCAGAAAAAAATATTGAAAAAGTTGTTACAGATATTGTTATTGCATCTGATAAAGCGAAATTCATGCTTGCAAAAGACGAAACAACAATGCTTTTAGAAATGAAGCCTGTTGAATCTTCTGTTGTGGTTGATATTAAGTCAAAAACAGGGGATTCTAAGCCAAAAGTTAAACACGGCAAAGTTGAAATTTTAGAGCTTGATAATGTTCGTATGAATAAACTTATGGCAATATTTATGAGAGAAGTTGAAAAGAACATAAAAAATGTTTAATAAATATATTGAAGAAATTGACAATTATTTAAAAGAATGTTTTGAAGATAAAAGATTTTGGGTTCATTCTGAAATCAAAGAGGCAATGAGCTATACAACACTTTTGCCATCTAAAAAACTTCGTGCAATTTTATGCTTAGAAACTTCTAGAATTTTTTCAAATGATTACAAAAGAGCATTACCAATGGCTTCGGCTATTGAAATGCTTCATTCTCAAAGCTTAATTCATGATGATTTACCATCAATGGATAATGACGATTTTAGGCGTTCAAAACCAGCAAACCACAAGGTTTTTGGCGAAGCTATTGCAATTTTAGCAGGCGACGCTTTAATTTCTTATGGTGCTCAAACAATTATAGAAAAAACTCCAGAAATTGTTTCAAGAGAAGATGTTTTAAAGATTGTTAATCTTTATTTAAACGCTGCCGGTGCTTTTGGAATTGTTGGTGGACAGGTTGCAGATATTCAATCTGAGGGTAAAAAAATTACAATTAATGAATTAGAATTTATTCACACATATAAAACTGCAACAATGTTTGAGCTTGCAATAATTTCAGGTGCAATTTTAGGTGGAGCAAATGAAGTGCAAATTGACTCTTTGAGGAAATTTGCACGCACATATGGTTATGCTTTTCAAATTAGAGATGACATTATAGATGTTATTAAAACAACCGAAGAATTAGGAAAAACTGCAGGAAAAGACGAGAAAAACGAAAAATCAACATATGTTACGCTTTTTGGACTAGATAATGCAAAAGAAAAATTAAATTCCTTAATTGCAACTTGTTATGATATAATAAGCTTTATGGATATTGAATCCGATGTTTATAGAGAAATTTTAGAGAAATTAGGAAAATTATGATTTTTGGCTACAATTTTTTTGGGACAGGTCTTGAGGCGATTTTTGCAGGCATTTTCGCTGCATTTATGGCTCAAGTTGTTAAATTTGTTGGACATTTAATTTTTAAAAGAAAATTAGACTTCACAATTTTATCTACAACAGGTGGTATGCCATCTTCTCACACTGCAGGTGTTGTTTCATTAGCAACATCTTGTGGTTTAATTGCAGGTTTTGACTCTTTACATTTTGCAGTTGCAGCAGGGCTTTCAATTGTTGTTATGTATGATGCAGCTGGTGTAAGACGTGCAGCTGGCAAAACTGCAGCAACTTTAAACAAACTTGTTAAAGATTTAGTTGAACATTCAAACATAGAACCATACGCAGCACTTAAAGAGCTTTTAGGGCATACTCCTCTTGAAGTTTTCTGTGGTGCTTTATTTGGTATAGTAATTTCAATTTCAATTCATATATTAGGATTATAAAGGAGAAAGTATGAGAGATTTTTCACCATTACACGAAGAAAGATTAAAATACCAACCAAAACTTGCTGGTGTTTTAGCAAACGGAATTAAAAATCTTGCAGTTTCATATTCTGAAAGAACATCAGCTGTTAAAGATAAAGAACAAATTCAAGAATTATTTGGCAAAATCTATGGCGAACCAGTTGTAACTTTTGTTGAAGACGGCGAAAAAATTGAATTATCAAAGAAAAATGTTGGCGTTATTTTGTCTGGTGGTCAAGCTCCAGGTGGGCACAATGTTATTGCTGGTTTATATGACGCAATTAAAGGTGCAAACCCTGAAAACGAACTATATGGCTTTTTAGGTGGTCCTCAAGGTATTGTTGATGGCGACTATATTAAATTTACTGATTCTTATATAGATAAATATAGAAACACAGGTGGTTTTGATATTATTGGCTCTGGAAGAACAAAACTTGAAACTGAAGACCAATTTAAAGCAACTTTAAATACTTGCGAAAACTTAGGAATTAACGCAATTGTTATTATTGGTGGCGACGATTCTAACACAAATGCTTGCATGTTAGCTCAATGGATGGCTGAAAAAAATACAGGCATTCAAGTTATTGGTTGCCCTAAAACAATTGACGGCGACCTTAAAAATGAACAAATTGAAATTTCATTCGGTTTTGATACAGCAACAAAAACATATTCTGAGCTAATCGGAAACATTATGAGAGATGCTAACTCTGCAAAAAAATATTGGCACTTTGTTAAATTAATGGGAAGAAGTGCTTCCCATGTTTGCTTAGAAGTTGCTCTTCAAACTCAACCAAACATCACTTTAATTTCAGAAGAAGTTGAAGCTAAAGCAATGAGCTTAGAAACTATCGTAAACGATATGACAGAAATTATTGCACGCAGAGGAAATGACGGCAAAAACTTTGGTATTGCCCTAATTCCAGAAGGCTTAATTGAGTTTATTCCAGAAATGAAAACAATGATTTCAAGCTTGAATGATATTTTAGCTGTTGTTGAAGATGATGAAAACTACAGAAATGCTAAAACTCAAGCTGAAAAATATGAAATTATTGAATCTAAAATGGAATTTGTGAACGCATCTGTGTTCCATGCTCTTCCAACAATTATTAAAGACCAATTATTGATGGATAGAGACCCACACGGAAATGTTCAAGTTTCTAAAATTGAAACAGAAAAATTATTAATTGAAATGATTAAAGAAAAATTAGCTAAATTAAAAGAAGAAGGAAAATATAAAGGCAAATTCTCAGACCAAGCACATTTCTTTGGCTATGAAGGAAGATGTGCAATGCCATCAAACTTTGATGCAGACTATTGCTATTCTTTAGGTTATAACGCTTATGCTCTAATCCAAGCAGGCTTAACTGGTTATATTTCATCAGTTAAAAACCTTACAAAACCAGCTGTTGATTGGGTTGCAGGGGGAGTTCCTTTAACTATGATGATGAATATGGAAAAACGTCATGGTAAATTCAAACCTGTTATTCAAAAAGCTTTGGTTGAATTAGATGGTCCTGTGTTTAAAGCACTAGAGGCAAATAGAGAAGCTTGGGCATATGAAGACAAATATGTTTTCCCAGGTGCTATTCAATACTTTGGACCAGCAAGTGTTTGCGATATTACAACTCAAACATTGGCTCTAGAGCAAGCATAAGTCATCAGAAATTAAATAATCATATTTAATATCAAATTCATCTGCCTTAATTTCAACATCTGAGATTAAGGCAGATTGTATTATTAAAACTTTTTTGGCACTTAATTTATTTTCAGATAAAAAGTGGTCATAATAGCCTTTGCCATAGCCAATTCTGTTTCCAAATTTATCAGCTCCTAAAGCTGGCATAAAAATAATATCTATAATACTTGGGTCAATTGCCTCGTTTGTTGGTTCTTTGATTTTAAACTTATTTTCAATAAGCTCATCTTCGCTTTTAAATAAATGAGCAGTTAAACTGCCATTTTCTGTGCATTTTGGGATGTAGAAGTTCTTGTTTTTATCTTTGGCTAACGGCAAAAGATTAATTTCTTCTTTTAAAGGATAAAAAATCATAATATTTTTTGAAGATTTATATAAATCCCAATTTTTAATTTTTTCAACAATATTAAAAGACGCACCCTCAATGAGCCCACACTCACTTAGTTTGCGTCTTAAAATTCTATTATTGTTTCTTAAAGTTTTTTTATCTATCAATTAAAATTGGCACCAAACTCAAATCATTATTCATAATTTTATTATAAAGATTTGTTATGCCAAGAAAATTTTTTCCAAACCTTGTTTCTTTTTTTGGAACACTAGGCATGATAATTTCTTTTTGCGTACGTAGTACGTAATTTACATAATCTTCGCTATACATAATTCTTTCCTTCCTTATACATTAATAAAGTATTTTTGAAGGAAAAAATTGCCTAAAAATTACAAAAAGTTAACTATTTGTTTCTTGAAGAAAGCTTGCCACTTGTGTTCCAAGAGCTATTGCCATCTAATGAAGATGTTCCACCTAAAAGACCCATTGGGAAGTTCATTAAGTTGAATAGTGCATTCATATCTGTTCCTGCGTCTAATTCTTCTTGAACAAGGTCCATCAAGGCTTCAGAGAACAAGTTGTTCATTAATGTGTCTTTAACATCATTAATTTCGCTTGTGCCACTGCTTAATGAGCTTTGTTGAGATTTTAGACCACTCAAGCCAGAAGATTTGTTATCAG
>JAZSMU010000049.1:0-3445 GCA_045536045.1 Candidatus Gastranaerophilales bacterium
TTCCACTTGCTTTGATATCAACTTTAATAATTTCATCAATTGTATTTGTTAAATTTTGAATAGAAGCACTTCTAGGCTCAAGTGCTAAAGTTATTTTTGAATTTTTATATTCTTCTTTTAAGGTTTGAATTGTTGGCAAAAACAAAATTTCATCACCAATTCCACCAAAATTTATAAGTAAAATGTTCATATATTTGCCTCTATCAATAATATTATTTTATAATAAAAATATGAAAGATTTAACACTAAATTATACAGCAATTGGCTCTCTGCCATACAAAGGCGAAAGTGCACCAATTGAGGCTATTAACATTGTTTTTGAAAACTACACAGAAATTCCTTTTTGGCCACAATTGCCTAATTATTCGCATGATGAAGATATGGTTATTCAATATGCAATTAATATGGCTGGGCTTACAACAGATGGCTCTAAATATTATTTTGATGAAGAAAGCGAAGAATTTGCAGTTGCTTTAGAGGAATTTTATTTTGATTGGGAAGTAATTTCAAATGCCAATAACTTTGAAGAATGCGAAGAAACACTAGATAAATACGCAATTAGCGAAAAATCTTCTTCAACTTTTAGATTATTTTTAGAAAAAATCAAAAACAATTCAAATGTTAAATATGCAAAAGGTTCAGTAACTGGTGCTTTTACTACTGCTACAAGCATTTCAGACAAAGAGGGAAAATGTGCATATTATAATGAAATTTTAAGAGATATAATAGCTAAAACCATTGCACTTAAAGCAATTTGGCAAATTAAAGAAATTAAAAAAGCAAATTCAAATATTACACCAATTATTTTTATGGATGAACCATCAGTTTCTCAACTAGGTTCTTCAGCATTTCTAACAATTGAAGATAACGAAGTTTTAGAAATGTTCAATGTAGTTTCTTCTTTGATTAAAAAATTTGGTGGAATTGTTGGCATGCACTGTTGTGGAAAATCAAACTGGGAAATTCCAATTAATGCTAGCGTTGATATGATTAACTTTGATAGTTTTTTATACCCTCAAAGTGTTGCAATTCACCACAAAAAAATTCAAACATTTTTAAACAATGGTGGCATCCTAGCTTTTGGAATAATTCCTACTATTGATGATGAATTAATCCAAAAAATCACAGAAGAAGAATTAATTGAAAAATTTGAATCTGCAGTTCAAATGTTTGTTGATAAAGGCTTAAGTAAAGAACAAATTATTAAACAATCATTCATAACGCCATCTTGTGGCTGTGGCTCTTTAAGCATTAACGGAGCACTCAAAGTTATTTATCACACAAAAAAATTATCAGAAAATTTGAGAGAAAAATATAAGGAAATTCTATGACATCAACTCTTGCAATAACAGGAAAAAGTGGAAGCGGAAAAACAACTCTAACAAAAGCATTTGCAGAAATTATCAAAGAATTTCATCCAGATAAAACTATTTTGCTTGTAGATAACGACTTGACTTGCGAATTAGCAGGCAGATTTGGACTTAAAACTTATTCAACAATTTACGGAATAAGAAGTGGAAAACACGAATACAAAACAGGTATTCCAGAAGGAATGAGCAAGCAAGAATTTATAGAATGGGCGTTAGAAGACATTATATTGTCTGTTGATGAGAATATAGACCTTATTGTTTCTTGGCTTGTGCCATCTAAAGATTGCAGATGTCCAATAACTTCGCAAATGCAAATGGCATTATCAAAATTAATTTCAACTTACGATTTTGTAATTTTTGACTGCGAATTTGAATTAAAATATCTAAACCAACTTGTAGATTACCCAATTGACGCAACTTTGGTTGTTACAAATCCAGACGCAAAATCTATTTATTTAGCAAATGAAATCTATGGTTTTTCAAAAAAATATGCGCTAGATGGCGAAATTAGTGTTCTTTTAAACAAAGCTGAAGAAAATAAAACAGAAAAAGCAATTGAGCAAATAGACGCATACGGTCTAGATTTTGCAGGCGTAATTGAAAAATTTGAAGAAAATGAAGAAGAGAATATTAAAGAAGTTGTTAGAAACATTTATTTGAGATTAAATCTTCCTCAAAAAAATTAAAATTTCCAAATTTTATCTATAATGTCATCCTCAAAACCTTTAATAATTGCAGGTTTTTGCTTGAAATTCATAATTATAATATTAAACACCAAATTTTTGTCTGATTTTGTTTTAATAAAGCCACAAATTGAGCTAACTGCGTTTAGTGTTCCTGTTTTTGCACTCAAATTTTCAAATAAATGACGCATTCTATTTTTCAAAGTTCCAACACCAGGATTTGGTGCATATTTTTGAATTGCATTTTTAGAATTAGCAAGCCTTAAAGCCTCTGTCATAAATGAAGAAGTAACTAAATTCATACGAGAAACGCCACTTCCATCAAATATTTGAACGCCACTCATATCAAGCCCTAAAGCTTCATAATAGTCTTTTAACATCAAGCGAGCATTTTGCACTGTTCCAACTTCTTTTGCATATTTTCCACCAGCAACTTTAAAGGCAACTTCTGCTGAAAAATTATCGCTATTCCATAAAATATCTCTAGAAACTTCTTCGAGCGTGTGATGAACGGTCGCAACTAAAGTTGCTCCCTTTGGAGTTTTTTCAAAATAAAATGGATTTTTATAAACTATTTTTTCTTTTTTAAAAACATCATTCAAATTTGCAATAAAGTTATATTTTGGGTTAAAAACTGGAATATCTAATTCAACATCCGAATCTAAAGCTCCCTCAAGAACAATTATGTTTGCATTGTCATAATCTTCTGCAACCTTAATTTTAACTGTGCCAGCCCCTTTTGTTAGCTCATTTATAATGCTTAAATTATTAGGCTCGGTTTGCATTATATATGGAACATCAAAATTATCTCTCAAAAGAATGCTAACTTTTACTTGATTTTTGTTTAATGTATAAGGGCTAATAATTGGATAATTCGGATAAATATCATCACTTGCCCAGCCTTTTGGATAATTAACTTTGTCTATAATTGTATCGTCTATATAAATTTTTTCAATTGAGTCAAAATTAACTTTATTTTTTGCTAAAGTTGCCAATTCTCTTAAGTTATATGTTGTTAAAAGTGGGTCAGCACCCAATTTTATATATAAATTTTTACCACTTTTATAAATGGCTGTTTCAAATTTATAATTTTCACCTAGTGTATTTAAAATTGGTGCAAAAGCGATTAATTTAAGAGTTGAGGCTGGGTTTAAAAGTTTTTTGTCATCTTTTGAATAAAGAATTTTACCAGTTTCTTGCTCTCTAACTGATATGCTCACAATTGAGCTCAACTTTAGGTCCATTTTTCTAATAATTCTGTCTATTCCGTTGAATAATGGACATGCCCACACCATTGAAGTTGTGAGCATTATCAAAAATACAAATAAAATTCTTATTTTTTTCATTTAAACCTTTTCTTATAATTCAGCTGGGCTTGCAATTTTACCTAAA
>JAZSMU010000097.1:0-19789 GCA_045536045.1 Candidatus Gastranaerophilales bacterium
AATATTACCTAAAACCTTAGCACCAGCACCAACAGTAACGCCATTTTCAATAGTTGGGTGTCTTTTGCCTGTGTCTTTTCCTGTTCCACCAAGAGTAACTCCTTGATACACAAGAACATCATCTCCAATTATTGTAGTTTCTCCTATAACAACTCCCATTCCATGGTCTATAAAAAACCTTTCGCCAATTGTTGCCCCTGGATGAATTTCAATTCCTGTAAAAAATCTTGCAAGTTGAGAAATTAATCTAGGTAAAAAAGGAATTTTCATTCTGTATAATTTATTTGCAACTCTATACGCTAAAAGTGCATGAAAGCCTTGATATAGAAGAACAATTTCAATTGAACTTTTAACTGCTGGGTCTTTCTCTTTAATTGCTTTAATGTCATCAAGAACTCTTGCAATTCCTCTTTTTATAGAACATTTACTCATATAATTCTCCAGATAAATATCTCTCACCAGAATCTGGCAAAATTCCTATTATCATTTTGTTTTCATATTTTTTAGATAACATATCTAATGAGCTTAAAACAGCACCACCAGAGTAACCTGTTAAAATTCCCTCTTTTTTTGCAAATTCTCTTGCAGATTTTATTGCATCATCACCTTTAACAGTGATAATTTCATCAATTAAACTTAAATCTAAAATTTTTGGAACAAAATTTGCACTAATTCCTTGAATTTTATGAGGTGCACTATGCCCTTTTGTTAAAAGTGGGCTTTCATCTGCTTCAATTCCGATAATTTTAACATCTGGCTTTAACTCTTTTAATTTTTTGCTAATTCCAACAATTGTTCCACCCGTCCCTATTGTTGAAACAACAACATCAACTTTGCCATCAGTTTGTTCAAAAATTTCTTTTGCAGTTCCATTGTAGTGAGCATTTGGATTATCAGGATTTTCAAATTGTTTTGTTAAATATGAATTTAGATATTTTTCTTGAAGAGAAGAAACGGTATCAAGGCATTCTTGCATGCCACCTTCACGAGATGTTAAAACAACTTCAGCACCATAAGCCTTTAAGATTTTTCTTCTTTCAATTGACATACTCTCTGGCATAACAGCAATAAATTTTAAACCTAAAACAGATGAAGCGAGTGCTATCCCTATGCCCATATTTCCACTTGTTGCCTCAATTATGACGGTGTCTTTATTAATTTCGCCTCTATCTAGAGCTGATTTTAAAATATTATAAGCAGGTCTATCTTTGATAGATGAAGCAGGATTAAAATATTCTAATTTAACAAATAAATTATCTGAATTTAAAGAATTTATTTTAACAATTGGAGTAGAGCCAATGGTTTCTAAAATGTTTGAATATATTTTCATTTTTCTTTTAAAAAATCCTCTTTTAAAGGATTATACCATAAATGAGGACTTTTGAAATTTTATTAAGCTTTTTTCTCTTTTATAAACTCGTCTGCCTTAGGATTATATTTTTCTTCAAGAGCAGGAACTTTAATAGGCGACAAATTTGAAGACAAATTTGCATTTATGCCTTTGTATATCGGATTTGTTGTGTTATTTGTAATAGGTTTTATCATATCACACCTTCCATTTACATTTTAAGCCATTTTTTGAAAAATTCAAGCCCAGCATCTGCACTTTTTTCTGGATGAAACTGAACAGCAGTAACATTTTTATATTGAATTGAAGCTGTAAAATCAATATGGTAATCTGTTTTTGAAGCAATTATTTCTTCATTTTCAGGGACAACATAATAAGAATTTACAAAATAATAAAAATCTTCATTTAAGTATGTATTGGCTTTTGTTGTTGTAATTTTATTCCAACCGACTTGAGGCGTTCTTCCTATTTGAAATTTTTTAACCGAACCTTTAAAAACACCAATTCCATCAACATTCGGTGCTTCTTCGCTACTTTCAAAAAGAACTTGAAGTCCTAAGCAAATTCCTAAAAATTGTCTACCTAAAGCTATTGCTTCTTTAATTGTTTCAACAAGCCCAAGCTCATTTAATTTTTCCATCGCTTGCCCAAAATGTCCTTGTCCTGGAAAAATTATCTTTTCTGCATTTAAAATAGTTTCTTTGTCATTTGTTAAAATAGTTTCATAGCCTAAGGAATGAACAACATTCATAATACTTTTAATGTTGCCAGCACCGTAGTCTATAATAACAACTTTATTTTTCAAAGGTGTGTCCATCTTTTTTCATTCTATTAATAACTTCATCAAGCTCAGCTTCAGAAGCAACTATGCTTAATCTTACATAACCTTTGCCACATTCGCCAAAAGCAGTTCCTGGAACAATTGTAATTCCTGATGTTTCTAAAACTTCTTCGCAAAATTCTTCATCAGATTTAAATCTTTTTGGAGTTTCTATCCACAAATAGAATGTTGCTTTTGGAACTTGAACATTAGACCAGCCTAATTCACAAAGCCCATCAACAAATTTTTCTAATTTCTTTTTGAAGCCAATGTTTGCTTCTTTAATATATTTTTCGCCTTCTTCAGATTTCAATAAATTAGCACCAGCAATTTGAAGAGCCTTGAAAACTCCTGTATCTAGGCTTGATTTAACTTTGCCAAAAGCTGAAATTGTTTCTCTGTTTCCACAAACCCAACCTAATCTCCAGCCTGTCATTGCGTATGGTTTTGAGAAAGAATAAAATTCAACTGCAATATCTTTTGCACCTTCGCATTCTAAAATTGAACGTGGTTTATTTGCTTCATCAAAATAAATGTCGCAATATGCATTATCGTAAATTAATAAAACATCATGTTTTTTGCAAAAATCAACAGCTTTTTGCATATATTCAAATGTACAAGTAGCTCCTAGTGGGTTGCTTGGATAGTTTAAAATTATTGCACGAAGCTTTTTAGGGTCGTTACCTTCAGAAATAAATTTATCCCAAACTTTGTCTAAGTCTGGCATATAATTATCTTCTTTTAAGGTTGGAATACCATAAGATTTTCCACCAGAAACTAAAACCATTTGGCTATATGAAGCATAGCCTGGGTCTGGAGTCCAGATTATTTCTTTATCTTCATCATTATGATAAGGATTAATAAGTTGCCTTATCATATTTGCAATACCTTCTTTAGAGCCAATTAATGAATGGACTTCATTTTCTGCGTCTAATTTAACACCAAATCTTTGCTCCATATGATAACAAATTGCTTCTCTTAGTTTCTTTTCGCCTTTTGGTGTTGAATATGTATGAATAGATGGGTCATCTAAAACGCGTTTTAATTCATCTACAACAAATTGAGGCACCATATCCACAGGAGCACCCATAGCAAGAGATATAGGAGCTCTATTTTTAGCAATTAGTTCATGCTTAATCTTATCAACATGAGCTCTAATTCTAAACATAATATAAGTTTCAAGATTTCCTAAATATTCATTTGCTACTATCATTGTTGTCCTCAGCTATTAACACTAAAAGATTATACAACAAAAAGCCAAATTGTAATTATTTTTATTAAGTTTAGTAAATAATCCCATTATTTCTCTTAGAGAATAATGAATATGAATATTGCCTTATTTAAAATTTATTTAAATTATGAGGGAAAAATGAAGAAAATTAGAACAGTTATTATAGAAGACCATAAACTATTAAGAGTTGGACTAAAAAGCCTACTAGAAAAATGCGAAGATATAATTATTACAGGAGAAGCAGAAAATGGGCGTGATGGCTTAGAAAAAGTAAGAGCACAAAGACCAGATGTTGTAATAATTGATATTGGTTTAGATGATATTTCAGGTATTGAAGTTGGCAAAAAAATCGCAAACGAATTACCAAGTACGAAAATTATGTTTCTAACTTCTCACACAAAAGAAACAGAAATTTTAGAAGCTCTAAAACTTGGTGCAAATGCTTATGTTTTAAAAGACATTGAAGATGAAATGCTTGTTATGATTTTAAAGTCTGTTTCTAAAGGTGCTATGTGGCTTGACCCAAAAATTGTAGATATTGTTCGCAATTCAAGCTGTGGAATTATGCCAAATAAAATGACAAATAGGGCAAGTTTTAAAGCTCAACATGCTAATTTAACAGAAAGAGAATATGAAGTTTTAAAACTTCTAGTTGATGGTAAATCAAATAGCCAAATTGCAGAAATATTAAGCATTTCAGAGCACACTTCAAAAGCACATGTGTGTAATATTATTCAAAAACTTGTTGTAGATGACAGAACTCAAGCAGCAGTAAAAGCTATTAAAGAGGGTATTGTTTAGTAAACATCTAATTGCATAAGTCTAAAAATGCATTTATCAAGCTCTGAAATTAAAATTTTAACTTCATTATCAATGTATGGTTTAGAATATTCGCCTGCAGTTATATCCATATATTTTGAATATTTATTTCTTTCATATAAAAGATTTCCAAGAATTTTTGCTCTATAAGAAACAGAAGTTACCCAAATATATGAATGGTCTTTTCCATGACTTGCTCCATATTTTTTGGTTATGTCTTCTGATAACAAACTAATTTCATTAACACGTGCTACATATTTTTGAATATCAATATTTTCAGGGTTTTCTGATAGGAAATCTTTAAATTTAATTAAAATTGGGCGAATATAAAGCAAATCTTCAACATACGGAGTGTTTTTTGGCTTTTTAATTATCGTTTCCATAAAAATTGGGTCGTCAAATGGAGCAGATTTTAAATCGTCAGCATTTTCGGCTTTTTGTGGAGATAATTCTGCCTCAACTTTTGATTTTTGTTTTTTATATTCAAAATATTTATTCAAATCTGGCAAAGTGCCTTTATATCCATAGTTTTCATCATCTTTTGCAAATGAAATTGAAAAAAATGATGAAAACAAAATTATTAAACTAAGGCAGAAAATCTTTTTCATAAATATTATTATACTTATATATTTTTATAGTTCAAATCATGTTAAAAAATATAATAAAATACTATAGTTGTAACAGTGTTTTTTAAAGCTATAGGCGGAAAACAGGCTCTAGTTGCCCATCTTGGTTGCATGATTTTATTTTTGTGTTATAGTGTTATAGATAATAAGGTTTTATTTGCTTAAAAAAATAAGAAAGGAAGCGAAATTTTACCTTTAAAGAAGAAAGAGGATTTTATGACAAAAAAGCTAATTAAAATAATGCTTGTATGCCTAAGCCTTATAGCTATCACCCCTGAAACTTTTGCAAATAGCCAAGTTGAAGTTAAAAAGCAAATCATCACAACTGCAATCAAGGCAGATGTTGACCCTTATGTTATGTTGAGTATTGCAAAATTAGAATCTAATTTTGACCCAACAAAGAAAAACCGTTCAGGTGCTGTTGGAGTTTTCCAACTTATGCCAAGAACTGCAAAATATTTAGGTGTTAATCCTTATGTTGCAAGAGAAAATATTGAGGGTGGAATTAGCTATTACAAACAACTTTACAAAAAATATGGCTCAGTTGACCTAGCGCTTGCTGCATACAACGCAGGACCTGGAAATGTTCGCAAATATGGTGGTATCCCACCTTTCAAAGAAACAAGAGCATTTGTTTACAAAGTTAAAAAAGAATCTTCAGCAATGAAATCTGACCCAACAATTAATGCTCACTTCCCAAAAGTTGAAGAAAGTGTTGAAATAGCTGAAGAAACATTGTAATTTCAAAATTTTGTTTTAAAAAAAGCGTCCTTTTAAAGGACGCTTTTTGCTATTAAGAATTAATCTTATTTGTCATTCAATGCAGCAACGCCTGGAAGAGTTTTTCCTTCAATAAATTCTAGAGAAGCTCCACCACCTGTTGAAACGTGTGAGAAATCAGCATTTTTATAGCCATATTTCTTAACTGCAGCAACTGTATCGCCACCACCTAAAACAGTAACAGCGCCTGTTTTAGTAACTTCATAAACTGCTTTTGCAACTTCTCTTGTGCCGTTTGTAAATTTTTCAATTTCAAATGCACCAACAGGTCCGTTCCAAAGAATTGTTTTAGAAGCTTTGATAGTTTCTTCAAATGCTTTAATAGATTCAGGACCAGCATCTACACCTTCAAAACCATCTGGAATTTCAGCAACTGGAACAACTTTTACATTAGCATCATTTGAAAAATCATCAGCAACTAATACATCTGTTGCCATAACTAGGTTAACACCTTTTTCTTGTGCTTTCTTTTGAATAGCAAGAGCAACATCCATTTGGTCATCTTCGCAAATTGAAGAACCAATTTTGCCACCATTTGCTTTAACAAATGTATATGCCATGCCACCACCAATAATTAGGTTATCAACTTTGTCTAATAAATTTTCTAAAACGCCAATTTTAGAAGAAATTTTAGCACCACCAACAATAGCAGTGAATGGTCTAGCTGGATTTTCTAAAAGACCACCAAGTGCTGATAATTCTTTTTCCATTAATAAGCCACTAACTGCAGTTGGCAAAATTTCAGCAACGCCAGCAGTTGATGAGTGTGCTCTGTGAGCTGCACCAAATGCATCATTTACATAAATATCGCCTAATTTAGCTAATTTAGCAGAAAAATCAGGGTCGCATTTTGTTTCTTCACCATAGAAACGAACGTTTTCTAAAAGTGCAATTTGACCTTCTTTTAAAGATTTAACAATTGCTTGAGGGATTTCTCCTATACAATCTGAAACGAATGTAACTTCTTCGCCTAAAAGTTCAGAAAGTCTTTTACCAACAGGCTCTAAGCTAAATTCAAGATTTCTTTCGCCTTTTGGACGTCCTAAGTGAGCTAAAAGAACAATTTTTAAGCCCAATTCTTGCATTTTTCTAATTGTTGGAATAATAGCTGTTAAACGTGTGTCGTCTGTAACAACTTTTTCTGCGTTTAAAGGAGCATTAATATCAACTCTAACAAGAGCTATTTTGCCTTTAACGTCAACTAAATCATTGATAGATTTTTTCATTTTTGTCCTATCCTCTTTAACTAATACGATTTTATAAAATTGATTATAGAGCAAAAATGATAATTTTAAAAGCTTTATTCAAGAGCCAACTTAATTCCTTCAGCCAAAGTTGGATGAGGAAAAATTATTTCTTTAATATCATCAATTGTTCCTTTAAAGTGCATAGCAACAGCAATTATTGAGATTAAACTGCTTGCCTCAAGAGAAATTATGTGTGCTCCAACAATTTTATTTTCGCTATCTGCAATAATTTTTATAAATCCTTCAATGTGGCTATCACAGTGAGCTTTTGCAAGTTTTAATAATGGATAATTAAATATTTTGTAGTTCTCTTTATTTTCTAAATCTTGTTCACGAAGCCCAATTGAAGCAACTTCAGGGATTCCATATATAACAGATGGAATTTGAGTTTTTAATATTGCTTCGCTTTTTGCTCCCACAAAAAGCTCGCAAAATAATTTTTCAGCTTGAGCTTCAGCACTGTGTGCTAACATCAAAACTGGGTTTGCATCACCTATTGAATAAACTCCTTCAACTTCAATTTTGTTTGGTTTTTTGCCAATAGCAACAAGAATTTTATCAGTTTCAATTTTTTCGCCTGTTTTTAAAATTACAGAATTTTCACTAACTTCAACAATTTCATTATCTTTAAAATATTTAATTCCAGAAGTTTTTAAAATTCTTTCCATTCTTTTTGAAACATCAATATCCATATTGGGCAAAATATTTGGAGCTTTTTCAACTATTGAAACCTCAACTCCATAATTTTTAAGTATTCTTGCCCATTCAATTCCAATTGCTCCTGAGCCAACAACTATAATGTTTTTTGGCAATTGATTAAGGTTAAAAATATCGTCAGAATTTAAAATAAAATTATGGTCAACTTTAAGAGTTGGAATTTCAATATCTACTGAGCCACCAGCAAAAATTATTTTATCTGCACTATATTCAGTGCCGTCAGCTAAAATCGTGTTTTTATCAATAACTTCTGCTTTTGAATTAACAAAAGTTACACCGGAAGCTTTAATTGTTCTTAAAATTGCGTTTCTAAAGGTTTCAACAATTTTATTTTTTCTTTCTTTTGCACTTTGAAAATCTAATTTTTCGCTATCATGCAAAAATGATTTTGTTGGAATACAACCTCTATTTAAACAAACTCCACCAAGATTTTCAGCTTCAAAACAAACTATTTTAAGCCCTTTAGCTATCGCTAAATTTAAAAATTTAAGCCCAGCTGGACCTAAGCCCACAATTGCAACATCAAAATTATTGTTCATAAGTTTTATACTCGTCAGATTCAGCTTCCCAAGTTTCTCTTGATAATTTTAGACCGTGATTCCAGAATTTTTCAATTGCATAGGTTTCTCTTTGCTCTGTGTGCATAATGTGCACTACAACATCACCATAGTCTAATAAATTCCACTTATTTTTTGGGTCATTTTCAGAACCCATTGGAATTCTTTCAAAATATTCTTTAATTTTTTCACGAACACTCTCTGTCAAACCCTTAACTTGAGGAGAGCTTTGTGCTGAAGCTATAACAAAATAATCTGTCATTGAGCTAACTTTTGATATATCTAAAATTAAAATATCTGTTGCTAATTTGTCATCTAAAATTCTTGCAACAACGCTTGCTAATTTCTTTGATTCTAATTCCATTTAAACATTTCCTGTTGAACTATTTCTGTCATTATCTAAAGATTTTAAATCTGCTTTTTCTTCGTCGCCATAATTGTGTTCTGGCATTGTAATATCTACATTTATATTTTCGTTTGCAACCTTTAAATCTTCTTTTTTGTAGATATTAATTTTTCCATCTTCAAATTTAACATTTAATTTTAAATCTAAATAATTTAGAGAAACAACTTTGCCAAGCCCGTCTGGAGTTTGAACAACTGTTCCTACTGGAAGAAGTTTTTTGGCAGTTTCTTTATAAAAATCATGTTCGTAGTTTAAGCAACACAAAAGCCTTCCACAACAACCAGTAATTTTACTTGGTGTTAGTGGTATTCCTTGTTCTTTGGCAAGTTTTGAATTTATGTTTTCAAATTTTCTTAAAAATCTGCAACAGCATAATTCTTGCCCACAAATTCCACAACCTTCTAAAACTGCAGATTCATCACGTGCACCAATGTGCCTTAAATCTATCCTAACTTTTCTAAATTCTTGAGTTAAATCTTTTAAAAGCTCTCTAAAATCAACTCTTTGAGGTGCTGTATAGTAGAAAGTTATTTTCTTTCTATCAAAAGTGTATCTGGCTTGAGTTAGGTTCATATCAAGCTTTCTATTTTTTGCAAATTCTTCGCATTTTTTAAGTGCTTGCTTTGCTAAATATTTATTTTGTTCATAAGTTTTAAGGTCTTCTTCTGTTAAAACTCTGATTAATTTAAGAGGCTCTGGCTTGAATTTTTCCCATTGAGCAAGAACTTCAGAGTTTGCAATAAAGATTTTATGAACCTCTTCGCCTTTTTCTGTAATAACAAGCCCCATTTTTCCGTGTTCTATCCATTTTTCTAAAACAGGCTCATAAATTACAGGATAAAATGTATTTTTTATAATTCTAACTGCAAATTTCATTTCTTTATTATACAATAAATAAATTAATAGAGGACTTAAATTGCAAAACTTAACATTCAAGAAAAACGATATAGAAAAACTGCTTTTGAATTTGGACAATAATCCTTATTCGCAAAAAAATAAGGATTTTAAATATTGCCTGTCATTAATTTATGAGCTTATTGAAGAAGAATTTCAAGACACATATTCAACAAATAACCCTATTTTAAGAACAACAGATATTGACTTTGAAATGAAAGATAATCTTGTTAATATCTTTGTTTCGCCACCTTATGATTTTGAATACTACTTAAAATCCAAAGGTTCTCTATACAGAATGAGAGCAGAATACAAAGGCGACAAATATGGCTATAATATTTCACTAGATTTATTTTTTGAATATTTCACAGGGCTAGATGAAAACCTAGAACTTGTAGATAGCCTTCCTAAATATGAATTTTTCTTTGCTCTAACCAGATTTGTTAAAAAGACAATAGAAAAATTGAATTTTATCCCAACTGTTAAAATGAGAGGGGATAAATTCTCAATTATTTATGAACCATATCTCAAAAATCCAGATTATCTAAAATGCTATCAGCAAATTTTAGAAAATGATGTTTTAGATATGGAAACCACCAGAAAATTAATTGATAAATACTTAAATTATCTAATTTTCAATTTTATGAATCTTAAAGCACATAAATTTAAAGATATAAAAAGTGCGATTTATTTCACTAAAAACACTGTTCACAAGCTCTATTTCAAACAAACAAACTTAGGGCTAGATATTCAAACTTGGCTAGATGAAATGTCTTTAGGAACTTATGAGATTGTTCCTGTATTTAGAATTGAAAAATTAACAGACGAAAAATTCTTGATGAGAATTGAGGCTAAAAACATTGTTAATCAAGAAAATATTCCATTAGAGAATTTGAACGACTTTGAAAAAACTCTAATTGAAAAACAAATCAATTGGGCAACAAAATATATTGAAGACCTTGAAGATGTAACTCTTGAAATGGATTTAGCAGGAGTTTACAAGCTTATTACTCAAATTTCTTATTATTTATCTCAAGCCGGAATGGAAGTCGTTCTTCCAGATGGTATGAATAATATTATCGTTCCAAGAGCTTCAATTAATGCAAAAATGAAAAGCCTTAGAGAAGGGGACGACACAAAAATTGACTTCAGCTCAAATTCTACAATTTCACTTGATGAAATTATGGACTTTAAAATTGAAGTTGCACTAGGAGATACAAAAATCAGTGTTGAGGAATTTAGAGAACTAACTAAAAACACTCAAGGGCTTATTAAATATCAAGAAAAATTCATTTTAATAGATAGAGAAGAAACTGAAAAACTTTTAGAAAAATTAAAGAAAACTCCAGATTTCAAAATGAACAAAATGAAGCTTTTACATGCTGCATTATCTGGAAAAATTGACGACTACGACTTTGATTATGACATGGCTTTTGCAAAAGTTATTTCAGATTTCACAAAAATTGAAGATATAACTCTGCCCAAAAATCTTGAAGGAACTCTTCGTCCATATCAAGAAGTTGGATTTAGATGGCTATGGACCAATGTTCAAAAAGGCTTTGGTTGTTGTATTGCAGATGATATGGGTCTTGGTAAAACAATTCAGGTTATCAGTTTAATTCTTAAACTTAAAGAAGAAAAGAAACTCAAAATGCCAGCCCTTGTTATTTGCCCAACAACTCTTATGGGCAATTGGCACAGAGAGCTTAAAACATTTGCACCAAGTCTAAATGCCAAAATTTATCACGGAATTGATAGAGTTTTTGATACAAATTGTGATGTTATTTTAACGACTTACGCAGTTTTAAGAATTGATAATGAAGAATTTAAAAAACACAATTGGGATTTAATGGTTATTGACGAAGCTCAAAACATTAAAAACATCAACACTTCCCAAACTCAAGCAGTTAAATCAATTAAAGCATCTATGAAAGTTGCAATGACAGGTACTCCTGTTGAAAATAAATTAAGCGAACTTTGGAGTATTTTTGATTTTATTAATAAAGGATATTTAGGCTCACTTGTTGATTTTAGCAAAAATTACGCAATTCCTATTGAAAGATTTAAAGAAGTCCAAAGAGGGGAAAAATTGAAACTTGCAATTTCTCCTTTTATGATGAGAAGGCTAAAAACAGATAAATCAATTATTTCAGACCTGCCAGACAAAGTTGTTTTAGATGAATTTTGTTATTTATCTAAGGTTCAAGCAAGTTTGTATGAAAAAGTTTTAAATTCATCTATGAAAGAAATTTCAACTTCAGGTGGTGGAATAAATAGACGTGGTGCAATATTTAAGCTTATAACTTCTCTAAAACAAGTGTGCAACCACCCATACCACTATCTAAAAACTGGCGATATGAGCAAATCTGCAAGTGGAAAATCTGAAAAACTTATATCTATTTTAGATAATATTGTTGAAAATAACGAAAAAGCCCTTGTTTTCACTCAATATAAACAAATGGGCGATATTTTAGAGAATATTATTCAAGATGAATACAATGAAAAACCATTATTTTTCCATGGCTCTTTAAATATTAAACAAAGAGAAGAAATCTTAGAACAATTTAACAATAACCCAAATAAAAAAGTTTTAATTTTGTCTTTAAAGGCAGGTGGTTTAGGCTTAAACTTAACAAGTGCAACAAATGTTATTCACTATGACTTGTGGTGGAATCCAGCCGTTGAAGACCAAGCAACAGACAGAACATACAGAATTGGGCAAGACAAAAATGTTATGGTGCATAGATTTATCACACTTTCAACATTTGAAGAAAAAATTGACGCCATAATTAAAAATAAAAGAGAGCTTGTAGACAGAGCTGTTTTTGAAGGCGAAAAAATTATTACAGAATTATCTGATGAGGAAATTTATGAAATCTTCTCACTTGGCTAAAATAGGCTTTTGGGGCTATGTTCCACCTCATATTATAAATTCTTATAAAGAAAAATATGACAATCCAGAATTTATTGACCTTGATATTGAAATAGGTGCTCCAGAAACTAAAATAATCCCAGATTCAAGCTGTAAAATCATTAAAAACATTATTGACAATTCAATTTATTTAAAAAATGAATTAGTTGAAATCATTGCACCCATTGGGAAAGACAAGTGCGATAACGCATATTTTGCCTCTCAAATCTTAAAAGAAAATGGGCTTAAAATTTTTGAATTTGAATATTTAGAAAAACAACAAACACAAGAAATTAAAATTTGCAAAAGCAATCTCCCACTAAGGAAAAAAGTTGAGCTTTTAACAGAAAATATTGTAGATTATAAAGAAGTTGAAATGAGCCCAAGCAAGGCTAAATTCGGCTTTTGGGGCGTTCCTCCTAATGATTTAAGTATTTTAGAATTATTCCCAGACGAAACTCATGTTTTTGGCTGGTTAAGATGTGTTGAAGCTGGGTGCCCCGCAGATATTGAGCTTGAAATGCAAGTTGACGAAAATTTGCCAACAATATTTTATGCACAAACTTTCTGTTCAAAATGCCAAATCGCAAAATATTTAGCAAATAAATATAATGGGCTATATATTGATGTTGATGGCTATTCAAATTCTTCTATAAAAGCAAAAATTGAGGCTTTTTTAACCCTTCGCTAAAAATTACCATTTTTTAAAAATAAAAAATGCAGCAAATATCATAAAAATAAAGCCTACAATATAATTCCAACGCAATTCTTCTTTTAAATATAAAACAGAAAAGAAACAAAAAACGGTTAAGGTAATAATTTCTTGAATTGTTTTAAGTTGTGCAGTTGTAAAATATTCGCTTCCAATTCTATTTGCCGGAACTTGGAAACAATATTCAAATAAAGCTATAAGCCAACTAACTAAAATAACTACCCACAAAGCAGCACTTTTATGCTTTAAATGCCCATACCAAGCCAATGTCATAAACACATTTGAAATAGTTAGCAAAATTATTGGTAAAAAACTTTTTAACATAAAAAAATTATACAACTAAAAAATTTTTGAATTAGCAATTTAGAAAGTTTAGCTGTTTTTATTTAATTATGAAGATAGGAAGCACAGTTTATTTTAAGCCAAATTTTAAAGGAGATTATTGGCTAACAACAGATGTTCACGATAAACTCCCTATGCATTGTGGCGTTTTAGATAAAATGTCAGAATCTATAAAAACTTCAAAAGAAAAAACAACACTTTTAGATAATGGCGATAGCTTCGGTAATATTTTTAGACTTGGTGCAACTCAAAAAATATTAGAAAATTTTACTAAAATCAACCCAGATACCAATGTTGTTTTTAATATGGGTAATAAAGAGCTATACACCCTAACAAAAGAAATTACCAAAGAAGAGCTAAAGGGTGGTTACGCTAATCTAACGCCTGCTCAACAAGATAAAATAGATTACATTAAAATGATGCAAGAGTTAAAAGCAAAAAACGACAAAATTCATTTTGTTTCTTGCTTTGCAAGCCATCTAGAAACTAGATGCGATATTCCAGCTGGACTTATTGAACCATACGCAATAATTGATGATGTTGTTGATGGCGAAAATAAAAAAGTGCTAATTTTAGGAACATCAATTGGAAACGGCAGAGAATTTGGAATTGAAACTCAAAAAGCAGAGCTTGGAAAAGTTATAGAAGAAATCAAAGAAAAAGGCGAAGAATATGACTACGCTGTTTTAATGTCGCACAATAATTCAGATAAAATAAACGACAGAAGCTTTAGTGAAATTATTGATTTTATTGAAGAAAAAGGAATTAAAAACCTAAAATTTGTTGTTGGTGGACATATGCATGCCTTATATGATGAAGATTATAAAGGCAAAAAAATCCTCTTTCCTCCAGCAAGTGGCAAGGGTGCTTTAATGGTAGCACTTAGAAAAAATGAAGTTTATGCACCAAAAATAAATATCGGGGCAGATGCCCACGATTTTTCTTCTCTAAACGGAAGCAAAGACAATAAAATAATTGCAAACACAAATATTTCAAATCCTATCAAAATAAGCAAAAGACACGAAGAAATTTTACTTGAAGCGAACAAAGACTACAAAAAACAACTTGTGCAAATGCCACTAAGCTTAAAGGCAAAAGATTATTCTGAAGAATTAACAAACACAAGCGAATTGGGAACATTTTTTGCAAATAGCGCAAGAGATATAACTGGTGCTGATTTTGCATTTTTCTTATTTTCAGATTTTAGAGAAGCACCACCAGAAAAAGGTAGTTTTTTAACTCCATACAACATTAAAGATATTATAAATTTTGATAAAAGCATTTGGACAAGAACAATAAGTGCTAAAGAAGTTAAAGAACTTTTTGAAAGAGCATTTAAAGACCAAAAAAATCCAGAAAACCCCTGTGGGCTAGAATTTTCAAATAACATTAGAATAACAAGAACAGTAAATGACGAAAATGTTATTAAACAAATTGAAATCAAAAAAGATGGCGAATGGCAAAAATTACTTGACGAAAATAGTCAAATTAAAGATGAATTTAAAAACTCAACATTCAAAATTGCAACTTGTTCACAATTATCACAAGGAAAAAGATTTGGCTTTGAAATGTTCAAAGATGACAAAGCAGAAGTATTTTTAGACAAATCAAGAGAAATTTATAACCCAAAATTTATCCTTGAAGAACTTGACCCAGAATTTCAAGGACGCATTTTGCAATCAACAGCACTAACTTGGGGGCTTCATCAAGCCAAAGAAAAAGGTGTTGAAAAAATTGAAAGAGCAGAAGTTATAACTGTTTAGTTGTGGTTCAAAACAGTTGAAATCAAATCGCCATAGTTATTAACTGTGCCATTTGTTTCTTCTAAAGAATATTTAATGTCTGGATTTTTTTCTAATTCTTCATCAATTCTATCGTAAGCTTCGTCTATATCTTTATAATTTCCTAATAATTTTTTAGAATCAAATCCGTCTTTTTCAACTAAATACACGTGATACATATTTTCTCCTTTTTTAAATATTTTAAGATAAAAAGTAAAAAAGCACAATTAAGCAATGAATAAAGCATTCAAAGTATAGAAAATGTTGGTGTTTAGTGGTTTAATTAGGGTATGATAGACGAATTTGTTGAAGAAGACAGTGTTTTAAAACAAATTGGGCTTGAGCTTATGTTTATGACCGAAGACAAATATTCTTCTCCTGAGGGCATAACATCAGTTGAGCTTGCAAAAATTTTAAATATTGACCTTACAACAGTTAAAAGAAAATTAAAAATTTTACATGAAAATAATTTAGTCAGAGTTGTTGGAATCAACCCAAAATATTGGAAATTTGACGAATACAGTTTTCAAAGAATGGATGTTGAAAACGAAATATATAGGCTTTTAACTTGCTTTGATGATGTAGATTTTGATAGGTATTTTGATTTTTAAATGAAACAAGACGAAATTATTGAATTAAAAATAGAAAAATTAACTTTTGGAGGAGAAGCACTTTCAAGGCACAATGACTTTGTTTTTTTTGTTAAGGGTGCCTGCCCTAATGATATAGTTAAAGCAAGAATTACAAAATTAAACAAAAGCTATGGTAGAGCAGAAATTATTGAAATTGTTGAGCCATCGGAATATAGAGTTAAACCATTTTGTCCAATATTCAACGCTTGTGGAAGTTGCAATTGGCAGTTTATAGATTATAAATATCAATTAAAAGAAAAAGAAAATATCTTAAAAGAAACGCTAAAATTAGAAGATAATGTTGAATTTTTAGGAGTTGAAAAAAGCCCAGAGCTAAAAGAATATAGATGTAAAGTTCAATATCCAATTGAAGAAACAAAAAATTCTAAAAGAATTTTAGCAGGATACTATAGAGAAAAATCCCATCAACTAACAAATATAAAATTTTGCCCAATTCAGCCAAAAATTGTTGATGAAATAGTTGAATTTGTTCGTGAGAATTGGACTTTAGGTGCATATTGCAACTATAACAAAAATGGGCTATTAAAAAACATTCTTTTAAGATGTTCGGCAAATTCTAAAAATATTTCAACTGTTTTTGTTCTCCATACAGACAAATTAACAAAAGCACAAACAAGCGAAATTGATATTTTTGTTAAAAAATTAACTCAAAAATTCAAAGAAATTAAAAGTTTCAACATCAATTATAATAACGAAGAAACAAACACGATTTTAGGAAATGCAACAGAAAAAATTTTTGGCGAAGATTTTATTGAAGAAAAATTAAAATATAAAAATTCTGAAAAAACATACAAAATTGGCTCAACAAGCTTTTTCCAAACAAACCCAAAAATGGCAAGTGTTATGTTTGAGCATATAAAATCTTTAATAGATGAAAATTCATCAATTTTAGATGCTTACGGTGGAGTTGGCTCAATTGGAATTTGGACAAGCGACAAGGCAAATAAAATAACTCTTGTTGAAGAAAATTCTAATGCCGTTAAATTTGCAAAAGAAAATTTTAAGCTAAATTCAGTTAAAAATTACGAAGTTTTTGAAGGAGATGCAAAAGTAATTTTCAATAATTTTCTTCTCAAAAAGAAAACTTTTGATTGTGTAATTTTAGACCCACCAAGAAAAGGCTCAGACAAAAAAGCTCTTGAAGTGATTTCAAAATTAACAAACAAAATTATCTATACATCATGCAACCCTCAAACCTTAGCAAGAGATATTAAAATTTTAGAAGAAAAAGGCTTTAAACTGAAGTCCGTTAGGGCTTTTGATATGTTCCCAAATACATACCATATGGAAACTGTTGCACTAATTGAAAGGGATATTAATGCCTAAGTTTGTTGTTAAATCTCTAGGTTGTAAATTGAACCAGCTAGAGGGGCAAATTATAGCTGAAAGACTTTCTGAAATTGGGTTTGAGCAAACAAAAAATATTAAAGAAGCGAATTATTTTATCCTAAATTCTTGCACAGTTACAGGTAGTGCAGATAGCGAAGTAAACTATATTTTAAACAAAGCAAAAAGAGAAAATGAAGATATAATAAGGATTTTGGCAGGGTGCGTGGTTGATGCTGAAATTGAAAATGTTCAAAACTCAGCAGAAATTATTTTAAAAAATTCTGAGAAATTAAAAATTGCAGAAATTTTAAAGGACAAAAAACAAGAATTTGAAGACGAATTTTTGTATGCAACAATTAAAAATCCGACTTCATCAAGAGTTAATGTCAAAATTCAAGATGGTTGTAATAATTCTTGTGCCTATTGCATAATTCCAAAAGCAAGAGGGAAATCCCGTTCTAATAGCGTTAAAAATATCATTTCTCAAATTGAAAAAATTGTTGAAAAAGGAAGAGATGAGGTTATTTTAACAGGAATTCATATTGGGCTTTGGGGATGCGAATTTGGGCAAAATCTTGTTGATTTACTTAAAGAAATTGAAAAAACAGAAATCAAAAGGTATCGTCTAGGAAGCCTTTATGTAAATGAAATTTCAGATGAGCTTATTGATTTTTTGAAAAATAGCAAAAAATTCTGCCCTCATTTCCATTTGAGTTTGCAGAGCATGACGGATAAGACTTTAAAGAATATGAACAGGTTTTATTCTGTTCAAGATGAGCTAAATACGATTGAAAAATTGCACAAAAACTTTGATTTACCATTTTTGGGTGCAGATATAATTGTTGGTTTTCCAATGGAAACAAATGAAGATTTTATTGAAACTTTAGAAAATGTAAAAAGAGCAAAACTCACTAAAATTCACGTTTTTCCATATTCAAAAAGACCAAACACAATTGCTGAAAAAATGCTAGAACAAGTTGATGAGGGGATTAAAAAAGAACGTGCAAGGAAATTAATTAAGGTTTCGGATAAGTTTAAAGCTGAATTTATTGAAAAAAATATTGGACGTGAGCTTAGTGTAATTTTTGAAGAAAAAATCCAAAAAGACGGCACCAGAAAAGGAATAACAGAAAATTATATTGAAATTTATACTCCAAGCGAAGATTTTGAGCCAAATAAAATTAAAAAAATAGTGCTTAAAAAAGAACACATAAAATCTTAATTTTCTTCTTGCGTAAAATTTTTTTTGTTGTTATAATAACTAAGTCTTAAGCGATTAAGGCAAATGAAAATTAAATAATTTTATTACACACATTCCTCGATAGCTCAATGGTGGAGCAACCGGCTGTTAACCGGTAGGTTGTTGGTTCGAGTCCAACTCGGGGAGCCATTTAAAAAAGGACCTAAGAAATTAGGTCTTTTTTGTGTTTATATGCTCCCTTCCGTATTTGACTTTCTAATTCGCTTTGCTCATAAGAAACTCATAAAACTCGGGGAGTTTTTTAATATTAAGGCGGTGGGTTGAAACCCACCGCCTTAATATTTGGAGATTTTTACCAAATTGGACGAGAACCACAAGGCGTTAGCCTTGTTTTAGGTTTAAGCTTTAGTTGGTGTTGTTCAAGTAGAACCGACTATTAACTTTTTTGTAAGTAAAATACTATAAACAGAGTATTTATTGCAGTTAAAATTAATGTACAATTATCACCATGATTACTGTAATACATTTTAAATCTTTAATTGAAGCGTTTTTATTTTATGCAATTTTGTTTATATTAATCACAATTCCTGCTTTTTATTTTTATAAAAAGTCGATAAAGACACGCAAAACATACAAATGTAGAGAATGTGGAGAAACATATCAAACAGAGCACATGGAATCTTTATGTTGTAAAGTTTGTGGGGCAGAAGTAGATGAAATTTAAAAAAGCTTTTTCTGATTTATTTGAGAATATAGTTTTAAAGTTCATTCACTTAAAGCATTTTTACCCATATTTATTTGTTCATAAACCGCTATGTGCTAAATATAGAGTTGACAGTATGAATATTGGAAACCTTTTTATCTGTAGGAGTTGTTTTTTTCTATATTTAGGGGTATTATTAGCATTTATACTGTATAAGTATATAAATATTAGTTTTTCATTTTTGTTAATGGGTTTAACGATTATAGTATTATTATCAAATCCATTTTATTACAGATTTTATTCGAGAATAACTAGGGATGCTTCCAGATTTTTTCTTGGCTTTCTAACTATAATATATTTAATAAAAATGTACAGTTATGATAAATTACTTTTTGCTAGTTCTATCTTGTGTTTATTAATAGTAAAGCATTTATATAATACCCAACGGCAAAAAGTTGATTTATGTAGTAACTGTAATGAATTAACTAATAGTAATATTTGTACAGGTTACACTATGCAGGCAAATGCAATTTTACAAATAGAAGAAGAAATGTCAAATTATATAATGTACAGGAGATGGAGATTTAAAAATGATTAATAGAGAAGATTTATTATCAGGAACCCGACCTGATGTAAGTTCAAGAATTTTAATGACTGTTGAAAATAATTTTCAAGGTTATGAAATCGTTGATTATAAAGGAATGGTTTGGGG
>JAZSMU010000040.1:0-2710 GCA_045536045.1 Candidatus Gastranaerophilales bacterium
CTCTAGTAGCGTCTGTTGCATTATCTGCTGCTTTTCCACCGAAGAATTGCAATGAGATTCTCATCATTTTCTTTTCATCTGGAGTAACACCACCTTGAATAATTGCTGGGGTAGTGTCTGGCATAATTTTGCTAGTTGCAACTTCACTGCTTAAAGTTTTGCCTGTATTAATTTTATTACCTAAAGCCTTACCTGCTTTTCCAGCTACTCTAAATCCACCACCAATAACAGGAGCCATTATTAAACCACCAACAGCACCTTGAACGCCAGCTTCTAAAACATTTTCGCCATTTAATCCAGCTCTAACCATATTATCAGCTGCACCACCTAAAGCACCATCAACTGCCATCCCAGCACCAAGTGCAACTGCTCTTTTCGCAACAGTTCCACCAATAACATCTGTTGTTTGGTTTAAGACAATTGATTTAAGACCTTGCTTAACTCCTTGTTTAACGCCTTGTTCAACAACTTCTTCTGCGCCTTCTTTAACAATAGTTAAACCAAGTTTTGTTCCAATTGTTTTTGTAACAGTGTTTCCAATTCCGTTTGTAACAGGAGCTAAAACACCATTTATACCACCAGTTACTGTATCATATAACAAATCTTTTCCAGAATATTCTTTGCCTGTTAAAAGTGCGTCGCCACCTTTAATTAAAACTTTGCTTCCAGCACCAACAGCAGTTGCAAGACCCAAACCAACAGCTAAAGAAGCACCACCTGTTGGAACAGCAAGAGCAAAAGCACCGATTGCCAAAATGCCAGACGCCATATCAGCAACAACATCAACAACCATTTTTTGACCTTCAGTGTAGCCATTAACAGCTTTTTCCATTTCTTCTTTAGAAATTTTGCCATTTTCATAGTCTGTTATTGCTTTTTCAGCTTTAGAAGAACCAGCTCCAATGCCAGTTAAATTTTTAAAACCATCCCAAAGTTTTCCAATAAAACCTTGTTTAGATTTTGTTTCGTTTAAACTTTGTCTTAATTGTGCAGTTTCGCTATTAGAATTATTTGCTTTTCGGTTTGATTCAAAAGCCACAAAAGAATCTTCATTTGTAGTTTGTTTAATAGGAGAAGTGCCAAAAACAGAGCTGTTTTGGGCTGTTGCACCACTGTAATTCGCAAAACCATTGCGTTTTCCATATAAGTATTGGGTGTTATTAATAGGGGTAGAGCTCATTTAAAAAACCAAAGTATATACTAAATATATAAAGTATTTTTTAAATCGCTTATTTTAAAAATTTATAAAAATGTTACATTGGTTAATACTTAAACAAATTTCAGAAAAAATGCCATATTGTTTGCCTTTATGCATACAAATAATACCAGGATTTGGCGAGGCTTTTTCTGCTGATTTTATCAAAGAAACAGAATGTGATGGTATATCTTTTAATGGCTATATTAAACCAGATACTCAATTGAAAAAGTTATTTTTGTTTGTTTTGGTTCTAATATGGCAGAAGAGTATAACAAGGTGCTTGCTAATTTTGTGTAGATAGAATAATACGCAAAAGCCAATCCTTATTTAGTTTTAGGAAAACTCTTACTTTCCTTAAAAAATATTTGTATAACTTTTTGCATGTTTTATTGGCATTTTGTTTTCAATTTTTATATTGATTTTGTTTTTTTCTATTTTGCGAAGATATTTTCTTTCTTTTGCCGTAGAAAATACTGCCATACAAATAATGCAAAGTAGCATTATCAGAGCAAGTAAAAGGTCTTCATTTATTTGAGCTTTTAAAAATTTTTTTGTGTTGTTCATTATATTTCTCCAAATTTTTAGCATTTATCTTTTCCATTTTTAATTTTTATTATTTTAATACTCGTTTATGACAAATATGGACATATAATAATTTTGTAGGCTCAATTCAAATAGAGAATTTGGACTTAATTCTCTATACAAAACTAACAAATGGCGTGGGTAGTTTTGGTGGCAATGTTCTCTTGTGCCATCAATTTTGTTGAAATTTTAAAAAATTTATAAAAGCAAGAAATTCTTATCGTAGAAAATATTAAAAAGGAAAATTGCATAATACCTACACAATAAAAAGAGCTAAAATGTTTGACTGCCACTTCCAAATAATATAATATAATATATTCGCAAAAGGAGAATTTTATGGAAGGAAAAGAATTTAATAAAACTTGGCTTGCGACATTATTATTTTGTTTGTTATTAGGTGCTTTTGGTGCACATCGTTTTTATGTTGGTAAAGTTCAAACAGCAGTTGCAATGCTTTTAATTACCTTATTAACAGGCTGGATATTTGGTTTGGGATTTTTTATTTCTGGAACTTGGGCTCTTGTTGATTTAATTATGATAGTTTCAGCTCAATTTACCAAAGCAAATGGCGAAGTAATAAATTGGACAATCTAAAATAATATAAACTCGCCAGAACCAAATAAATCTAGTGCATCGCACTACAATTTTAGTGCAAAAAATTGGTGGAGTTAGTTTTGAGGGCAAAATGCTCAAAAACTATCTTGGAATTTATATCCGCCTGATAAAATTATATGAAAATTAAGACTTTTCTTTGTTGATATTAAGAAATGTTAAAGTTTTCAGAAAAATAACTAAAATTAGGCATTTTATTTTTTTAGCTTTCTTAAATAATACAAGTAGAAAGGAAAAATATGAAAATTTCGTTTGGAAACAAAATTAACAGAATTATACCTTCTGCAAAAAGGTTAAACAGCAATGCAAAAGTTGCGT
>JAZSMU010000078.1:0-4926 GCA_045536045.1 Candidatus Gastranaerophilales bacterium
TGGAAAGTTTCAAATGGACGAGCACTAGCGCCACCAGCTTGGGCATGAAGCATTGGAGTTTCAACTTCTAAAAATCCTTCTTTGCATAAATATTCTCTAATTTTTTGAATAATTAAAGAACGTTTTTTAAATGTATCTCTAACATCTTTATTAACAATCATATCAACATATCTTTGGCGATATCTGATATCAACATCTGTTAAACCGTGAAATTTTTCAGGCAAAGGTTGTAATGATTTTGATAATAGTTTAATTTCTGTAGATTTAATAGAAAGCTCTCCTCTAGGAGTTCTTCTAATTGTGCCTTTAAATCCAGCAATATCGCCTACATCTAATAATTTTAATAGTTTTAATTGTTTTTCATCTAAATTTTCTTTATGTGAGAATACTTGAATTTTTCCAGATGAATCCATAAGGTCAATGAACATTCCAGAGTTTCTCATTGCCATAATTCTTCCAGCAACTCTATATTCATCTTCTGTTTCAGCACCTGATTCAAGGTCTTTATATTTTTCTTGCAAGTCGTTTGCTGAAGCATTTTTATCATAAGAATAAGGATATGGATTTATTCCCATATCAACAAGGTCTGCCAATTTTTGAATACGACCTTCTCTAACATTAAGATGATTTGATGTATTTTCCATTTTGTTTCTCCATTTCTTAAATTAATATTACCATAAACATGACAGATACAAAAAAATAAAGTATAATTTTAGATATATTTAAGGTGGTAGAATGGTTCTAGAAATCAATGCAATTGAAAATATGAGTCATAATGCAAGACTTGAGTTTTTAAATTCTGTTTTTGTTGAAATTTTATCTAGAAATAAATTTGATAAAAAATCTGAACTACAAAAGTTTCATAAATATTTTGTCGCAAACAAAAACTTTGAATTTGCTTCAATTACAATGTCAATTTTGGCAATTTATAAATATAAAGATTCAAAAAATAGCTATTATGACGCGCTTTTATTGTTAAATGACGCTAAATATCTTGCAAATTCAATAAATTCAATGATAGCTCTTAAATTTAATATTTCTGCTCAAGGATATATTGAATTTTTGAACAATAATTTAGAAATTGCCCTAGATAATATTAAAACTGCTCAATTAATTCAAGCTGAAAATGCATTGAGCAAGGGCGAATTAGATAATTTTATCATCAAATTAAAACTTGAAATTGAAAAAGAAAAAATGAATGCAGATGATAAAACATTCATTCCCCCGAGCAATAGCGAAGACCCATTTTTAGCTTTATTAAAAGTGGGTAGAACGGTTAGTGTTGAAACAAACATTGATAACCTTTTAAATATTATTGCAGAAGAAATTAAACATGTTCTTAATGCAGACCGTTGCACGGTTTTTATGTTAGATGAAGAAAAAGGCGAACTCTGGAGCAAGGTTGCAACAGGAGTTGAATCAAAAGAAATTCGCTTCCCGTCTAACATGGGTATTGCAGGTTATGTTGCAACAACAGGCGAAACAGTTAATATTGAAGACGCATACGCTGATGATAGATTTAACAAAGAAATTGATATGCAAACAGAATACAAAACAAGAAATATTCTTTGCATGCCAATAGTTAATATTAAACATCAAATTGTGGGTGTTTTTCAGGTTTTAAATAAATTTGATGGAAGCTTTACTCAAAAAGACGAAGAAGCCTTAATTGCAATTGGTGCAACTGCTGGGATTGCAATTGATAACGCAGTTTTGTTTGATAAGCAAGAAAAGCTAATTCAAGAACAAAAAGATATGATGGCAAGCTTTATTGATACATTATCAACTTCATTAGATGCTAGAGATAAAATTACAGCTGGTCATTCTAGAAGAGTAACTTTGTATACAAAATTAATCTGTGATGCCATTAATCTTTCTGAATCTGAGAAAAAAATTATTGAACAAGCATCTTTATTACACGATATAGGAAAAATTGGCATTAAAGATTCTGTTCTTCAAAAAGAAGGTAAATTGACAGATGATGAATATGCACACATTAAAGAACACGCACACTTAACTCATCTTATTTTAGGCAAAGTTTATAATTCTGGAGAATACAAAGACATTGCAACAATTGCAGCTTCCCACCATGAAAAATTTGATGGCTCTGGCTACTGGCAAAAATTAAGTGGAAAAGACATTCCAATTGGTGGAAGAATTTTAGCAATTGCAGATGTTTTTGACGCCATAACATCAAAAAGGCACTATCGTTCTAGAATGGAAATTGAAAAAGTTGTTCAAATTCTTTTAGACGGAAAAAATACCCATTTTGATGGAGATTTAGTGGATGTATTTTTGAATATTACGGTAGATAAAATTGTTGAAATCTTTATTGATGGCACAGAAATAACTCTAGATAAACAAGATTATGACATTTTCAAAAATGTTAATTTAAAAGATATTTACTCTTACATAACACTTTTTGAAAACAAAACTCAAGAACAAGAACAAGTGTTGGAAACTTTCTCAAAATATTATTATGACAGAACTTAGAAAAAAACTTATAATATCA
Organism: Candidatus Gastranaerophilales bacterium; assembly: GCA_045536045.1. GTDB lineage: Bacteria > Cyanobacteriota > Vampirovibrionia > Gastranaerophilales > Gastranaerophilaceae > RGIG1918. Next base: position 2,513 of record JAZSMU010000078.1, read on the forward strand.
GGCTTTGCATTTTGTTTAATTGCTGGTGCTTCCTTTGCACTAAATGAAGATACTAAAAATTATTTTGACCCAATTAATGTTATGGATTCTGTTTTAAATTTTTCAATAGCAAAAGAAGAGTCTTTTAATAGTGTTGTTTCTTCTGGCACATTGGCTTTTTCGGATGCTAGACAAAAATTTATTCACGGAAATATTACTGCTTCTTATTCTGAATTTCAAAAAATTATATCTAAATTAAAAAATGATAGAGAATTATTAAATATTTCAAAATATTTATACTCAGAAGGCTTTTATTCTCTAGCGAGAGAAGCAACTTATAAAATTAAAAATCAAGAAAAATTCTCATCTGATATTGAAAATTTGAAAACAACATATGAAACAAACTTTAGCTTATTAGATGAAGAAGAAAAATTGTTATTAAACTATATTTCATCTGTAAAATACCAAAATTTGGCTCAAGAAGTTGCATTTGAGCTTAAAAACAACAAAAATTTAATGAAAAAGTCTGATGTTGCAAACTATATTATGGCAAATGCTTTTTATAGCTTGAAACAAAATAGACAAGCTCTAAATTTCATTAAAACAGCAACAAAATTAAACTCAAAAAATATTAATTATAAGCTTTTAGAAGCTAAAATTTTATTTGATAGTGGCAAAAGCGAGAACGCATTAAAAATTGCTGAAGATAAAAAATATAAAAACTCAATTTTGAAAGATGAATTTTTGAATTTAAAATATCAAATTTTAGCTCAAAATTCTAAAACTCAAGCCGAGAAAAAATTAAACGAAGCAAAGCTTTCATACTTGGATAATAATTACTATAAAGCAATTCAAGATGTTAATTTTTCTATCTCTCAAGATGGCGAGAACATTGAAGCATACGACATTTTATTTAAAAGTTTATTAAAAATTAATGATGTTTATGCTGCACAAAAAGTTATTAAAAGAATGGAAGAAATATCAAAAAAATCTCCAAAAACTTTAGAAGCTAAAGGGGATATTGAATTTATAAATTCAAAATATGGAAGTGCTTATAAATATTGGAAAAAAGCCAATAGAAATAATGATAGATTGGTTTTAAATAAATTAATGCTTGTTAATAGTATTCTTTTAAACAAAGAAGAAAACGAAAAATTAGCGAAGAAATTGGTAAAATTACCAATTTCTGAGCTTAATGAAAACCTAGAAATTTCAACAGGAATTTTAAATAATGCAATTTATTTAGGGACTTTAGGAGAAGATATCAAAGGAGCCATTTATAGCTTAAAAATATATTATTTGAAAAAAGCTATTGATGTTGAGCCATTTAAGCTTGTAAACTGGCTTGAATTTACAGATATTAGTTTGAATAAAAATAAAAATATAAATTCAATAATTATTAGCATGGCAAGCTATTTAGGCGAGTTTAACTACTATTATTATTGGGTGTTGGCAAATTTAGAAGATGCAAATTCTAACTTAGAAAAAGCTTTAGAATACTATCAAAAATCTTCAAATTTAAATCCTTTGTTTGAACCTGCTAAAAAAAGAGTTGAGGAGTTGAAATTGTAACATTTTTCAATTTGCTTATAAAGTGTTATTGTGTTAAAATTTTTGCAATAAAAGAGAGAAAATAGTTAAAAGGAGTATGACTTTTATGACAAAAAACGTATGGTTATTTAAAGAGGGCGATGCATCAATGCGTAACCTTTTAGGTGGTAAAGGTGCTAACCTTGCTGAAATGACAAATCTTGGTTTGCCTGTTCCTCCAGGGCTAACAATTACAACTGAAACTTGTATGAACTACATCAACAATGGCAACAAAATGCCAGAAGGTTTGATGGACGAAGTTAAAAAAGCTTTAACTGAAGTTGAAGTTCAAGCAGGCAAAAAATTTGGAGACAAAGAAAACCCACTTTTAGTTTCTGTTCGTTCAGGTGCTAGAGTTTCTATGCCAGGTATGATGGAAACAATTCTTAACTTAGGTTTGAATGACGAAACAGTTGAAGCAATGGTTAAATTAACAAATAACCCACGTTTCTGCTACGATTCTTATCGTCGTTTCTTAACTATGTTTGGTTCTGTTGCTTGGGAAATGGACAGACAAAAATACTTTGAATCAGAAGTTGAAAAAGTTAAAGAAAGAGAAGGCGTTAAAGAAGATACTCAAATTTCAGCAGAAGGCTGGAAATCTTTAATTCCTATCTACAAAAATGTAATTAAAGAAGTTACAGGTAAAGAATTCCCACAAGACCCATATATCCAACTTCAAGAAGCTATTGAAGCTGTATTCCGTTCTTGGAATATTCCTAGAGCAGTTGCATACAGAAATATGAACAAAATTGACCACAATTTTGGTACAGCTGTTAACGTTCAAACAATGGTATTCGGAAACATGGGTAACGACTGTGCAACAGGTGTTTCATTTACTAGAA